>JAICWQ010000115.1 GCA_025934755.1 Chthoniobacterales bacterium | reverse complement strand
CGGACTATGGGAAATTTCCAATCTGGTTTCCTGTCCTTGTCATCACGCGCGACGCGGGGATTTTGGTCGGCGCCGCTATTCTGCATTATTTCATCGGCAACAAAATGAAAGTAAAACCGAGTTGGACTGGAAAAGTGGCGACGGTTTGCCAAATGTGTGCGATCGCCTGGGTGATGTTGCAGCTTCGGTTCCTCCCGCTCACATTCGTTGTCGCGGTGGCCGGCGTTTTTACGCTCGTATCCGGCTTCATCTACGTGATGGAAGGCGTACGCCAGTTGCAGGCCGAGGGGCACGCTCACGCCCGGTCGGACTAGCATCGGCGTCATTGTGCGATGAACGGACAGGCCAAGCTGCCGAACGTCGCGATCGTCGGTCGGCCCAATGTCGGCAAATCCGCGCTTTTCAATCGACTTGTCAGGCGCAAAATCGCGATTGTTCACGATCAACCGGGAATTACCCGCGACCGAATCTCGGCATTTTGCGACCGGGGCGGGCGACCGTTTACAGTCTGGGACACCGGCGGAATTTTCGGCGCCGGCGAGCTGGAACTGACGGCTCAAGTTCGCAGCACGGTCCAGGATGCGTTGCGCGAAAGCGATTTGGTTCTGTTTGTTGTCGATGCCAAGGACGGGCTCACGCCAGTTGACCAAGAGCTCGCCCGCATGCTGCGCAAATCGCGCAAGCCAGTGCTGCTGACCGTCAATAAAATCGACCACGACAAGCACGAATCGCTGGCAGCGGATTTCGATTCGTTAGGCTTCGGCACCAGCGTTTCCATAAGCGCCGAACACAACCGCGGCATCTCGGATTTGCTCGATCAGATCGAACAACTTCTGCCAGCGGTCAGCGATCAGACCTCAGCGATCAGCGATTCATTTTCAGCTTCTCAACTCTCAACAAATGCCAGTCCGGCTCCGACCACCTCTCAACCGATTGCGATCGCAATCATCGGGCGCCCTAACGTCGGCAAATCGTCGTTGATCAATGCGATTGTCCAAAGCGAGCGCGCAATCGTCAGCGAACTGCCTGGAACGACGCGTGATTCGGTCGACGTCGCCTACGAATGCGACGGTCGTCAATTTCGTTTCATCGACACGGCTGGAATGCGCAGGCGGGGCAAGGTTTCCAGTTCGGTTGAAGTTTTTAGCGTAATGCGCGCGGAGCGAAGCATTCAACGGGCGGACCTCTGCCTATTGACCGTCGACCTAACGAGCGGGGTAACCGCCCAGGACAAACGAATCGCCGGTTTGATCCAGGAAGCACGCAAAAGCGCGCTGATCGTTCTGAACAAATGGGACCTTCTGCAGCCAAAACGCGGCCGACAGCAAAGGATCCGCGAACTCGCTGATGAAGCGCGGGCCCGAATTTTCTTTCTCAATTATGCCCCGGTCGTAATCGCATCGGCCACGACGGGGGAAAACGTCGAGCGAATCTTCGGGATGATCGACAAAATCGAACGCGCCTCGACGGCCCGCCTCGGAACCGGCGTTCTCAATCGCCTGATACGTGCGGCATTTGCGGCAAACCCACCACCGATGGTCAAAGGCAAACGGTTAAAGCTCTTTTACGCCACCCAATCGAGCGGATCGAAGACGAAGAACCTTCAGCCGCCCGAATTCGTATTGTTTGTTAACGACCCACGATTACTCGCGCGGACCTATGCCCGCTATCTCGAGGCCCGGATCCGCGAGCGAATACCCTACCCCGGCCTTCCGATCTTTTTGACTTTGCGCCCGCGCAGCCAAAAGGTGTAGCCAGGGCCTCGCTGGCATGCCGCAGGTGGCCGCGGCGACCGAAGGCCGGTCGGCCGTTAGCCGCGTCTTGGGCGGGTTTCGGTGTGATTCGAACATTTCGGGCCGGCATTTGTCAGAATTTGTCTGTAAAAATACATGAAATCTACGCAGGAAATTACGGTTGAAGTCCAGGAACTGGGCCGCTGGATGCCGCAGCTCAGGGAACAAGTTTCACACGTCGTCGTTGGTCAGAAATATCTCGTCGATCGCCTCTTACTGGGGCTCCTCGCCAACGGACACATTCTGCTCGAGGGCGTGCCCGGCCTGGCCAAAACCCTCACCGTGAAAACGATGGCCTCCGCGATCCAGACCGGGTTTCAGCGATTGCAATTTACCCCCGACCTATTGCCGGCCGATTTGGTCGGGACCTTGATTTACAATCCGCGCACGGGCGAGTTCTCGACCAAGCTTGGGCCGATTTTTTCGAACCTTATTCTGGCCGACGAAATCAATCGGGCGCCGGCCAAGGTCCAGAGCGCCCTGCTCGAAGCGATGCAGGAACGTCAGGTGACGATTGGCGAACAAACGTATCCATTGCCCGACCCATTTCTGGTTCTCGCGACTCAAAATCCAATCGAACAGGAAGGAACGTATCAACTTCCCGAAGCCCAGCTCGACCGATTCATGTTCAAGTTGAACATCGGTTATCCGCAGAAATCCGAAGAGCGCACGATTTTGGATTTGATGGCGACGTCAGCGCCGGATCTCCGCGTCCAGGGAATTGTGGACCCGAAACAAATCGTTGCCGCGCGCGATGTTGTGAACCAGATCTACATCGACGATCGGGTTAAGGATTACATTGTGGATGTTGTTTGGGCGACTCGGGAACCGGCCTCTTACAACCTCGCCCTGGAAGGCTTGATCCGTTACGGCGCTTCGCCGCGGGCCACGATTTATCTCGCGCTGGGCGCGCGAGCGCACGCATTTCTGAACGGACGCGGTTACGTCACGCCCCAGGATGTCAAAAGCATCGGCCCGGATGTGTTGAGGCATCGGATCATTGTCAGTTACGAGGCGGAAGCCGAAGCGGTCACCAGCGAAACAATCATCGAGCAAATTTTTGCGGGTCTTCCCGTCCCGTGACGATGAACGGTTTGCAGGAAAGAACGGCGGAGATTCTCAAAAAAATCCGCACGCTCGAAATTAAAACTCGCGGTCTCGTCGAAACGGTTTTCGCCGGTAATTACCACAGCGTCTTCAAAGGGCGCGGAATGAACTTCGAAGACGTGCGCGAGTATCAGCCGGGCGATGAAATTCGCGCCATCGATTGGAACGTAACGGCCCGCTTGGGAAATGCGTTCGTCAAAAAATTTACGGAGGAACGCGAGCTCACCGTCATGTTGATCGTCGACGTGAGCGCGTCCGGAAGTTTCGGCAGTTCCACTCAATCCAAGCGCGAGCTCGCGGCCGAGGTCGCCTGTCTTCTCGCTTTCAGCGCGATTAGAAACAACGACAAGGTGGGGCTTCTTCTATTCACCGATCGGGTCGAGCTGTTCATTCCGCCGAAGAAAGGCCGGTCGCACACCTTGCGATTGATTCGCGAGATCCTGTTTTTTGAACCGGCCGGTCGCGGAACCGACCCGGCGTTGGCCCTCGATTATCTGAACCGAATTGTGACCCGGCGCGCCGTCGTGTTCTTCATTTCCGATTTTCAGGCGCCCGATTTCTCGCATGCGCTCGCGGTAAGCGGCCGGCGACACGATTTTATCGCCGTCCGAATTCAGGATGAACGCGAAACTGTTCTGCCGAACGTCGGTATTATCACGCTCGAAGACGCGGAGACGGGAGAGCAGATTGAGATCAACACGGCCGATCGAAACACACGAACCCGCTTTAGCGACCTTGCCGAGCAAAACGCGCGCGAGCTCACCCGGACACTGCGTCGCAACAACATCGACGCGATCACTCTCCGAACGAGCGAAGATTATCTACCCGCCCTCCGCTCATTCTTTAAAATCCGCGAACGCCGAGTCGCCCTCCGATAAGTCATGATGTCGATTTCCATCGCCGCCCAAAACTTTCACGAGATCGCGCCACCGGTCGACTATTCATTCGTCCCGGCATGGCTCATTTTCGCGGCGAGCTTCGTCGGACTCTCGCTTATTGGTCTGATCGTCTGGTGGTTGAAACGACGACCGAAAGTCTTGGCGCCGCCGAAATTGCCACGCGATATCGCGTTGGAAGAACTCGGACAAATGAACGGCGAGATCGAAACGATGAATCCGTATCTATTCAGCATTCGTGTCTCGGACATTTTGCGGCGTTACGTCTCATCCCAATACGCTCTGCCGGTTACCCGCCGGACCTCCGTCGAATTTCTGACCGCGTTGGCGAAGTCGTCTTCCTTTTCGCCTAACGACAAGGCATTGCTCGAGGATTTTTTAAATCGATGCGACTTAATCAAGTTCGCGAGGTATGAAGCCAGCCCCGCAGACAGCCGGCTCTTGCTCGAAGAAGCCACTCGCTTTGTGAAAGGAGAGCAACTTGCATTTGCTTGATTGGTGGCCGGCAAATACGGCGCTGACCTTCGCCCGCCCCTGGCTGCTCCTTCTGTTGCTGGCGATTCCGCTCCTCGCCTACCTGCGGGGAAAACGCGGGCCGGGCGCGGCTCTCACTTTTTCCTCCACCTCGGCGCTGCGCGCCATCGGAAAGCAAAGCGCGGCCCGCGTCGGTAAGATTTTGCGGGCAATGATTTTTGCGACGCTGGCAATTTTTGTGATCGGCCTCGCCCGCCCCCAACTGGGAAAGAGTTTGAGCCAGGTCGAAGCCAGCGGAATCGACATCATGCTCGTGCTGGACGTGTCGGGGTCGATGCTAACGAAGGATTTCACGATTGGAGGTGACGAAGCCACTCGAGTCGACGCAATTCGCGAAGTCACCCGCAAGTTTATCGAAGGTCGGCCTAACGATCGCATCGGCATGATTGCTTTCGCGGGCCGGCCTTATGTCGTGAGCCCGATGACTCTGGATCACGATTGGCTCATGCAAAATCTCGATCGCGTCCGGATTGGACTAGTCGAAGATGGAACGGCGATCGGCTCGGCTATGGCGGCGGCGGCGAACCGGTTGAACGACAAACACTCCAAAAGCCGCGTCATTGTTTTGTTGACTGACGGCGAAAATAACGCCGGCAAGATTTCGCCGAACACCGCCGCTGAGGCGGTCAAAGCGCTCAAGATCCATTTTTATGCAATCGGCGCCGGGATTAACGGCATCGCTCCGGCGCCCATCTACACTTCGCGCGGGCCGATGACTGATGCGCTCGGGAACATTTATTACCAAAACCAGCATGTAGAATTCAATGAGGCCGGCTTGAAACAGGTCACGCAGATTGCCGACGGGAAATTCTATCGGGCAACCGACACCAAGTCGCTCGAGCAAATTTACAGCGACATCGACAAGCTCGAAAAATCAACCGTAGCGGTGAAGAAGTATCAGCAATACCGCGATTTGTTTCCGGTCTGCATCATGAGCGGGTGCGGCTTGCTGATCGCTCAGCTACTGCTGTCCCAAACAATCTGGAAGAAATTGCCATGATTAACAAAGTTCGAACGCACGATCGTTTGGCAGTGAGACAATTGGCAGTTGGAAATTGGCGATTGGAAATCAAATGACCTTCGGCGCGCCAGTCTGGTTTTGGGGGTTGCTCGCAATTCCAGTCCTCGCGGTCTTCTTTGTCCGCGCAGAACAACGCGGGGTGGAGCGATTGCGCGAATTCGTTTCTGCGCGATTGCTCCCGCAATTGTCCGCGACAGTGAATCGGAAACGCCGGGTAGTCCGCTTCGGATTTCTGATGCTTGGTCTCGCTTTCGCGATTGTCAGTCTGGCCCAGCCTCGCTGGGGCTACGTCTACGAAGATGTCAAACGCAAAGGGCTCGATCTCCTTTTCGCCGTCGACACGTCGCGGAGCATGCTCTCCAACGACGTGCAGCCGAACCGGCTCGAGCGGGTCAAACTCGCCGCCCAGGACCTGATCAACCAATTGCAAGGCGATCGCGTTGGACTCATTGCCTTTGCCGGTCGCGCGTTTTTGCAGGCGCCACTGACGATTGATTACGACGCAGCGATCGAATCGATCGGCGATTTGGACACGAAGACAATTCCTGAGGGCGGGACAAATATTTCTGAGGCGATCAATCTCGCTGTCGGCACATTCGGCAAAAGCGCGGCCGGCAATCGGGCGCTAATAATTTTTACCGATGGCGAAGAATTGAGCGGCGATGCAGTGAAGATGGCCAAAGCGGCGGCGGATGCCGGCGTGAAAATCTTCACCATTGGCGTAGGAACCCCGCAAGGCTCGTTGATTCCAATCCCTGCCGACGACGGAAACACCGCATTTGTAAAGGATTCGGCCGGACAAGTCGTGAAATCGAAGCTCGATGAAAAGCGATTAAGGCAAATCGCGGAATCTGCCGGCGGTTTCTACCTAAATCTTGGCGACGGCCTGCGAACGATGTCGCAACTTTATCAGCAGGGCCTGGCCAATATGAAAGCGGCGGAGATCGACGCGCGTTTGTCCCGACGGCCGATTGAGCGCTATGAATGGCCGCTCGGCGCCGCCCTGATCGCGCTGAGCATTTCTGTCCTGATTGGCGAACGCAAAAAGGTGCGCGGGCGCGCGCGTATTCCAGGCTGGGCGAAAATTGCTGTGCCAGCGTCGGCCGCCGTTTTGCTTTTGGCGGGACCGACCTTCGCGAGCGCGCCTGGTTTGAATCTGTATCGAGATGGAAAATACCAGGATGCGTATCAACATTTTCAGGAAGATCTCAAAGCTCATCCGGATTCTTCTGCAGCGGACAAGATCGAGTTCGATTCTGGAACGGCGGCGTTCAAAATGGGTGATTATAATAAAGCGCTTCAATCGTTCAGTGAGGCGTTGCTGTCGCCCGACAAACGGCTTCAGGAAAACAGTCACTTCAATCTCGGCCGGACATTGGAAGAACGCGCCGACATGGACCAGGCAAACGATACGACGTTGAAAGATCTGAATGATGCTGCCTCCCATTATGAAGCGACCTTGCAGCTCAATCCAAACAACGAAGCCGCCAAGGCGAACCTGGAAGAGGTCAAAAGGAAAATTGAGCGCTTGAAGCAACATCCAAAGAAAAAACCGACTCCGCCGCCCCAACCGCAACAACAGAACAAGAAAGATCAGCAACAAAACGGCGGCGGACAAAATCAAGACCAGAACCAACAGCAATCTCAATCTCAGAACAGTTCAGGCGGAAAAGATCAAAACCAGCAGCAACAGCAAAACCAGCAGAGCCAATCGCAGAACAAATCGAACAGCAACCAGGATCAGAATTCGCAAGACCAGTCCGGCCAGCAAATGGCAAAAAACCAGCCACAAAAGAACCAACAGCAGCCAAAGCCAGGCGAGAGTCCGAGTCCATCCCAGGGCGAAGACCAGAAACAAGGCGACCAATCATCGTCATCGCCATCTCCCGGAAAAGGAGAGAACCGTTCTGCCCACGACCGACAGTCATCAGGCAAAGAGGAACAACCCGAACAATCTCCGAGTTCAGGCAACAGGCAGGATCAGGCCCCTGCGCCATCTCCAGGCGAAGGTGACGGTCAAGATCAAAACGCCATGCCGTCAGCTTCTCCAACGGGTTCGCCGCAGAAAAAATTAGCGGGCGAAATCAAAGGGGCCAACGGCGAAAATCAGCCGCAGTCACCGAAGGAAGCGAAAGCGTTGGCCGAGGCTGAGCCGGAAAAAGAAGGACAAATGAGTGAAAAACAAGCCGAGTTGCTCTTGCAATCGATGAAAGATGAAGAAGCGCGAGTCCAACTTGATGAACGCAAGGTGAGACGCCATGTCTATAATGACTGGTGAGGGCGGAAAGTTGAGGTTGAGAATTGATAGTTAATAGAATGCCGATGCAGAGACGTCACCGGACAGTCTTGATAACTTTGCTCGCTTTGATTGCGGCGAGCGCCATGGCTCGCGCCGCTTCACCGAGCGTGACCGCGGTGTTGAGTAACTCCGAGCCTGGCCCCGGCGAAACCGTGCAGCTTGAAATCAAAGTCAGCGGCGCGCAGAGCGCAAATGTTCCGCAGGAAATTTCGATCGACGGACTCGAAATTCATCAGACCGGGAGCTCGCGCCAATTCGAAATGCACAATTTCGACGTCAGCAGCAGCGTGACTTATAACTATACCATCCTGCCATTGCGCGCGGGCAAGTTCAGAATCCCGCCGCAAACAGTTCGGGTTGGGAGCGAATCGCTTCGGACACCGGAGCTCACACTGAATGTGGTGAGCGGGTCGAATAACTCGGCCGCTGCGCCACAGGGTGGTCACTCCGCGGCCGGCTTTGGCAAAATTGCTTTTGCCGAACTGGTTGTTGCGAAAAAAGATGCCTACGTCGGCGAAGTGATACCGGCCGAGATTCGGCTCGCCTTTGACCCGCGGGCTCGGCCCCGGCTTGAGGAAGGACCGGAGCTTTCCGGACAAGGTTTTACGAGTCAGAAGTTGCAGCAGCCGCGCGAGACCAGGGAAACAGTCGGCGGTCGCACCTATCAGGTTTATGCTTTCAAGACCGCGATCTCTCCGGCGCGGGCCGGGAAACTTGAAATCGGACCGGTCGAAGCCAAAGCAGTGGTTGTGCTCCCGAGACGGCCGAGCGCCCCCCGCACCACTCGGCCGCGTTCGCCGTTCGATCTCTTTAATTTAGACGATCCGTTCTCCGATCCATTTTTTGCGGATCCGTTTGGCAGTATGGGCGAACGCACCGAACTGCCGATCCGAAGCGAGTCAGTGACGCTCGACGTCAAACCATTGCCGCCGAATGCGCCCCCAAGCTTTTCGGGCGCGGTCGGCAATTTCACAATGGCAGTCGATGCAAAACCGAAAAGCCTTCAGGTCGGCGATCCAATTACCGTCACCGCAACAATTTCGGGCCGCGGCAATTTTGACCGGATGAAAGGGCCAAGCTTGGAGGATGAACGTGGCTGGCACAAATATCCGCCATCATCAAAGTTCAAACAGGACGACGACGTCGGGATCAGCGGCGAGAAAACTTTTGAGACGGTGATCGCCCCTAACGAAAACAAAACGGTCATCCCGCCCCTGACGTTCGCTTACTTTGACCCGATCAAAGAAAATTACGTAACGCTTCGAAGCGATCCGGTTCCAATTACGGTGGAGGGAGGCTCCGCTCCGGCCTCCGGTGTGGCCAATGCTCAGGCCACGCCAACCCAACCGGCACCAAGCGCGGCCCCGACGGCGGCGGCCGCGGCAAAACCCGCAGACATTTTGTATCAGCTCACTGACATCGGGCAGACCCGATCGTTTGCACCACTTTACTTGCGGCCGGCATTTTGGACAGCACAGCTGGCGCCGCTAATCGTGCTGTTGGGATTCGCCCTGTGGAAAATTCGACGGGCAAAAGCCGGCGATCGGGAAGCGCGACGCGTCGCGGCGTTGCAGGAAGAATCTGCCGACCTTTTGCGCAAGTTGCGGGGGGGCGAACTATCGCCGCAGGAATATTTCTCAGACGCATCAAGAGTTGCGCGAGTGAAAACAGCTCTCGCGAAAAACATCGATCCGAACACGGTCGACGCCGAAACAATCGCCAGCGCTTTCGATTTGGACGAGGCGGAGCGAACACGACTTCTGACGCTCTTCGAACGGACTGATGAATTGCGGTACAGCGGGACCGGAAACGGTAACAAGAATGTCCCTCATCAAGATCGCGAGGAAGTGCTGCGATTACTCGAAAGCTTGCGCGTATGAGAGTTCGGATTTTCAGTTTGTTTCTGTTTCTGGTGGGCGCGTCGATGGCATTGGGCGAGACGGCCACCCAGTTCGCGAAGGCTAATCAGGAATATGCAGCCGGCGATTTCGACGCCGCAGCCAGAGATTACGAGGAATTGGTGCGTTCGGGTCAGGATGCTCCAAATCTCTTTTATAATTTGGGGAACGCGTATTTCCGAAAAAAGGATTTCGGTCGTGCAGTATTGAATTACGAACGCGCCCTGACCCTCGATCGGCATCATCCCGAGGCGCAGGCCAATTTGCGGATTGCCCGTGATGAAGCCCGTGCGCTGGAATTGATTCCGACAAAATTGGAACGCGCACTCACGGTCCTTACTCGAGATCAATACACTTTGACGGCCGCGATTGCGTTTTGGGTGTGCGCCTTCGGCTTT
>JAICWQ010000166.1 GCA_025934755.1 Chthoniobacterales bacterium | reverse complement strand
TTGTAGCGGCGGTCTCCGACCGCCGACGACGCTCTGCCGTCTTCGCTGGGCTACGGCGAGACAGGGAGAGCTCCGCTAAAGAAGCGCTAGAGATCTTCCTTCACGGCCTTCCACCTGATCCATCGTGCATTGCCGCGGCGATTTATCCTTTCGCCAACGCACGATTTTCGTTCCGTGCCGGAATCGCCCACCGGTGAAATGATCGTAGGTCACTTCAACGACAATTTTTGGGTCGACAGGTTCCCATTCGCCGCTTCGCTCTGTGCTCCATCGGCTCGGACCCCCGGGCGCGTTGCCGGTAAAACCGGGTGGCTTGCGCAAAGCTTCGAACTTTTTCGTAAGGGCGCGACGCTCTGCCGTCTTAAACGCCGAGGTAAATCCGACGTGGTCCAGCATTCCGTCGGCGTTATACAGACCGAGCAGCAGCGAACCCAAAATCTTTGCGCCGCTTGCGTAGCGAAATCCGCCGACAACGCAATCGGCAGTTCGGATCTGTTTGATTTTCATGACCGCGGTTCGTTCGCCGGACGCGTAGGGCATGTCGATTCGCTTCGCGATGACTCCGTCAAGATCGCCACCCGTTTTTTGGAACCACTTCTTCGCCTGGTTGAGATCTCTGGTCGCAGGCGAAAGCCGGGTTGTGCCTTTCGATTTGAAATTTGCGCGCGCGAATTTCTCCAGCGTTTTTCGGCGATCGCACAATGCCTTCTTTAATAACGACTCGCGATTCTGACCGAGAAGGTCGAACCCGATGAAAATCGCCGGGTGTTCTTTGGCCAGTTTCGCCACCCGGCTGGCCGCCGGATGCAATCGCAACTGGAGCTGGTCAAACGAGAGCGCGCCGTTAATCGGAATCGCGAGCTCGCCATCGAGAACAAAACTTTTCGACGGCAAGTTTCGAATCGCTTCGACCACATCAGGGAAATAGCGGGCGAGAGGCTGGCCCGATTTTGATTGCAAATAGACATTGTCGCGGTCGCGAAACGCGATGCAGCGAAATCCGTCCCACTTCGGTTCGTATTGCCAGCCGTCACCGGTTGGAATTTCGCCGGCTGACCGGGATTCCATCGGCGGCAATGGGGGCTTTATGATGAAGGCCATCCTTTAGGATATCGCCGCGGAGCGAGCTTCGGCGGGCGTTTTCCGTTTAGCACCGCCCCCGCGACCGAAATGTAGCGCAACTCCGTCCGATCAGCGGCGCAACGCAACATCAAACCGCCCCGGCTCATATCGCCACGACCGACAAAATCGGCTGGAAAGCGCAAGCGATCGCTAAAGTGCTTGAGAAAGACGTCGACATATTTGCCGGTCGCAATGCTGCCGAGCAAAACAATGTCGCAATCGACGGGAAGTTTTCTGGCCAGAAAGCGGACCGATTTTTCCAGCGGTTTGCGATAACGCGGATCGTCTGCATCGATGTTGACCGCGGCAAATTCGCGCAGGTCTGAATGTCTGATGATTGATCTTGCATCAATCAGGCCGCGAGTCGGCGTGATCACGAACACGCCACAAGCTCCGTTGTTCAAGCTCGCAAACGCGTTCGCATAAGCAATTTTGCCTCGAAAATATAAGCCGCTCAGAAAGGTAAAAACCTCGGCGATAGTTGCGCCTTGTTCGCTCCGCAGCTTCTTCGCCAATTCGAATTGGGCGCGTTCGCTCAGGATCATTTGGGCCCGTCGCCCTCCGGCATAAGCCGGGGAAAGCAAAAAGATCCGCTCCTGGGTGGCACCGGCATCTTGCCGATGATCACGCCCGCGCCGGTTTTTCATCGGCTCGAAGGCGATGCCACTGGGGTCAATCTCGCCCGCGCCCGGGCGCGATTGGATTGCAATTCGGCGAGATGTTTTTCCGACCAGCGGCATAGGCCCCGCAACGGCTCAATCAAGGTGCGCCCGAGACGGGAGAGGGAATATTCCACCCGGGGCGGTACCACCGGATAAACCTTTCGATCGACCAAACCATCGCGTTCCAGACTGCGAAGAGTCTGGGTCAACATTTTCTGCGAGATTCCACCGATCTCTCGATGAAGTTCCGCGTAACGCATCGTCTTTTTAGCGAGGAGTTGGATGATGAGAGCCGTCCATTTGTCGGCGATCCGATCAAGCACGAGGCGGGAAGGACATTGGGAATCCATCACTGAAGCCATGCCGCTTTGTAATCCGCGATCGATCAACAGGCAACGCTGGACGTAGGCACCTAAAAAGACTGTATATCCGACGTAACGCTGTAGTTGGCCGCATGCGCGCACAGCCGAGAGCTATTGTGGCAGTCATCTCGGGCCAGCCACCGGGCCTTGATGAAGGCAGCCCGCCTTGACTCCAAATCTTCTCGCAGCCGGCACGGCTGCCTCTACAGTGGCAAACTCATGAAAGTTCTTGTGATCGGGGGCGGCGGCCGCGAACACGCCCTGGTTTGGAAATTGAAACAATCGCCGACGGTCGACCGGATTTTTTGCGCGCCCGGAAATGCGGGGACGGCGGCAATCGCCGACAATGTCGCAATTCCCGCGACCGATGTCATTCAATTGCGTGCTTTCGCGAAACAGAACGCCATCGACCTGACCGTTGTCGGTCCCGACGATCCCCTGGCCTTGGGAATTGTCGATCTTTTCAACGCCGATCGCTTGCGCATTTTCGGTCCGACCAAAGCAGCCGCCCGTCTGGAATCCTCGAAGATTTTTGCCAAAGAATTAATGCGCGCGCAAAAAGTGCCGACGGCCGAAGCCCAAACATTTTCCGACAGCAACCATGCCCTCGATTATTGCGAGCAATTGAAATTTCCGGTTGTGATCAAGGCCGACGGGCTGGCGCTCGGCAAAGGCGTCATCATCGCGTCCGATCGAGCCGAAGCGAAGACGGCGATTAACGCGATGATGAATGAAATGAGTTTTGGCGATGCGGGCCGGCGGATTGTGATCGAAGAGTTTCTTCGCGGCACCGAATGTTCGCTTCATGCGCTGGTGGACGGAAAGAATTACCGGCTGCTCGAATCCGCCCGGGACCACAAGCGCGCGTTCGATGGCGACGAGGGCCCAAATACCGGCGGCATGGGTGCGTTCAGCCCGGCGAACAACTGGAACCCGCAGTTACAGACGACATTTGAGACGACAATCATGCAACCTCTTCTGGAAGGATTGCGCAAAGAAGGCGTTGCTTATCGTGGCTTGTTGTACCCGGGATTGATGATCACCGGGGACGGTCCGCGCGTGCTCGAGTTCAATTGCCGGTTCGGGGACCCGGAGACCCAGGCGTTGCTCCCGCGACTGAAATCCGACCTGGTGCCGCTGCTGGAAGCAACAATCGACGGCACGATCGACATTCACGCAATTGAATGGGACGAGCGCGCCTCGGTAACGGTGGTTCTCGCGTCGGCGGGTTATCCAGGAAAATACGAGACCGGAAAGAAAATTTCGGGGCTCGGCGAGGCCGCCAATCCCGAGGCAGTCCAGATTTTCCACGCCGGAACAAAAGTCGACAACGGCGAAGTCGTGACCGCCGGGGGAAGGGTTTTGGCGGTAACCGCATTGGGGTCCACCATTAAGGCTGCCCGCGAGCGCGCCTATGAAGCGGTATCAGTGATTCGTTTCGACGGTTGCCATTATCGCCGCGATATTGCTCTCAGCGCAGCGACGGGCTAAACAGTGGAGCGATGTTTAACCGGGCGGGCCTAACTGCGATCTCAGTAACATTGGCCATACACGTCTATGGCCAGAGTCCTGCCCCATCATCGGCGCCGACAACCAGCAGTCCATCAACGGCTGCCAAATCTCCCGCATCCTCACCTTCGCCATCACCATCGCCGACATCCGAGCAAATCATCAATTCGTTAGGCGAAGCGGACCTTCAGGCGGCCCTTTCTCTCTTGAAAGCGAATTTTGCCAGCCCCGATGCAATCACCGATGCAGAATTGAATCGCGCTACCCTGACAGGATTGCTCGTTCGAATGCCTGGAGGATTAATGCTTCTGGCGAACCGCGAAGCCACCACGAATGAGAATGCCGGGCCGTTTTACAGTGAAATTTTTGAAGGCCACATCGGCTATTTACGGCTCGGCGACCTCAACCCGGTAAACCTCAAGGAACTCGATAAAAAATTACAGGAGTTCGGCCAAAAAAAGATCGACGCCGCGATCGTCGATCTTCGGGCAAGCAGCACCGGGGATTTGGCAGAGGCGGCCGAGTTCGCCAAACGATTTTGTCCCAAAGGCAAGCCGCTTTTCAGCGTGCGCAAACCGGGTGCGCGTCAGGACCGGCAATTTACTTCGGACCGGGACCCCGCCTTTCAAGGATTGATTGTTGTCCTCGTCGACGGCGATACCTCGGGCGGCGCCGAAGCGCTCGCTGCGACGCTCAAACTGCACGACAAGGCGCTGATCATTGGACAATCGACGGCGGGTCGAGCGGTCGAATATTCGGACCAGCCATTACCGAGCGGCAAGATTCTCCGCGTCGCCTCCGCCGAAGCCGTCCTGCCCGACGGTCAGCCAGTGTTTCCCGCAGGAGTGAAACCGGATTTGCCGGTGGAAATGCCCGAAACGGAGAAACGGCAGGTGTTCCGGCAAAGCGCCGAAAAAGGAATGGGCCCGTTTGTTTACGAAACCGATCGACCGCACTTGAACGAAGCTGCGCTTATGGCCGGCACTAATCCCGAACTGGACATTCCAGACGCGCAACGCCGCCTGCGATCCCGGTCGGCACAACCGTTACGCGATCCGGTTTTGCAGCGCGCTCTCGACGTGGTCACCTCGCTCGAGATTTATCAAAAGCACTGACGTGCATCCACTCGAAGAACGAATCGGTCACAAGTTTCGCAATCCGCTGTTGCTGGCCGAGGCGCTGACTCATCCGAGTCTTGGTCACGAGACCCAGCAACGCCATTTCGATAATCAGCGTCTCGAGTTTTTAGGCGACGCCATCCTTCAGGTCGTGATCACGGAGTATCTTTTTGGCCACTTCAAGGATCAACCCGAAGGTCAGCTGACAAAATTGCGTTCGCGTCTGGTTTCGCGCGATGCGTTAATGAGTCACGCGGTGAACATCGAGCTCGGCCAGTTCCTCTTAATGGGCCGAGGCGAGGAAGCATCGGGGGGTCGAGCGCGGACCTCTACTCTAGCCGATGCTTTCGAGGCATTGATCGGCGCCGTTTATCTCGATGGCGGTTTGGAGGACACGAGAAAATTCATTTTGACGCAGGCGAAAGCCGACCTGGCCCTGCTCGCGGAGGAACCGGTTGATATTAATCCCAAAGGGAACTTGCAGGAATTGTTGCAAAGCATTTCGCCCAAAAGCCCGGTTTATGAAGTTCTTTCGCAGACTGGTCCCGAACACGACAAGCGATTTGTGGTGCAGGCGGTCTGGGAAGGCATTGTTCTGGGGAAAGGCCGCGGCCGGAGTAAGAAACAGGCCGAAACTGCCGCGGCTGAAGAAGCGATGGAGCTGAAGCGCTGGAAAAAACTCAAACGTCCCGGCAAGAAAAAGAAAGTCTCGCCCTGACTAGGCCTGGTGACGCAAGGCAT
The DNA here is from genome assembly GCA_025934755.1 of Chthoniobacterales bacterium. Classification (GTDB taxonomy): domain Bacteria; phylum Verrucomicrobiota; class Verrucomicrobiia; order Chthoniobacterales; family UBA10450; genus AV40. The sequence continues at coordinate 460 of JAICWQ010000166.1, read as the reverse complement.
CCACGTTGCCTGACGCTCCGCTCCAACGCAATCGATTGGTAATGCATTTCGTCACGAATTCTTTGGCCCGGGTGATCGCTTCGGTTAAAGGCACACCTTTGGCCAGCCCACTGGTAATTGCCGCGGAATAAGTGCAACCCGTCCCGTGGGTTGCGATATCGCGAATAAATGGCGCCGAGAATTCAATCACCCGGCCATCGGTAAACAAAAGATCGAGGGCGTTGTCGCCTTTCAAGTGTCCGCCCTTCAGCAGGATCGCAGCCTTGAACTTTTCTTTCAATTCTTTGCCTGCGCCCTCCATCGATGCACGGTCGGAAACTTCCCGTCCGAGCAGCTGTGATGCCTCATCCAGATTTGGAGTGATAAGGGACGCAAGCGGAAACAGTTCTTTTTCGTAAACTTCAACAGCGCCGCGTTCCAAAAGTGGATCGCCGCCAGTCGCTGTAATCACGGGGTCTAT
>JAICWQ010000090.1 GCA_025934755.1 Chthoniobacterales bacterium | reverse complement strand
GGCATCTTGAATGCAATTTGCATTCAAGTTCTAGAGAGAGATCAGATTGGCTGAATGTGGGCAACTAACGGGACCGCGGTAAAACGGCTAAACCCTTGCTTAGCGACATCTTGAATGCAATTTGCATTCAAGTTCTAGAAAGAGATCAGGCTGGCTGAATGTGGGCAACTAACAGGACCGCGATAAACCGGCTAAACCCTCGCTTAGCGGCATCTTGAATGCAATTTGCATTCAAGTTCTAGAGAGAGATCAGATTGGCTGAATGTGGGCAACTAACGGGACCGCGGTAAAACGGCTAAACCCTTGCGATAAGTTGACAGTGTTGCGACCGCTCCGTTATTTCCACGCCACAATGGGAATACATGGAAAAACCTGGCTAACCCTGGCCGTGGTGTGCGGATTGCAGATCGCCGGGTCAGGGACCTCTCCTGCCCAAGGGGACCCGGCAGCCGAGCCCGCGGTATTGGCCGTGGCCAAAGTTCTCCCCGCAGTCGTCAACATCAACACCGAACGGGTTATCCGGCGGAGCGTTCGCGATCCGATCGAGGATTTTTATGCGCAATTTTTCGGCTACTACCGGGGCCGGCCGCGGGAAATTCGCCAGACGCTGCAGAGTCTCGGTTCCGGATTCATCGTCGATCCGGCCGGTTATATTGTCACAAATCAGCACGTGGTCGAGCGGGCCGCCGATTTAAAAATTAAGGTGACAACGAACAACGGGAAAACCTACAGCGCCCACTACATTACCGGCGACGAGAAGAAAGACCTCGCCTTCATCAAGATCGATGCGAAGGAAAACTTTCCCTTCATCAGTCTGGAAAATATTTCTCCCAACTTGTTAGGCGAAACAGTCCTGGTGGTGGGCAATGCGGTTGGCTATGGAAGCTCGATCAGCCGCGGGGTGTTGAGCGCAACCAAGCGTGATATCGCGATCGAGAACATAGAATACAAGGACCTCGTCCAGACCGACGCCGCCATTAATCCCGGTAACAGCGGCGGTCCAGTGATCGATATTTCAGGGCGACTGGTCGGAATCAGTTCGGCAAAAATGGCATTCACCCCGCAGGGCATCCCGACCCAGGGAATGGGATTCGCGATTCCGGCTGACGTTGTCCGGGAAAATGTCGCGAAATTCAAAGCGTTCGCCGAAAAGCATCCCGGTCAAAAACTTCAGCCGGCCGCTGAGGAAACACCGAGCTCATCGAACGCCGAGCGACTTTTCGGGATGCAGCTTCAGGACTTGTCGGACGAGCTCACCCAGGCGCTCGGCTATCAACCCGGCCGCGGGGTATTGATCAGCTCCGTCGAATCGGACAGTCCGGCCGACCAGGCGGGAATCGAGCGTGGTCTTGTGATTTACAAAATCGGAAAACGCGATGTGAATTCAGTCAAGGAAGTCGAGACCTTGCTAAGTCGTGCCGGCAGCGGCAGTAGCGTCGATTTTGTGGTCGGGATTGTCCGCGCGACCGGCGGTCAACGAGTCGAGACCGTAACACTGGTCGCCCGTTGACAATTCAAAAATTTTTAGCAACGCAATTCTGGTTCGATTGTCTGAAATACTTTCACCATGATCAAAGTTGAAAATTTGACCAAGCGTTACGCGGGCCACACCGCCATCCGCGATTTGAATTTTGAAGTCGGCCAGGGTGAGATCATGGGTTTTCTGGGCCCTAACGGAGCGGGCAAGACAACAACGATGCGCATCCTTGCCGGATTCATGCCGGCCACTTCTGGTCGCGCTTCAATCGCCGGCTTCGACGTGTTCGAGCAATCGCTTCAGGCCCGGTCGCGCCTTGGCTACATGCCGGAAAACGTTCCGCTCTACAACGACATGCGGGTCACCGAGTACCTCGATTATCGGGCCGCGCTGAAAGGCGTCGCCCACCGCCGGATCGCCGAACGGGTTGGCGATGTGAAAGAATTGTGCGGCCTCCGCGAGGTCGAACGAAAATTGATTGGCGCGCTATCGAAAGGTTACCGTCAGCGGGTTGGACTGGCGGACGCTCTGGTGAACGAGCCAGAACTTCTGATTCTCGACGAGCCGACGATTGGTCTCGACCCCAATCAAATTCGGCAGGTGCGCGAGTTGATCAAGAACCTCGGCAAACAACATACCATCCTGCTTTCGACCCACATTTTGCCCGAGGTCGAGATGACCTGCAGCCGCGTCGTGATCATTCACAAGGGCAAGATCGAAGCCTGCGATACTCCGGAAAACCTTCTCGCTCAGATTCGCCAGGCCGGCGGGGTGATTGTTGAAGCAAAAACGGGCAGGGACGATGGCACCGAGGAATTAAAAAAGATTTCCGGCGTGCGCGACGTGTCGGTCGATCGAGAGGACGATTGGAATGTTTTTTCGCTCCGGGTTGAGTCGGGCCTCGATGTGCGCGAAGAGATTTTTAAACTCGCGGCGGCGCGACACTGGACATTGCGCGAGCTGACCCAACGTCGCGCCACTCTCGAAGATGTGTTCGTGGAGATTACCCACTCCGACCAGATCGGATTGGAGTGATGGAGTAAAAGAGTAGTGGAGTAATGGATTACTACGAAACAGAACGTCGGAATAAGAATCGCGGTTACATGAAACTGATCATGTGGCAAAAGGCCATGCAATTGTTCGAGCTGGTTTGGAGCACTTGTTTCAATGAAGCCAAAATTGACTTCAAGCTGCGATCACAACTTGCCGATGCAGCACAATCAGTCTCCGCTAATATCTCAGAGGGTTACGGGCGACGTTCAATCAGCGAATACATTCAATTTCTTTATTACGCGCCGGGATCGCTCGCCGAAACCATGACACGAGTAATCGGCTTAAGACAAACAAAGCAAATCTCCGACGCGCGCTTCCACGATTTCGGCGTGATTCATTATGAAGTCGAAAACAGACTTCTCCGTTTAATTGAAAAGCTCGAACAGAAACGCGAAGACGCCGACTGGATCGCACGCATCGCCGAAGATCCGGAAGAGTACATAATCACTCCGTCACTCCAAAACTCCATTACTCCCGCCCGCTACCCCCATGCGTAAGTTCTACACCCTCCTGGTTCGCGAGGTTCGCAGCTATTTTCACTCGCCGATCGGCTACATCGTTTTGGTCTTCTTTCTTCTGGTCAGCGGGGTGGATTTTTATTTCCAGGTCTCGTTCATGAATCAGCGGCCGGCGGGCTATTCAGTCCAGGAGGCATTTTTTAATTCGGTGTTTTTCTGGTTCGCCTTCGTCCTGATTTTTCCGCTGATCACCATGCGCTTATTTTCCGAGGAATTTAAACTCGGCACGATCGAACCGTTGATGACCGCGCCGGTGCGTGATCTCCAGGTGGTGCTGGCCAAATTTTTCGGGGCGCTGGTGTTCTACATCGCCCTTTGGATTCCGACTCTGCTTTACTTCGCGATTTTTCAAAAGATCACGAACCAACCGGCGGCGAGTTCGACCGGCGCCTTTTGGGGCTGTTATTTAATGCTGTTGCTTCTGGGAATGTTTTATCTCTCAGTCGGCTGTTTCGCCTCGGTGGTGACAAAAAACCAAATCGTGGCCGCAATCATTTCGTTCTGCGCGATTACTCTCTTGTTTTTCCTGGGACTGGTTCAATTCATCCTCCTCGATGTCAGCTCGGGAATGCGCGACGCGCTCGGTTATTTTTCGGCAATCGAACACATGGGAACGTACTCGCGCGGCATCATCGATACCCGGCCGATTGTTTTTTATATCAGCATGACCGCGTTCGTGCTCACCCTGACTTATCAGGCGTTCCAATCGCGCAAATGGAGATTGTGAGAAATGGCTGACTCTTCCGCAAAACCGAAACCAAAAAAAATCCAGCGACTCCAGATCGGGGTGAATCTCCTGATCCAGTTGATTTTGATTTTCTTCCTGGTGAGCGCAGTCAACTGGATCGGCTTCCGCCATTACAAACGCTGGGACATCTCGCGCGACCAGAAGTACGCGCTTTCGGACAAGACGAAGCGGTTTCTAAACACAATCAAAGGCAAAATGCGGATCACCGTTTTCTTTTCGCCGAATACACCGATCAGCGGCGACGTTGCCAATCTGCTGACCGAATATCAGTACGCGGCCAACGGCAAGATCGACGTCGAGAACATCGATCCCCAACGAAATCTCTCCCGGGCCAAGGAACTATTCGATAAATACAAAGTCGTTAGCGACGAAAGCCTGCTCGTAATCGACTACGAAGGTCGCAACAAGGCCGTAAAGGCGTCGGACATGGCGGAGATCGATTCGAGCGGAATGGCGATGGGCGAAGGTCCGCGAGTGGCCGCGTTCAAGGGTGAACAAGCGATCACGAGCGCGATGATCGATTTGGTTGAAGGAAAAAAGAATACCATCGGCTATATCACCGGGCACAAAGAGCCCTCGATCTCAGAGCCGTCGCCGATGGCGATGATGCAGCAGCAACAAGAACAAGCTCCAAGTCCGATCTCGGTCCTCAAAACGTTCATCGAAAACGAGAACATCAAGCTGCAGGAATTGAATTTGTTCAACGAGCCGCAAATCCCGGCCGACATCAAGACCGTGATGATCCTTGGTCCGCAGTACGATTTTTCCGATCGTGAAATGAAAATGCTGCGCGACTTTTGGAACAAACAGGGCAGAATCCTTCTGCTCCTTGACCCTTCGGCAAAGACGCCAAAACTCAACGCGTTTCTCAACGAGCTCGGAGTCAGGGTCAATGACGATCGTCTGATGGCGTTTGTCCGGACTGGCATTGAAGAGCTCGCGCTGATTCGCGACGTCTATGCCCGTTTCCTGGGCAATAGCCCGATCACCAAACGACTCGCCGACGTTCGCGCAGTATTTTTTGGCGGCACTTCTTCCATCACCCTGGAACCCGATCGCGTCCGCGCGGCGAATATTCAGCTGCAGCCCCTGGTCCAGGCGGAAAAAGTTTATTTCGCAGAAACGGATTACAACACCAATGATCAAACCAAACTCCAGAACGACGCAAAGAAGCCGAATCCGACGCCGTTAACCATCGGAGTTTCAATCGAGAAAGGAGGCAGTGCGGACGAGCGCGTCCAGATGAATTCTTCGCGAATGGTCGTGGTCAGCAACGCGACATTTGTGCAGGACAATGCGGTTACCCAGGACCAGCAAGCTCTTGATTTCATTTCCGGTTGCGCCAACTGGCTGCTCAACCGCGAACAACTCATCGGCATCGCACCAAAAGTTCCCAAAATGTTGACTTTCAGCCTGAATGAAGACGCGTTGCGAAATCTTCGCTGGATCGTCCTCGTCTTGATCCCGCTTGTTTTTGTTGTTCTCGGTACCGCCGTTTGGTGGCAACGCCGCGCCTGAAGTTATGAAGTGGAAGGCAACTCTGGTCCTGCTGATCGTTACCGCCGGGGTTTTTACCTACTTGTTTTTAGTTGAGCGCAATGCGCCCAACACCGCGGATGCGGCGCGGGAAGCGCAAAACGTTCTCAACTTTACTGGCGATAAAATCACCGGGATCACCATCCAAAATGGTGACGACAGGATCGATATCCGCCGGCATGACGATAAGTGGCGCCTGGAAACGCCGATCAAGGACCAGGCGGACGCGGCTGCGGTGAACAATTTGCTCGGTGATCTCGAGAATTGGCAGAAAGACGCAACGATTTCGGCCAAAGAAATGGAAGCGGACAAGAGCAAGATCGCGGATTTTGGTCTGGCTCAGCCAAAGCTGCGTCTGAAATTGTCCGGCGAAAAAGCTCCGCCGGAGATTTTGTTCGGCAAAGAAGCCGCCTTGGAAGGGAAAATGTATGTCCGGTTCGCGAATTCCAAGGAAACTTTCCTGGTCAATCAATCGGTCAAGAAAGCGATCGACAAGAAACCGGAAGATTTTCGCGATCGTAAGCTAACCGATCTGATCATGGCGCAAGTGGTGCGAGTGGTCCTCAAAACGCCGGCCGGCGAAATGGAATTGCAAAAAACGGGCGATCATTGGGACATTATAAAGCCGCTGCACACGCGGGCTGACGATCAAAAGGTCGGCGACTTGATTGCGCAAGTGACTACTGCGCGAATTCAACAATTCGTGGCGGACGACAAAGGCGACCTCCATCCGTTTGGTTTAGCTGAGCCGCGCGGATCGATCACCCTTTTCACTCAGGACGACAAACCGGGCGCCGCCGGCCAGATGCTTCAAATCGGGAGCGCGCCGGAAAAAGAGAAGGACCAGGTTTATGTTCGCTTTGCCTCGCGCGGTTTCGTTTACACCCTGCCAAAAAAGATCGAGGAGATCCTCAACGTCAAGCCGGACGATTTGCGCGACCGTCATCTGGTCCGGATCGACACCAAAATTCTCGATCGCATAACGATCGACGCCGGAGCCAAAGGGAAAACTGTTCTCGCGCGCAAAAATGAAAGCTGGACGATTGCCAGCCGCAACAATGTGCCGGCGAATTCAACCGAAGCCCAGCGGCTCATCGATGCGATGCAAAACGGCCAGGTGACAAACTTTGTCGAAAACGTCGCTTCCAACCTGGCGAAGTATGGTCTCGACAAACCGCAACTGACCCTGACTTTCAGCTCGTTCGCTTCCGAGAATACGGCAGAGACGAAAGCGGGCGAGCAGCCGTTCGCGTCGGTAGCGTTTGGGAAAGTCGAAGGCGACAACGTTTACGCGCGAGTCGGCGACGAGCCGTTCATTGTGACTGTGCGCCGCACGATTCTTGATCAAATCTGGACAGATCCGTTGCAGTGGCAGGATTTATCCATCTTCAATTTCAAGCCCGAACAGATCCATCGGCTGACAATCAAAACCGACAAGGAATTCGAACTGATTCGCGGCGCGAACAATCAATGGAATTGGGGCAAGGGCACCGGTCCAATCGATCAGCCGCACCTTGAAGCGATTCTCAAGACAGCCTCAACCCTCCATGCGGAACGTTGGGTTGGAGGCACATTACCCGGACATGGACTCGATAAGCCGCAGCTTGTTCTGACGTTCACAACTTCACCCGATGATAAGGCGACCCACAAACTAACGGTTGGCGGCTCCGCGCCGAACGGAAACTGGTTCGCTAGAGTGGACGAACGCGAAGGCACGTTCACAATCAGCGCGACGGACTTCAACACATTGAAACTGCCGCTGGCTGGACAGGAATCGCCGACGCCGGCGGCGTCGGTTACGGTGAGCGCAACGCCCAGGTAGGGGCGATTGACCTCAATCGCCATGGCGGCTCGGTGAGCCGCCACTACCTTCCGCGGTATAAATCGTAACGATCCCGCCCGAAAGCGGCTCAGCGGACGCCTTTCGAAACCCGTTCGATTCAATCAGCCGCAGCATCGTCTCTCCTTCGGGAAATTCTTCGATCGAGTCGCCCAAATAATCGTAAGCCGATTTTTTGCCGGTAAGTAACGACCCCAAGACTGGAATCAGTCGATGCAGATAAAATCGGTAAATTGCGCGCAAGATCGATATTCGCGGAAGCGAAAATTCCATGATCAGTAAATGACCGTTGTCGTTCAGGACGCGCGCCATCTCGCGCAAGGCAGCGCTCCGGTCTTTGATGTTGCGCAATCCGAAGGCGATGGCCAGGCAATCGAAGAAGCGATTTCCAAACGGAAGCGCGAGCGCATCCGCCACGACAACGTTCTTCACGCCTTTTGCCTTCGCGATTGCCAGCATTTCTTCGGAGAAATCGGCGGCGACAATATCCGAATGCGGCAACGCCTTCTGCAATGCGAGCGTTAAGTCGCCGGTGCCCGCCGCGAGATCGACCACCTTTTTCGGATTCCATCCCGCGATTAGTTCGGCCGCTCGGTTGCGCCAGAGAAAATCGAAACCGCAACTCAGGACGTGGTTGGCCAAATCGTAGCGGCGCGCAATGCTGCCAAACATTGCGCGAACTGCTTCCGGACTCCGGTCCTTTGGATTGACTTCGAAATAATTCAGAGCGTTTGAATTTCGCGCTTTGCCGCGCTCAAAGCCAACCCAATCGCGAGCCAGCCAGCCGGCATCACATGCAACAGCAGACGCGGGACCGACGATGTCATGTGCGCGGTGTAACTTGGCCAGCCGCTGAAAACATAGGTCAGCGAATACAACGAAATCGGAATAATGATGGCGAACGCGAGGGCAACGCGTTCCAGTTTGCGCGAAGACACGAGATAAATCAGTGCCACCGCCGCCATTAACCAAAAAATGCTCCACTGAGACGTTTCCCTTAAGCCGGTGAAGAGAATGCGGAAGATGTCCCCCAGCCTGCCGACATTATTGCGCAGCATTGTAAAGCTGGGACTGACGAAATCGGAATGCGGCAAAAGATGAACGACACGAAGATAAACGCGCCAGGCGAAAATTAAAATTGCTCCCGGCGCGATCGATGCGGCCAGTTGAACGAGCCGCCGTCTCACTAGTGCCAAAACGAACCCGAGCAAAACCAAAACGCCCCACAAAATTATTCCTTCAGACTTGATCCATGGAAGCAATGCGCTGCACGCCGCGAAGACAATCAAGAAGCGAGAATCATCAGTTCTGGACCAGAGGAGCAAATAACCGACCGCGGCCAGGTAGAAGACGCTCAACGGAATATCGGCGTATCCAACAACGATTCCGCCTTGGCTGGCGCTGATTGCTGGAACGAACGGCAACAGCGCCGCAATCAGGAGACCGGCCCGGCGTTTAGCAGACAAACGCACGACGAACATGGCCAGCAGCGGCGCGCAGACCGCATAAAACAATGGGAAAATGATCTTTACCCAGAATTGGTTCGGCTCCCCCATCCACAGGTACAACCAAAGTTCTGTGAACGGAATGCCCAACGGATATTCCGGATGACTGAACAGACGGCCGGCGCTCGAATAATACGTGGCTGGAATTGTTCCGCCGTTCTGAAACGCGTAGCGCGCTTTCAATTCCCAATTGAGCAGACCGTCCCAGCCAAGGGTGTGCTTAAATGAAATGAAAATCAGGATCAGGATCTGGACCGCGATGATGCCGCCAAGAATCCATTCGGCGGCGTCAGCCGGTTTCGGCAGATGAAATTTGGCTTTCGATTGTCGCTTCGCGCGCCAGCCGACAATCCCAAAAAGTAAGCACCCAAGGGTAACGATCGCCTGCAAGAGCAATCCCGAACAAAATATCCCGCAGACCCAGAGCAGGAGCGAAACAATCCCGCCGCCGAATAGCCAGCCCAGGCAAGCGCATTCAATCAAATTGATTCGCTCGAGGCGGGAGAAGATCAATAGCGCAGCGCCGAAACCGGCGATGAAGATTGTGAAAAGCGCCGCGATTAATCCGAGGACGGTCATGGGGTCGATTCAGTCACCGGAACGAGAATAATCTTCGAGCTCAGTCGTATCCGATTTTGCAGCCACGGCGGAGGACTGACGGAACAGAAAACGACTCCGGCGACGAGTCCGGGTTGGATGCCGGCGAGTTCCTGGTCGACGGCCTCGCTGGAAACAACGATGATTTGAACTTCACGCGGCCACGACACGTAGCCGATCAACATCCCGATAAATTTGCTTTGGGAATTTTCATCGCGAACAAAAATGATGATTCGCCCTCCCCTCCCCAAATGCCGAAATGCGTCGGGAAGCTCTTCCGACGCGTGTTCGATCCCGGTCAGAGCGCGAAGATAGGTGTCAATCGAAGCATTTGTCTCGGCCGGCCCGATCCGATTTTCCATGACCGAGGAGCCGACGATGGGCGCACTGATCCAGATAAAAACCGCGAAAAGCGCGGACCAGAGCGCGAAATGCAGATAAAACCGCCAGCGCATTTTGGTTTATCGATTGCGGATGATTGCAGCGCAACGTTGAAATTGCTCACGAGAGGAGTCGAACCTCCACGGGTTGCCCCATACGGTCCTGAGCCGTACGCGTCTGCCATTCCGCCACGTGAGCGATGGAGGTTTGATGTATGATGTTTGATGTTTGATTTGTCAAAGCGCGGCGCGATCAGAAAATTGTTACGCCCCCTTTCTTTCCGCTGGCGGCTCCTGTTGCTTTCACAGCTTCAGATTTCGGCGTTTCAGCATTTCGACATGAAACGTTGAACGTGTAGGTACGACTCCATTTGCTCAGCCGCGCCGGCGTTTGCGGGCGCGGGCTTCGAGTTGCTGCGCTTTGCGCGCTTTGCCTAACGAACGCAGCAGGTCGGCGTAATTGGCGGCCACAATTTCGTAATCTTCGGGCGGCTGATCGGTCGCTTCTTCCCAGGCCGCAAGTGACGCCCGATACAACTCGGCCGCTTTCGGATAATCGCCGCGCGAGTGATAAACCACGGCCAGATTGCATTTGGATTGCGCAATGTCGGGATGAGTCGGCGGAAGAACTTTTTCGCGAATAGCCAGCGCCCGGAGGTGGGTTTTCTCCGCTTCGGCGTAACGTTTCTCGTTCGTGTAAAAAACCGCGAGATTGTTCAGGACCGACGCGACGTCGGCGTGCTGCGGGCCGAGCTGTTTTTCGTAAATCTCCAGGGCATGCAAATAGTAGGGTTCGGCCGCTTTCTGCCGGCCGGATCGGCGAAAAATCAGGGCCACGTTGTTGAGCATCGTCCCCAAATCCGCGTAGGGCAGATCTTCAAGCGTCGTGCCGGCAGCAATCGCCTTTTCATAATAACGGATGGCTTCGTCCTGTTGGCCGAGGTTATCGCACAAAAACGCGAGCCGGCGGGCTGACCGGTAAAGCAACTGTTGGTCTGGCGGTTTCGCTTTTTCCAAAACCGCGTGCGCTTTCAACAAATACGGCTTCGCTTTGGCGCGGTCGCCACTTTGATCGAGAAGGGTCCCGAGTTTCTCGTAACTGATTGCCAGCGCGTTGTCATCCTCGCCGAAAGTGCGCTTGGCCAGCTCCAACAGTGTTTCGGCGACGCGAATCGCTTCGGGCAAACGATTGCTCGCCCGCAGTGTCTCCAGTTTATCGCCAAGAATGTTCCAAAGTTTCTCTTCGCCTTTCATATGGAAAACCGCGAATTACGCGGACATCGCGGATAAAACAGATTAGGCATGGAGATTGGGAGCCTTGAATCCCGGCTTTTGCTGTCGCACAACTCGTTTCCACTCCAAACGAGCGCTCTTAAAATTGAGCAGCAGAGCAGGCTCCAAGTCGGTAATGGTAAGGTAACCAACCATCTGCGCAATGTGCGCTTCATTGAATCCAGTCACTACTTTGGCATCCACAATCACTTTCTCATCAACGATCAAATTTGGAATCAGGTTTCCGATTAATTCGCTTTCGTAAAAAACTGGGAACTCCTTCTGCGGTTCAACAACGCGATCGCGTCGTCGCAATTCGATGAGCAGTGCTCGTTCGTAGAGTTTTTCATCCAGGCCCGGCTTCATTTTATTAAGAACATCCATCGCCGCGCCGATAATTTTTCCGCTTAGCTCTTCATGAATTAGTCCGGCCATCAGCTTCGTCCGCGTAATCCGCGTAATCCGCGGTTCGATCTTCAAATTTCATGGCAAATCACCAGCCCTCGCTGAGCTGAGTAACGAGACGCTTGGCCAATTCCTCAGCGGCCAGGGGCAAGGCCTGGCGTTCATCGGTGGTGACATCCCCCAGGACCTGCTGATTACCAACGGTGGAACTCGAGCTTACGAAAAAGCTGGTGGTGCCAACGACGTCGCCCGATGGCCCAAGCGGTTTGCCGTCGGGGCCGACCAGTTTG
>JAICWQ010000244.1 GCA_025934755.1 Chthoniobacterales bacterium | reverse complement strand
TACGCATGCGAAAACGCAGTTTCGAAGGAGAAAACCTGCACCTTCCGTCTCAGCAAAACCATTTTGCAGCGCGAAATTCCAAAAGAGCAGGCCCAAAAACTGATCACGACTGGAAAAACCGATCTGCTGCCGAAGTTCATTTCTAAAAAAGGTCGCCCGTTTTCGGCCCATCTGAAGTTGGAAAACGGCAAAGTCGGTTTCGAATTCGCCGAGCGGAAACCGAAGAAAACCGCGCCCCGCAAAGCAGTCGCGGCTTAAGATAAACGACGAGGCGTCGGTAGGCAACGCTCCGCGGAGCCGAAGAAAATCGCTCCGCTGCGGCTCGACAGTGTTCCGCGCTATCAGGATTCAAAAAGTCGAATCAGAGATTGACGCCACAACCCGTGGTGTGCTAATTACGCACCAACACTATGCGTTGCCCCAAGTGCGGCTCGCGTGATGATAAAGTTATCGATTCTCGACAGTCTCGCGATAGCTCGAGTATTCGTCGCCGCCGTGAATGCCTGAAATGCGGATACCGATTTACGACTTACGAGGAAATCGAGCGCTCCGACCTGCGGGTGATTAAGCGAGACCGAACCCATGAACCATTTGATCGCCGCAAACTCGCCGGCAGCATCGCGAAAGCTTTTGAAAAACGTTCCACCAGCTTGTTGACCCTTGAACAACTCGTCGACGAAATCGTTCACGACCTCGAAACCGGTGGCCGCGAAGTTCAATCGACTGCCATTGGAGCAAAGGTGCTGGAGAAATTGCGCGGGATCGACGAGGTCGCCTATCTCCGCTACGCATCGGTCCATCGGCGGTTCGACGATGTCGATCAATTCGTGGACGCAATTCAAGCCCTGGGCAAGCAGCCGAAACCCGATTCCAAACAGCGGGAATTATTTCCGCCGGATCAAGTTGTAGATCATGGTCGCGTTTAAAGAAGAGTTTCCCTATCTGCGGTGCGACTCAGGTCAGCTGTTCGAGTTCGATCGCGACTGGCTGCACGCGGCGATCAATCGCGCGGCGGACAAGGCGGGATATCCGAGCTGGTGGCTGACTGATCACGTGACCGAGAGCATCGCGTTTTATCTTCGATTGCGGAATGATGAGAGCGTCGTCGCCTTCACCCAACTCCAGGAAACGGTGCAATACGTCCTCAAGGCGATCGGTTACAAAGAAATCATCCCCCATTTCAGGCCTGCGCCTCCGCCAATTTCAGTTTCGCTGGTCGACATCGCCCATTCGGCCGGCAGCGGCTACGAGCTGGCATTTTTCGATCTGCTGGAAAAACGAATCGCCACCCTGATTGAAACCGGAGTCGATAACCTTCAGCTCTGTTCGTTGCAGCCGTGTGTAAAACATCTCCGCTCGACCAGGGTCTGGACTCGGGCCTGCGATTCTTTACGGGAGGAAATTGTCTGCTTCATTCGGGAACGGCTGACCTCGACAACGAGCGAACGGTTGAAGTGCACCCTGAAGTAAGAGCCGAGTTCGACATACGATGACTATTTTCGAAAAAATAATCGCCCGCGAGATTCCGGCCAAAATCATCTGGGAAGATGACGATGCGATTGCATTTGAAGATGTGAATCCGCAGGCCCCGGTCCATGTCTTGATCGTTCCCAAAAAAGTAATCCCGCGACTGAGCGCAACCACGGAAAAGGACCGTGCTTTGCTCGGAAAGTTGCTTAGCGTCGCAGGCGAGGTGGCAAAGAAGCTCGATATCGACAAGACGGGATACCGGGTTGTGATCAACAGCGGTCCGGACGCGGGCGAAAGTGTGCCGCATTTGCACGTTCACTTGTTGGGTAAACGCGCCTTGGCCTGGCCGCCCGGTTAAGCGTTTCCAATTTCCAATTCCGAATTGCCAATTGGGCAACCGCGTGCTCAGCGGCAGAGGCATCGGATCGAGATACGAATTACACGAACTCACACCAATTTCAGTCACCGTAACTTTTTCGTGCTAATTCGTGGAATTCGTGTCTAAAAAGGCTGTGGCGCCGCGGGCAGCTGTCTCTACAGTAGTTTTCCATGGCAGCAACGATTTCTCCCGTCCGGCCAATTACCCTGGACGAAATCAAAGATGCTGGCGAGCGCATTGCCAAAACGATCGTGCGCACGCCGTTGATTCGTTTGGAGCTCGGTCCCGGTTTTCCGGACATCCGATTGAAGCTCGAGAATCTTCAGCCGATCAACGCTTACAAATTGCGCGGCGCGGCCAACGCGGTGGCCATGCTTTCGGAGGAAGAGCGTTCACGCGGCGTTTGGACAATCAGTGCCGGCAACGCCGGGCAGGGAGTCGCTTATGCCGCGCGGCAAGCCGGCGTTCCGTGCGCGGTGGTCGCGATCGAAACAGCGCCGAAAGCGAAACTTGAACGAATGCGCGGTCTCGGCGCCAAGCTTTTCCTCGTGCCTTACGACGTTGCTTGGAAAACCCTCGACGAACGGGCCTTTCCCGGCGTTGAAGGCACTTTTGTTCATCCGTT
>JAICWQ010000181.1 GCA_025934755.1 Chthoniobacterales bacterium | reverse complement strand
TAATTTACCGTCACAGTGTCGGTGCTCTTGACCTGGGCGCCGTTGCCCTCTTTGAGCACTTTGTATTGCAGGCCGCTTGCGGTCGTCTTCACCCCGTCCTTCTTTTTGTTGTCAGCCAGAAATTTCTCGGCGTCAGCTTCGTTCTTTTTCCCCGCACTGGCCTCTTTTTGTTGCATGTCTTTTTCGAAGGCCGTCATCGTGTCGCGAATCTGCTCCGTGGTCATTTGAGGTTTCCCCGAGATTCCATCCTTCAATCCGGCGAGAACCACATCGGGGCTGACCTCGATATTTTGGCGTTTAAAATTCATGCCGATGTTGAGGCCAACGGCGTAGCTGAACTTGTCTTTTTGATCTTTAAATTGAACGGGTTTGTCTTGACCGAACGCGGTGACCGCGAATGATAAAGCAAGAGCTGTAAGAATAATGGATTTCATAAATGGGTTGCGAATCTAGTTGCGCTTTACCTTGGAACAGCGCAGAAAGTTGCAACGCTAGTGGAGAAACCGCGCTCGTCAACCCACCATCGCGCTTGCTGCCTCTGGGCGGTTAGTCTGCTTTTTTTGTCTCTGGTTGAGCTCGCGAAGGCAACCCCTCCACTCCATATCTCGAAGGCTGAAGGGCTGCAAATCGGGAAGCGAATCTGGCAAAATGAATGCAACGGGAGCGTAGCCGGCCTGACCTCGTGGAATTCCGGTGAAGACTTCGCGTCACTTGGCATCGGACATTTCATTTGGTATCCCGAAGGAATGCGGGGCCCGTTTGATGAGAGTTTTCCGAAGTTTGTCGCGTTCGCGCGCGAAAACAACGCGAGCCTGCCCGCTTGGCTGGCCAAAGCAACGGCTTGCCCATGGAGGTCGCGGGCCGAATTCTCCAGCGCACAAAATTCATCACAGATGCGCGAGCTACGTCAATTCCTTGCCCACACCGTCGATCTTCAGGCCCAGTTTTTGATTGCCCGCCTGGAACAATCGCTCTCCAAAATGGTCGAGGAATCGGCTGCCGGCGAGCGTGATAACGTTGAGCGCCAATTCACGCGCATTGCCAGCACGGCGCACGGCTGCTATGCATTGGCCGATTACGTGAATTTCAAAGGCGAAGGCGTGTTACATACCGAACGTTACCACGGCGAAGGTTGGGGACTATTGCAAGTCCTGGAACAAATGCACGGCACCGAATCAGGCGCGGCCGCCACCCGTGAATTTGCGAATTCCGCGGCTGCAACTTTGCGCCGGCGTGTGCAGAATTCACCACCGGAACGTCATGAGGCCCGCTGGTTGCCCGGCTGGCTGAACCGTGTTGGAACTTACGGCCGAAATTCATGAAACGGTTTCGCTTGATCCAATTGTGCACTGGGGCCCTGGCAATTGCGCTGGTCAGCCTGGCGCACGGCCAGCTATTCGGCCCGAAGATGAAGAAGCCGAACGAAATGATTTCAAAGCAGGCGCCGTTGAAAGTGAACCAACAGCTGCTCGCCCAGGCGACCGCGGACAATACTCACATCGTCGTGTCAATTCCCAAGCAACGCGCGTTTCTGATGATGGGCGACCAAATCATCGCTGACGGACCGATTTCGTCCGGCAAACGCGGACACGAAACGCCGCGCGGCCATTTCAACGTCATGGAAAAAGACCCCAACCACCATTCGAGCATTTACGGCGATTTTGTCGATGGTCGAGGCCGGGTCGTCCGCGCAGGTGTGAGCGCTCACATCGATTCCGCGCCGAGCGGGACCCATTTTGCGGGCGCGGCAATGAAATGGTTCCTGCGCCTCACCGGCGAAGGGGTTGGGATGCATATCGGAATCCTGCCCGGCTATCCGGCATCGCACGGTTGCGTCCGTGAATCAGTTGAAGGCGCGAAATTGTTTTACGATCACGCTAAAGTCGGCACGCCGGTCGATGTCGGCGATTTCTAATTTGTCATGTCGAGCGGCAACGTGGTGTTGCATCCAGTTAAAAGCGCCGGAGGCGCCAAACTACAGCCTGCACTGAGCGAGCGCAGCGAGTCGAACGTGAGACATCTTTAAATATTTCTGTGCTGCTAAGCGACTGAAACGGAAATAGTAAGAAATTCCTCCACATCGGTCGGAATGACAAAGCGATCGGGCTGGCGGCTCCGCTATGCGGGCGCGCTCAATTTCCGCCGCAACATTTCGAACGCGACCTGGGCGACGAGTTGCTTAAATGTCTCGCGATCGCTCGGGAAAAATAATTTTCTGACGTCGGTCTCGTTCTCCTCTGCCAACGCAACGTATACCGTGCCCACCGGCTTTTCCTCCGAACCACCGTCCGGGCCGGCAATCCCGGTTGTGGCCAGCGCGTAGGTCGACCTGGCGCGCTTCCTTGCCCCCCGCCCCATCTCCCGGGCGACTTCTTCACTGACCGCGCCGTGTCGCTCGATTGATCTCGCATCCACTCCGAGGATGTCGACCTTCGCCTCGTTCGCATAACAAACGTACCCCGCAAGCAAGACTGCCGAGGCGCCCGCGACATTGGTAATTCGATTTGCGAGCAAACCGCCGGTGCACGATTCCGCCGTCGCCAGCGTTTGTTTTTTGGCCGCCAACAACTTGACCAAAACTTCCTCGAGGGTCTTGTCGCCGTCGGTGAAAATTACATCGCCGAGATCAGCCCGGACAATCTTGTCAGCCGCCTCAACTGCGCCACTTGGACCAATGATGCGCAGGTCGACTTCGCCCGGTCGCGCACAATAACCGAGTTCAACCCCGGAAATCGCCAGGAGTTTTTGTCCGACTTTTTCTTCGATGACCGATTCGCCTATGACAGCGATTTTGTAGAAGCGTCGTTCCACTGGATCCGGCGCCTTTACAATCAAGCGCAAGATCGGCATCACCGATTCCCGAAACATCGGTTGCAACTCGCGGGGCGGGCCCGGAAGGAGAAAAACATGCGCGGAGTCGATCCCGGGATTGATGTTCGCCTTCAGATATAATCCCGAAGCGCTGCCGTTTTCGTTGGGAAGGATCTGCGCGCCGGCTGGGACTTGGGCTTGTCGCGCAATGCTCGGGAGCCATGTGATTCCGCGTAGTTTCAATCGTCCCTTCAAGGACGCGAGCAACTCCGCATTTTCTTGCAGCTCCAATCCGAGCAGCTCAGCCGTAACGTCGCGCGTAATATCGTCGCTTGTCGGACCCAGACCGCCCGTAACGAAGACTATTTCTGCTCGGGAAAATAACTCGCCCAGGGTTTTGCCGATCACCGCGCCGTCGCCCACCGTCCGCCGCTCTTCGATTCGCAGACCGAAGCCGAAAATCTCGCGCGCAATGAATGCGAGATGTGTGTCCTGGACATCCCCGGCCAGCAGTTCGGTGCCGGTATTGAGCAAGACAGCTCTCATCAGAGCCAACGCTCAACGCTCAACGCCTGACGCTCAACTTCCAAATGACTCTGAATTTAAATGTTCAGCGTTGGGCGTTGAACATTGAAGCTTAACCGAAGGCCACTTCAGGCCGCGTCTTTGTCCTGCTTCTTACGAATCAGGGGCAGCTTTTTGCCTTCAACCACCGCGCGATTGATCGTCACCTCCGCAATATCTTCGCGGCTAGGCACATCGTACATAATGTCGAGCATGATGCGCTCGAGCATCGAACGAAGCGCGCGAGCGCCCGTTCCCTTGGTGACCGATTGCCCGGCCAGAGCGCGCAACGCGTCTTTGGTGACGGTGAGGCGCACCCCTTCCATCGAAAAAAGTTTCGTATACTGCTTGATCATCGCGTTCTTGGTTTCGGTAAGAATCGCGACCATCTCCTCTTCAGTCAGCGCGTCGAGAGCAGCAACGACCGGCAAGCGGCCAATGAATTCGGGAATCATCCCAAATGCCAGCAGGTCCTCCGGTTCGACATGCCGGATCGCTTGCTTACGGGTGGCTTCTTCAACTTCGAGGGTGGGGCTTCCAAAGCCCATCACTTTTTGGCCGATCCGTTTCTGAATGATTTTGTCGAGACCGATGAACGCACCGCCGCAAATGAACAGAATTTTCTCGGTATTGACTTGAATGTATTCCTGATGCGGATGCTTGCGTCCGCCCTGTGGCGGAACATTGCAGGTCGATCCCTCGAGAATCTTCAATAGCGCCTGTTGGACGCCTTCGCCGGAGACATCACGCGTAATCGAAACGTTGTCGGTCTTGCGGCCGATTTTGTCGATCTCATCGATGTAAACAATGCCGATCTCGGCCCGCTTCACGTCGTAGTCGGCATTTTGGAGCAATCGTAAAATGATATTCTCAACGTCTTCGCCAACATAGCCCGCTTCAGTCAGGGTCGTTGCGTCAGCAATACAAAACGGGACGTCGAGAATGCGCGCCAGGGTTTTGGCGAGCAGAGTTTTGCCGGAACCAGTCGGCCCGATCAAAAGAATATTGCTCTTCTCGATTTCAACTTCAGCCAGTGGATCAGGCTGAAAGGCCGCCGACGAATCGCCCGCCGGCGACGAATGTTGCAGCACCCGCTTGTAGTGATTGTGCACCGCAACGGACAAAGTTTTTTTCGCGACGTCCTGTCCGATCACGTATTGATCGAGAGAGCGCCGGATCTCCACCGGCTTTGGCACGCGAATATTCGACGATTGCCGCCGCGCATCCTCGTTGAGTTCTTTGTCGAGGATGCTTTTGCAAACGTTGATGCAGCTGTCGCAAATGTAAACGCCAGGACCGGCAATGAGCTTGCGGACTTCGGCGTGGCTCTTGCCACAGAATGAGCACATCGTGAGGTTGGTCGCGCGCGCCATATTTGCCCTTTAGGGGAGCAGCTTCTATTCCTCCGACTTTCTGCCTTCCGAGTGGGCGCCGTCGAGCCCCTTCACTTCCTTGCGAGACTTAATCACTTCATCAACCAGCCCGTAGCCCTTCGCTTCCTGAGCCGACATATAATAATCGCGGTCCGAATCCAGCCGGACCTGGTCTTCCGGTTTGCCGGTATGCTGCGAAATGATCTTAATGATCCGTTTCTTCAGCTTGAACATGTAATCGACCTGGCGCTCCACGTCGCTCGCCTGACCCTGGGCGCCGCCGGAAACCTGGTGGATCATGATGTCCGAATTCGGCAGGGCGAATCGTTTGCCTTTAGTCCCTGCGCAAAGCAGCACTGCCGCCATGCTCGCGGCCATTCCGAGGCAATAAGTGGTCACATCACAGGTCAGAAATTGCATCGTGTCGTAGATCGCCAGACCGGCCGTGAC
>JAICWQ010000088.1 GCA_025934755.1 Chthoniobacterales bacterium | reverse complement strand
ATTGAAGACTTGATTCAGCTTTTCAAAAGCAGCTCGTCGCACTGGATCAACAGCAACGATATTGTCAGGGGAAAGTTTGCGTGGGCTCGCGGCTACGGCGCGTTCTTAGTTTCGGAATCGAATGTCGATTCGGTCGCGAAGTATATTGCGACTCAAGAAGAGCATCATCATGTGCGAACGTTCTCGAAAGAGTTGAAGGAATTCATCGAGAGGCACGGACTGCAGTGGCGCTCTGACGAAAGCCGTTAAAACGGCTAGGGTGTCTTTTGGCCGTTCTTTCACCGCGCTAAAGCGCGGTGTTAATGAGACCGATATCCCACTGCCCAAAGATCGGCGCCGGGTTCCGCTGAGCATTGATTCAGATTTACCCCGCGAGGCGTTCGAACAGGTAACCGAGCAGGCCGGTCGCGGGGAGAGTGAAGATCCAGGCCCAGACAATGCGTTCCACCACGGTCCAGCGCATCCCGCTGAAACGTTTCACCGCGCCGACGCCCATGATCGAGGTCGAGATGACGTGGGTAGTTGAAAGCGGAATTCCATAAAGGCTCGCTGCTTGAATGATCAAGGCCGCGCTGGTTTCGGCGGCGAAACCGTGGACGGGTTGGAGTTTCACCACTCGATGACCAAGGGTGCGAATAATTCGCCAGCCTCCGGCCGCGGTGCCGAATGCCATGGTCGCGGCGCAAAGCACTTTCACCCAAATCGGCATGGCAAAAACCGGGGTCCGCAAAAATTCGAGCCAGGACGGAAGATGATCGAACCGGCCGGCTTTGGTCCCGGTGAAAAGCGCCAGGGTGATGATGCCCATTGTTTTTTGGGCGTCGTTGGTGCCGTGACTGTGCGCCATCCACGCGGCGCTCAAGATTTGCGCTCTTCCAAAGAACTTGTGGATGAAGAAAGGGGTGAACTTGTGAAGGATCACAAACAGCAAAAACATCACCACTCCGCCAAGAATGAATCCCGCCACCGGCGACGTGATCATCGGCAGGACAACTTTGGGCCAGAGTCCTTCATTCCATTTGATGACCGACCAATTGCCCTTGGCCGTGGCGACTGCCGCCCCACACAAACCGCCGATCAGGGCGTGACTCGAGCTCGATGGCAAACCGAAAAACCACGTAATCATATTCCAAATGAACCCGGCCAGCACGGCGCTGAGCACCGTTCCCATGGTCACAACTTGAGTATCGACGAGACCCTTTCCCACTGTCGTCGCCACCGCGCCCCCGAGAAGGGCGCCGGTTAAATTGAAGAACGCCGCCATCGCGATGGCTTGCCGCGGCGTGAGCACCTTGGTCGAAACCACCGTGGCGATCGCGTTCGCGGCGTCATGGAAACCGTTGGTGTATTCAAAGATGACCGCGGCGAGAACGACGATGAGGAAGAGCAACATGTCGACTTTGTCCGGCTGCTGCCGGACTATGTGTTTTTCAGCACAACTTGAAGAATCACGTTGCCGGCATCGCGACAACGGTCGATCACTTTTTCAAGCAGCTCGTAGAGATCCCGCAAAAAGATGATGTGCTTGGGATCGTAATTGCCCTGGTAAAGATCGCGCAACAGATCGAGCTCAAGATTGTCGGCTTCGCCTTCGATATTTTGAAGCTTCGCGTTCATCTCACGCGCGGTGCCGACGTCCATCCCTTTGCGCAGTTGCTTTACCATTGCGACGACGGCCTCCGCGGCTTGATCGAGCAACTGCACTTGTTTTTTGAAACTTGGCGCAGGCAAATCCTGGGGACAAATCAGCATCCGTTCGCCGATTTTTTCGACCGTCTTCGGAATTTTATAGAGCGAAGCGGCAAGCGCCTGGATGTCTTCGCGTTCGAGCGGTGTTATGAAAGTCTTTGTTAATTCTTCGGTCAGTTCCTGGGTGATGCGCTTGTCCTCACGGCGGCTTTCCGCGAAGGCGGCCAGATTTGGCGAGGAGGTCTTGTTGTCGATCTTCGCCAAAAGATCGACCAAATGATGAACGCTGGTGTCGGCCTGGCGCGCGCTGGCCTCGAGCAAATCGTAAAACTTTTGGTCGTGCCCTAGAAATCTGCCGATCGAGATCATGAAATGGTGTTCGGATTAAGTACGTCGGACGCGCTTCGGAGACAAGCGGGTAAGTAAATCATTTGGCCGAGCCTGCGACCGTGCCCTCGTCTTCCTTCTTTTTCTCGCCCCAAACATGAAACGTATAGGTGAAGACGATGTAGCAAAAAAGGCGGCGGGGATCGTCATTGCTAAAATAGAGCGCAGGATTGAATTGAAAATCGCGGGTCAGGTTGCAGGTAAAGCCGATAGTGGAAGAATTTTCTTTCCCGCTCTGAAAATCAACCTGCGCCCGCCAGGTTTTGTTGAAGTCGTAAGCGTAACCTAAAATCGCTTCGTTTTTATATCCGGCGTGGATCGCCCCCACGATGAATTTGTTGTGCTCTAAATAATAACCGGCTTCGACGTAAGGCTGAGGATCGACATGCTGCCGGGGCGACCAATTGGTGAAGCCGATTGAAAGTAAATAAGGTTCCTTGGTCAGAAGGCCGATCTCGGTCGCGAAAATTTCCTCATCCGGGTCGAAACCTTGGAAGACCGCTACTTCCGCCCATTTCGTAATTCCGAGCTCGGCCTGGAGCTCATACGGGTTCGCAATCCGCTTGTCCTGAAGTTGCACGCTCGCCGAAAGATCGCCTTCGCCCTGAAGGTCCGGGGTGACGATTTGGCTAAGCCCTTTGGTCGTGGCAAGCGCGCATGGCGCAATCGACATCGTGATCGCCGCGATCAAAACGAATCGTGTCACAACAGCGTGCCGCGAAGAATGAAGAGGGCGACGTTAAAATAAATAACCAGACCCGTCACATCGACCAGGGTGGCAACGAACGGGGCCGATGACGTTGCGGGATCGAGCCCCAGCCGACGCAGCAAAAACGGAAGCATCGCGCCGCCGATTGTTCCCCAGGTGACGACCCCGATGAGGGCGAGGCCGACGGTCAGCGCGACCAGCCAATGATACTGCCCATAATCAAAGATGTGGAGATATTGCCAGAGGCTGATCCGGAAGAAGCCAATCGTTCCCAGAACCAAACCAAGCGCGAAACCGGCCCGCAGTTCCTTGGCCACGACCCGGAACCAGTCGCGCAAAGTCAGTTCGCCCAGGGCCATTGCCCGGATGACCAGAGTAGTCGCCTGCGAACCGGAATTGCCGCCGCTTGAGATAATCAGCGGCAAAAACATCGCGAGGATGGCGGCCTTCTCGATTTCGCCGTTGTAACCCTGCATCGCGGTGGCGGTCAGCATTTCGCCGAGAAAGAGAATGATCAGCCAGGTCGCGCGTTTCTTCACCATGCGCAGAAACGGAATCGTGGTGTAAGGTTCGTCCAAGGCTTCCAGACCGCCGAGTTTCTGGATGTCTTCGGTGGCGGCTTCTTCGGCGACGTCGAGCATGTCGTCGCTGGTCACAATGCCGACAAGCACACCGTTGGAATCCAGGACCGGCAAAGCCACCCGGTCGTATTTTCGAAAGAAGTTGAGCGCCTCCTCCTTTGAATCGCTTACTTTTAGCGAAACGAAAGTCCGGTCGCGAATCTCGCTTACCTTGGTGCTCAAAGGTCGGACCAAAAATTCCCGCATCCGCACGTCGTCGATCAATTTGTTGTGATCGTCGACCACGTAAATCACGTTCAAGGTCTCACTGTCGCGACCGTATTCGCGGACAAAATCGAGGACTTGCTGCACCGTCCAATCTTCGTTCACGGCGATAAAGTCCGGCGTCATCAACCGGCCGACGCTGCCTTCGGGATAACCGAGAAGCGATTGCGCGACCCGGCGTTCGTCCGGGGTAAGCAGTTTGATTAACTTGCGCGCGGCCTCGCCCGGCAATTCTTCGAGCAACGCGGTGCGATCGTCTGGCGACATCTCGTTGAGAATCGCGATCACCTGTTCGTGTGCCATCGCGCGCAACAGGCTCTGCTGCTCCTCGATTCCGATGTATTCGAAAACGTCGGCCGCGAGCGCAGCGGGCAACACCCGAAAAATAATCACCTGGTCGTCTTCCGGAAGGTCGAGAATCACTTCCGCGATGTCGGCCGGCGGCCATTCCTTGAACAGTTCGCGCAGACTGTTGAAATTGCGCGCGTCAATCAGGCTCCTGATCTCCGGTGCTAAAAGTTTGCCGACCATAACGCGCGTTTTGCTGGCGTCTTTTTTACCACTTGCCTTCCCAAAACCCAAACCCCAAAACCTAACCATCAGCTAGCTTTCAAACTTCAAATCTCCAATTCCAAAAAAAGCCATATTGCCGCCGATTTTTTGGTGTTTGGGATTTTCGTGCCTCCCTGGGATTTGGTTATTGGGATTTGGGATTTTTCATCGCTTGGCAATTTATCGAAACTGGCGACAATAAATTGTATGCCAGCCGTTGCCTCACTCCCCCTTATTCAACGCGCAGTCGGAAACGATGGCGTCTGTGTTTTGACATTCGATCGACCCGAGTCGGGCGCGAATATTTTCGACGCCGCGACCATGGGCGAGCTCAGTGAACACATGGACGCGATCGAACAGGACAGTTCCCTGCGCGGATTAATCATCACCTCGGCCAAGAAATCGATTTTCATTGCCGGCGCCGACCTCAAGACCCTGTTGAAACAGGCGCCGACCGGCGAAATGCGCGGCTTCATCGCTGAAGGACAACGCGTTTTCAATCGAATCGCCGCGTTGAATATCCCGACGGTGGCGGCGATTCATGGCGCCTGCGCCGGCGGCGGCTACGAAGTGACCCTCGCTTGCGATTGGCGCATCGCATCGAACGAACCCGCGACCCGAATTGGTTTGCCCGAAACCACGCTCGGTTTGATTCCGGCCTGGGGCGGCAGCACCCGGTTGCCGCGCCTGATCGGCGAAGAGAATGCCAGCGAAGTCATCTTGAAAGGTAAACTTTATTCAGCATCCGAGGCGCTGAAGCTTGGTCTGGTCGATGAAGTGGTCCCGCGCGACGAACTGCTCGATGCCGCGCGCGGAAAACTTGGCGAGGGCAAACGGACTGCGGCGAAGGTTTCGCCGCCGGAAGGCAAGACGCAATTATTCGGCGACCCTAAATCTGCCCGGGCACGGGCGTTGGGTGTTATCAATACAGGCAGCGCCAATCCGCTCGATGAATCGCTTCGGCTTGAACTGGAGGCGATCGTTGATCTCGGCAAAACCGAATCGACCCAGAACCTGATCCGGAATTTTTTCCTGGCCGAGAAATACAAAAAAGGCAGTTCGAAAACCGAATTTCCGAAAGTCGCGCACGCGGCTGTCATCGGCGCCGGTGTAATGGGGTCCGGCATTGCCCAGTGGCTCAGCTCGCGCGGCGTTACTGTCATTTTGCGCGACGTAAATCGCGAACTGCTCAATCGCGGTCTGGCGAACGTCGAGAAAATCTACGGCGAGGCGGTGAAGCGCGGATTGATGACCGAAGAAAAAGCCGGCCAGGGTCGCTCGCGTATTGTGGCGTCAACCGCGCCAATGGAGTTGCGCGACGTCCAGTTCATCGTCGAGGCCGCGTCGGAAAAGATGGCGATCAAAAAGGAAATTTTCCGCGAGTTGTCGATGCAAGCCGGAGCCAAAACCATCGTGGCCACTAACACTTCGGCGTTGCCGGTCAGCGATCTTGCTCACTGTACCGTTTCGCCCGATCACGTGATCGGTTTGCACTTCTTCAACCCAGTCAGCCGGATGAAGCTGGTTGAGGTTGTAATTGCCAAAGAAACATCTGAGGCAACGAAGGAACAGTCGTTGGCCTTTGTTCGTCAGATTGCAAAGCTTCCGGTGGTGGTTCGGGACAGCCCCGGATTCTTGGTGAATCGCGTTCTGTTCCCGTATTTGCTCGACGCGGCCGAGCTTTTCGAAGCCGGCGTCGACGCAGTGAAGATCGATGAGGCGCTCACCAAATGGGGAATGCCGATGGGGCCGTTGCGTTTGATCGACGAGATTGGTATCGACGTCACAATCGACATCGCGGCGACGCTTGAAAAAGCCTACGGTAAACGCGATCACGCGGCTCCAATTCTAACCAAAATGCGCGAGGCGAAGATGCTCGGGCGCAAGACGGGCAGCGGTTTTTACAAATACGAAGGCAAATCTCAATCGCCTAACCAGTCGCTTAATCAATGGCGGCGGGCCGGCGATTCAACACGAGATGGAGACTCCGCGGCCCGACCTCCAGCGAAGGAACCTCTTGCCAATCGTTTGCTGTTCCTGATGGTCAATGAAGCCGCGCGTTGCATCGAAGAAAAGGTCGTCGAATCGCCGGAGGACGCCGATTACGGAATGATTCTCGGCACCGGTTTCGCGCCGCATCGTGGCGGACCACTCCGGTTCGCGGAACATTTTGGATTGAAAGCGATTGTCGAAGAAATGAATCGCCTCGGTCAAACCGAGGACAAGTTTCTGCCCTGCGAGATTCTCAAGAAACACGCGGCCGCCGGAACAAAATTTTATGATTGACCGTGATTCGTTACATCGTGACATCGGCTTTCCGATTCAACGATTCAACGAGGCGAAGCCATGAAATCGTCATTAGAAGCTCCTGATAAACAAGTTGCCGAGGAGACAACCGCGAAGCCGGCAAAACCCGAAGCAGCTTCCGTGATCGACACTTCCAAAATGTCGAAGGGCAAGCGCGACGCGCTCGAGCTCGCCGAGTCATCGCGCGATCCGCTGGACGAACGCGGCAGTTTCGCGAGCAACCTTTTCATCGGGAAGTACGACTTCAAGCGGATTTATCCCTGGCCGGAACAAAGTCCGGAAGACCGCGAAGCCGGAAAAGAATTTCTGACCAAGCTCGAAAACTATCTGCGCGAAAATGTGGATGCCGATGAGATCGATCGGAGCGGCGAAATCCCCCAGAAAAACATCGACGATCTTTTCGCGATGGGCGCTTTTGGAGTGAAAATTCCGAAGCAGTACGAAGGACTCGGTTTATCGCAGGTCAATTATGGTCGCGCCGCGATGTTGCTCGGAAGCTGGGACGCGAACCTGACCGCATTGGTTTCCGCGCACCAATCGATCGGAGTTCCACAGCCATTGCTCCTGTTTGGCACGGACGAACAGAAGAAAAAATATTTGCCGCGAGTGGCCCGGAAGGAAATCTCAGCGTTCGCCTTGACTGAATGGAACGCAGGTTCGGATCCCGCCAACATGAGTTTGCGCGCAGACCCGACGGAGGACGGCTCGGCTTTCATTCTCAACGGCGAAAAACTTTGGTGCACGAACCTGATCAAGGCCGGCGTCCTCGTGGTCATGGCGGTAACGGCGCCAAAGATGGTCAACGGCCGCGAACGCAAACAGATCACTGCCTTCATTGTCGACGTCGATTCGCCCGGGCTTGAAATCACTTATCGCTGCCGCTTTATGGGATTGCGCGCGCTTTACAACGGCATCGTCAAATTCACCAACGTTCGCGTGCCGCGCGAAAACATGATCGCGAAAGAAGGTCAGGGATTGAAAGTCGCGCTGACGACGTTGAACACCGGCCGGCTGACCATCCCCGCCGCTTGCGTGGGATTATCGAAGAAGCTCTTGGAAATCTGCCGGAAATGGGCCACCGAACGAATTCAGTGGGGTGGTCCGATCGGAAAACATTCGGCGATCGCTGGAAAGGTCGCCGAGATGGCGGGAAACGTTTTTGCGATGGAAGCGATTACATTTCTCACCTCGGCTTTGGTCGATCGCAAGGCCGGCGATCTGCGGATCGAAACCGCGATGTGCAAAATGTGGTCGACCGAAACGACCTGGAAGATTTCGGACGACGCGATGCAGGTCCGGGGTGGCCGCGGTTACGAAACGGCGCAATCGTTGAAAGGTCGCGGCGAAGAAGCCATCCCGGTCGAACGATTTTTGCGCGATTGCCGGATCAACATGATTTTCGAAGGCTCGAGCGAGATCATGCGATTGTTCATCGCCCGCGAAGCACTTGATCCGCATTTGAAAGTCGGTGGCGCGATTTTCAATACCACGCTGCCAACGAAAGAGCGGATCAAGGCGGTGTTCACTTCCGGAAAATTTTATGCCGGCTGGTACCCGCGACAGTGGTTTTCAACCGGCGCCGGCAAAATCGACGGTCTGCATCGCGATCTACAAAAGCACGTCGACTACGGGGCGCGCACGAGCAAGAAGCTCGCGCGAGGATTATTTCACGCGATGGCCCGCTTTGGTCCGAAACTGGACCGCGAACAATTGTTGCTCTCGCGGTTCGTCGGCATTGCGACGGAATTGTTTGCCATGAGCGCGACCTGTTCGCTTGCCCAATACAAAATGGACCACGGCGAACCGGCGGATGAAGTGTTGTCGGTCGCGAATTATTTCTGCAATTCGGCGAGGGTGCGGATCGACCATCACTTCGCCGGAACAGCCGAGAACGTGGACAAGCCGGGCTATCAACTGACCCAGGAATTGATGGCCGGAAAACACGCGAGCCTTCGAGAAGGCATGGTCAGGTAGCGGCAGCTCACCGGTTCGCCCTGGCTGGGTAGCGCCAGAATTGCCCCGCGTCGGATGGCGCTTGGCACTTCGGGTGCTTGAGAGAATCCCGTGGCTGGACTCGTTTTTCTCGCGATTGGAGTCGTGTGCTCCCTGATCGGCCGGATTCTCCTCGTGGGCGCCGCTTTTGCGGTCAGCGTTTGGTGGGGGCTCGGCGTCTTTTTTCCGTTTGGACCGTTGCTGTTCCGCTTGAGTTATCCTGATGCGGCCCCGACCTCGCGTTACTTTCGCCTTGCCGCGCTTCCCTGTTTCCTCGCCTTTTTTGTTATTCAACCCGAAGCCCTTTCGGCCCTTCATCGCCATGATTTTTTAAAATCGGCAAATGCGCCGGCTGCGCCCGCGAATCATTACGCTCTCGAAAACATTCGGACATCCAGTCTTGAGAAACGTGTCGTTGCGAACGCACGCGAACTTCAGCAGTTGAACGCCTGGAATGAAACCTTGCGCCTGAAAAAACGCGACCTTCTGCGGAGCGACGTGCAGGGAAACATTGCTTACAACGCTGAACGCGCGCAATACGAGGCTGCGCTGGCCAAGGCGATGGCCGAAAAAACCGCACTCTTCGGCGCAAAGAAGTAATCCCAAGTCCGACGCAGGTTGACCGAATTCCGGGGTGAGACTACGATCAACGGATGAGTATGCCGTCCATGCTCACGGAGGCGGCCCGCACCTCGCGTCCGCGTTTGAGTAAGAGCAAAAATAAAAAATCAGTCGACGCGTCGCGCGTGCTTAACGTGCTCGAAGAGCACATTTTGCTCGACGGTTTCAAGATCGTTATTGATCTGGACAAAAGCCGCGGCTCGTATCTGGTCGATGCCGCAACCGGCCATCGTTTGATCGATCTCTACGGATTCTTCGGCTCGATGCCGATCGGGTTTAATCATCCGCATTTCGACGAACCGGAAGTGCAACGTGATCTTTTGCGCGCAGCCAAAGCGAAGGTGGCGAATTCAGATGTTTACTCAAAGGGTTACGCGAAATTTGTGGACACCTTCGCCCGCGTCGCCGGGTTGGCGCCGCTCGATCGTTATCTTTTCATTGAAGGCGGCGCTCTCGCGGTCGAGAACACGCTCAAGGCCGCGATGGATTGGAAAGTCCGCAAAAATATGGCCGCCGGTCATGGCGAGCGCGGCACGGAAATTTTGCATTTCCGCCATGCCTTCCACGGCCGGAGCGGCTACACCATGAGCCTGACCAATACCGATCCGCGTAAAACCGATTTGTTCGCGAAGTTCAATTGGCCGCGGGTCTCATGCCCCTACATCGATTTCTCCTTGCCCGAATCGAAGCGCGAAAAAGACGTGATCGCCCGGGAAAAACAAGCCGCGCAGGAAATCCAAAGCTGGATTGCCAAGCGCAGGATCGACATTTGCGCCATCATCATCGAGCCGATCCAGGGCGAGGGCGGCGATAATCATTTTCGGGGCGAATGGTTGAAGAAACTCCGCGAGATCTGCGACGAGCACGACATCCTTCTGATATTCGACGAAGTGCAATGCGGGATGGGCACGACCGGCAAGATGTGGTGCTCACAGCACTTCGACGTTTTGCCCGATCTGATCGCCTTCGGCAAAAAAGCCCAGGTTTGCGGAATCATGGCCGGGCCGCGTCTCGATGAAGTCAAAGACAACGCGATGCGCTTGCCGAGCCGGTTGAATTCAACCTGGGGCGGAAATTTGACCGACATGGTCCGGTCGACCCATTGCATGGAGATCATCGAATCGGAATTTTTGGTGGAGAACGCAGCCAAAGTGGGCGCGCATTTCCTGAAGCAATTGATCGAATTACAACAATACGAGCCGACGATCTCCGCCGTGCGCGGTCGCGGCTTGTTCATCGCGTTCGATCTGCCGGATGGCAAAACGCGTGAGCGGTTCTGGAAAGGTCTTTACAATCTTGGCGTGTTGACCCTGCGTTCCGGCGAGCGCTCGATTCGGTTCCGTCCCGCGCTTGATATTACCTCGGAAGTCGTCGACGAAGCGATGGGCTTGATCCGGCAGTATTGCCGGAAGCGGAAATAGAAATGCAATCCGTCTTCGAGAAACTCGCGCTCGGCGAGGATAATCACGGCGTCTTCGATGGTAAATGGTCCGGCGATGGCGCGAAGATCGACAAGATCTCGCCGATCGATGGAGCAAAACTCGCGACGATCAGCTCCGCATCCGATGGCGATTACGAAAGGACAATCGCGCGCGCCCAGGAAGCGTTTGAGAAATGGAGAAAAACTCCGGGTCCGGTGCGCGGTGAAACGGTCCGACGGCTGGGGAATGCCCTTCGCGAGCTGAAACACGAGCTCGGTCAACTCGTCACCCTCGAGACCGGCAAGATAATCGCCGAAGGCGAAGGCGAAGTGCAGGAAATGATCGACATCTGCGATTTCGCGGTCGGCCAATCGCGAATGCTTTACGGCCTGACCATTCAATCAGAGCGCCCAAGCCATCGGTTGATGGAGCAATGGCATCCGCTCGGGCTGCTTGCAGTCATTAGCGCTTTTAATTTCCCAGTGGCGGTTTGGTCGTGGAACGCGGCCCTCGCCGCAGTTTGTGGCGACGCAACGATTTGGAAACCTTCCGAAAAAACGCCGCTCACCGCCATCGCCGTTACAAAAATCGCGGAACGCGTTTGCCGCGATACCGGCGCCGATCCGGCGATTTTCAGTTTGTTGATCGGCGATGGAAAAAGTGTCGGTCAAAAACTGGCGAACGATCCACGCGTTCCGTTGGTTTCGGCCACTGGTTCCGTCGCGATGGGGTTGAACGTCGCTAGAACGGTCCATGGCCGTCTTGGCAAAACCATTATGGAGCTCGGCGGTAACAACGCCCTAATCGTCAGCCCGACCGCCGACCTCGAGATGGCGACGCAATCAATTTTCTTCGGCGCAGTGGGAACGGCCGGCCAGCGTTGCACCTCGACCCGGCGGGTGATCGCCCATGAATCGGTTGCCGATAAACTGCGGTCGAAACTATTGAGTGCGTACAAATCGCTCCGGATTGGAAATCCGCTGGACCCGAAAACATTGATGGGACCGTTGATCGACCAGCACGCCGTCGACAGGGTGCAGGATTCGATAAAGAAGCTGAAAGACGAGGGTGGGGAAATTCTTTACGGCGGTGAGCGAATGGATCTTCCGGGCGGTTGCTACATGAAACCTTGCCTGGCAAAGGCGAAGCGAAATTTCAAAATTGTTCACGAAGAAACGTTTGGGCCGCTGCTTTATTTGCTGACCTATCGCGATTTTGAT
>JAICWQ010000215.1 GCA_025934755.1 Chthoniobacterales bacterium | reverse complement strand
GGGAGGCTGATCGGCCGGCGCACCAATCGGCGATATGGGGTTGGCGATGAAATCCGGGTGTTCGTCGCCCGAGTCGACATCTTCAAGCAACAGATTGACTTTGCGATCGCCGATGTCGGCCGAGGAAAAAAGCGACGTCGACAGTAAGATTGGCGGAAAATTTATTCACAGGATATTCACAGGGACGGTTTTGACCCATTTTTGACCCAAAAATCTGCTTCCCTTTTGCGACCTAACCGGCCTAAACTCCGCCGTTTTTTTCAAAGCAATGGATAACCTCATAGAGGCCAGGGAGCTGCAGATCGAACGTAAGCATTTCCACGTTGAATTCCGCGAAAACGACCGCGGTAGATTTCTCCGTATCACCGAGGAAGCGCACGGCCGCCGCAATACGATCATCATCCCCAGCACGGGCGTCGATGATTTTACCGCGGCGATCGACGACGTGATCGAGCAAGCCGAGCGAACCACGCCGGCCTAGATTTCTGTAGGTCAGCTAGAAATTTAACGAGGAGCAGGCGACAGCCTGCGACTACCGTCCGTTGACACACGCAAGCGCGCGGAAGTAGGTTGGCCATCTCGATCATTTTTGGAATTTTCATGGCCACGAAACGTAAGAGCAAGTCCCGTCAAAAACTGACCTCGAACCGCCGCGCCGGCACGGCAAAGAAATCATCGAAACGAAAATACGTTTACTACTTTGGCGACGGCCAGGCGGATGGCACCGGGAAAATGAAACCGCTGCTCGGCGGCAAAGGAGCGAATCTCGCCGAAATGACCCGCATCGGTTTGCCGGTTCCTCCCGGATTCACCATCACGACCGAAGTCTGCAGTTATTTTTACGCGCACGACCGCAGTTATCCGCCGCAACTCAAGGCGGAGGTGGAAGCCGCGTTGGCAAAAGTTGAAAAGTCAGTCGGCAAAAAACTCGGCGACGCGGATTTGCCTCTGCTCGTTTCGGTTCGTTCCGGCGCGCGAGATTCCATGCCCGGAATGATGGACACGATTCTGAACCTTGGAATGAACGATGAGGTGGTGGAGATCGTTGCTCGAAAAACGAAAAACGCGCGCTTCGCCTGGGACTCGTATCGACGCTTCCTCCAGATGTACGGCGACGTTGTGATGAGCGTGCAGAAACGGGCCGGCGAAGATCACGAGCCTTTTGAAAGTGTGATCGAGCAACTAAAGGACGAGCGTTACGGCAAACACGATTTCCCGGATGTTCGACTCACCGTCGAAGATTTGAAGGAGCTGGTGAAGCGCTTCAAAGCGTTAATCAAAGAGCGGACCGGCAAGTCGTTTCCACAGGACGCCAGGGAACAAATGTGGGGATCAATCGGCGCCGTCTTTGGTTCGTGGATGAACGACCGCGCGATTGTTTACCGCCGTAAATACGGAATTCCACACGACTGGGGAACGGCGGTGAACGTGCAGACCATGGTGTTTGGAAACATGGGGGATACGAGCGCGACTGGCGTGGCCTTTACCCGTGATCCGGCCACCGGCGAAAAGGTTTTCTACGGCGAATATTTGATCAACGCCCAGGGCGAGGACGTGGTGGCCGGCGTGCGCACGCCGCATCCGATCGCCAGGCTCGCGAAAGAAATGCCTGCTGCCCACAAAGGATTGATGAAGGTCCGCGCAATTCTCGAGCAGCATTTCAAGGACATGCAGGACCTCGAATTCACCGTCGAAGACGGCCGGCTCTACATTTTGCAAACCCGCAACGGAAAGCGCACGGGTCACGCCGCGGTCCGCATCGCCGTCGATATGGTCGACGAAAAATTGATCGACAAAAAGGACGCGGTGCGGCGAATCCCGGCCGATTCCCTCGCCCATTTGCTCGCGCCAATTTTTGATCGGCACTCGGCCAAGGAGGCAAAGAAGATCGGTACCGGTCTCGCCGCGGGGCCGGGGGCAGCGTCGGGCCATGTTGTCTTTAGCGCCGAAGAAGCAGTCCGGCGCGCGGAAAAAGGCGACAAAGTCGTGCTGGCCCGGGTTGAAACCTCTCCGGAAGATTTGCGCGGGATGATTGCCGCGGAAGGGATTCTCACCTCGCGCGGCGGCGTCTCATCGCATGCGGCGCTGGTCGCGCGCCAAATGGGCAAGGTTTGCGTCTGCGGCGCGAGCGGCATCCAGATCGATTATCAGAAGCGCACCCTCAGCGCCAACGGGACGACTCTGGCGCAGGGTGATTTTATTTCAATCGACGGCACGGCGGGCGAAGTTTTTGCCGGTGAAGTCACCACCGCGCCATCTGAGATTATTCAAGTACTGGTCGATCGCTCGCTCGACGCGAAGAAAAGCCTGACTTATCGCGAGTACGCGAAGTTGATGGCTTGGGCGGACGAATTTCGAACTCTCGGACTTCGCACCAACGCCGATACGCCGGAACAAGTTCGAAACGCTGTCGCATTCGGCGCGGAAGGGATCGGACTTTGTCGGACCGAGCACATGTTTTTCGAAGGCAATCGCATCGATGCCGTCCGCGAAATGATTCTGGCCCGGACGAAGTCAGCCCGCGAAGCGGCCGTCGCGAAATTGCTTCCTTATCAACGCCAGGATTTCATCGGCATTTTTGAAGCGCTTGACGGGTTACCGGCAACAATTCGTTTCCTCGATCCGCCCCTGCACGAATTTCTGCCGCAGGAAAAAGCGCAGCAACTCGATCTCGCAAATAAACTGCACCTGACTCCGGAGGAGATCGCCCGACGCGTCGAAGAATTGCATGAGTTCAACCCGATGCTCGGTCATCGGGGATGTCGCCTCGGAATCACCTTTCCGGAGATTTCGGAGATGCAATCGCGCGCGATTTTCGAAGCAGCCGCCGAAGTCCAAAAGCGCGGCAAAAAAGTGCGCCCGGAAATCATGATCCCGTTAGTCGGATTTCCGAGAGAACTGAAACTCCAGATCGATATTGTCAATCGCGTGGCCGGCGAAGTGGCAAAGAAAAAGAAGACGAAGTTCGATTACCTGGTTGGCACGATGATCGAAATTCCACGGGCCTGCTTGCTGGCGGATGAAATCGCGCGCGACGCGGAGTTCTTCAGCTTTGGGACCAACGATCTCACCCAAACCACTCTCGGAATGAGCCGGGACGATTCGGGAAGTTTTCTGCCGCAATACGCCGAGCTCGATATCATCGAGACGAATCCGTTCGCCTCGATCGATCAGAAGGGCGTTGGCAAACTGATGGAGATGACTCGCGATCTCGGCCGCAAAACGCGCCCCACAATCAAGCTCGGAATTTGCGGCGAGCACGGTGGCGAACCAAACAGCGTGAAATTCTGTCACCGCCTCGGGTTGGACTACGTCAGCTGCAGCCCGTTCCGGATTCCGATCGCCCGCCTGGCGGCCGCCCAAGCGGCGATTGCGGAGTAGTTTTGGGTTTCTTTGCGTATGAAAGCAGCGCGGGGACGCGCCGCACTCCAAATCACTTGCTCGATTCGGTGGCGTGAAATGCCT
>JAICWQ010000002.1 GCA_025934755.1 Chthoniobacterales bacterium | reverse complement strand
ATGGAATCGCCCGATGAAGGCGGTGAAGCACGACTCGTCAAAGATTCGCATTCACCACTTTGTTAACGATTTTCGAACCCGGACTGGATGCAAGAAATCCGTTGAGTGCGTGAAAACGTTTAGGTCGGATGTTCGGTGAACCACTGAAGAGCAACCCGGGCCACTTGTCTGGAGTTCTTGAGTTTGAGCTTCTCTTTAATGTTGGTCCGATGAGTCTCGACGGTTTTCGGGCTCAGGTTCAACCCTTTAGAAATCTCGTGGACGTCCCGGCCTTTGCCGATGAGCTCGAAAATTTCCAGCTCGCGATCGGTCAGCAGTTTAACCAGGTCGTGACTTGAGACCAGTTGGTCGTCCATGCCGTCGTGTTGCAATTGCACCGCGATACCAGGGCTGAGATAGCGTTTTCCGTTGAGCGTGTCCTGAAGCGCGGTCGCGATGTTATCGACCGCATCCTGTTTGACGATATAGCCCATCGCGCCGGCTCGAAGGGCACGGGTGGCATAGAGGGCCTCTTCGTGCATGGAGAGAATCAGGACGGGGATATTTGCAAACTCGCTCCGAATCGTTTTGGTCAACTCGATTCCGCTCGCGCCCGGCAACCCAATATCAACGACCACGAGATGGGGTTTGACTTCACGGATTGCGACCATTGCATCGACCGCAGTGCTCGCTTCGCCGCAAACGATGAACCCCGGCTTGGAGTCGATCAGACGAACCAGGCCCTTGCGCAAGACGGGGTGGTCATCGACGAGAAAGACGCGGGTTTTGTTTTCTGACATCGAAGTATTTAACGATTCAATGATTTAGACATTTAACGATTTTGCCTTCACAGCAGCAACGCGCACAAAATATTTCAACGCGTTAATCGTCAATCGCCAAATCATTAACCCGTTGAATCGCTAATTGTTTCAGCCCGCCTGGCCTTCAACCCACTGCGCGGCAAAACGGTTTACTTCCCTGGCGTTTTTCAAACTCAGCTTCTCTTTAATATGAGCGCGATGGGTCTCGACCGTTTTCCGGCTGATGTGCAATGCATCCGAAATCTCGTGCACGTCCCGGCCTTTTCCGATCAATTCCAAGATCTCTAATTCGCGGTCGCTTAACTTGTCGGTCGGATTGGCCTGGGCGCTGCCACTGGCAAAATTGGTAATGAGTTTGGCCGACATTTGGCTGCTCAGATACGGCCGCCCGCCCAGGACTTCGCGGATCGCACCGATCACATTTTCGAGCGCTTCCTGTTTCATAACGTAGCCCTGGGCGCCTGCCCGCAACGCGCGCAAGGCATAGAGCGATTCGTCATGCATCGACAAAATCAAGACCGGCAACTTGTGAAATTCCGCCCGGATGTTTTTAATTAGCTCGATGCCGTTCGCGCCCGGCAAACTGAGGTCGACAATCGCCAGGTCGGGTTTCAATTGCCGGATCCGGACCATTCCTTCCGCGGCATCGCCGGCTTCGCCGCAGATCGCGAAACCATCGTTCGTGCTGTTGATTAATTGTTCGAGTCCTTTTCGAAACAGCGGATGATCGTCAATGATGACAATGCGTTTGATCGTGGGCGGCCCGGCCTTCTGTTTCTCTTTGGTGGCAATGACGCTTTTCATTTTGCAAGTGGCAAGTAAACCGCCAGCCGGGTGCCGCCGCGGCGGAGCGATTGGAGTTCCAACCGGGCCCCAATCGACTTGGCCCGATACTGCATGATATGGAAGCCGAGTCCCTGGCGCTGGTTCTTTCCCGTTCCATTGAGCCCAATTCCATTGTCAGTAACGCTAAAGACCAGCTCCCGCTTTCTTCGACGGGCCTCGAGCACAATTTCCGTTGCTCGCGCGTGCTTGTTGGCGTTAACGATGCCTTCGCGCAAAATCCGGAAAATCTCCGAGGCGACTCTGTCATCTTCCAGATTCAGGTCGCCGTTACGGTGGAAGCTGCAGCGACCCTTCCAAATTTTTCGCTCGGTTAAATCGCGCAAGGCATTTTCAAGGCTGGCGGCGTCAATCTCTTCCTTATGCAAATCCCGCGCGATGTTGCGGGTGTCTGTGACCGAGCGGTTTATTAACAGGGCAATTTTCTCCAGCTCCTCCGGATCTGCGACGCTATGGTTCTTCAATCGCAAAGCGGAGGCGCGGGTCATGAAGGCAATGGCGGTCAATTGCTGGCAAAGACCATCGTGCAATTCCTGACCTAGTTTTTGCTGTTCTCGATCGCTGATCTCGAGAATTTGGCCTTCGAGCCCTTGGCGGCGAGCAATTTCACTTTCCAATTCTGCGTTGGCTGAGCGCAGCGCGCGAGTGCGCTGTTGAACCAGTTTTTCGAGCATGATTTTCGATCTTTGCAGTGCGACTTCGGTGCTTTTACGCTGAGTAATGTCGCTATTAGTTTCGAGAATAAAGCCTCGCCGGCCATGCTTGTCCCGGTCCAGCGCCCAATGACTCATGACAATCACTCTGCTTCCATCCTTGCGCTTGTGAACGAGCTCGCCGCTCCATCGATCGTGGCGCTTTAGTTCATTGAGAATTTGCGCGCGAGATTTGGGATGTTCCGTTTGCAACAATCGATACGTGACCTTGCCCAAAGCTTCTTCAGCTGAATACCCGTAGAGTTCGACGGCCCCACGATTCCAGTAGGTGATGCGGTCTTTCTCGTCGCGAACCAGGATCGCTTCGTTGCTCAGATCGAGCAGCCGCGCTTGTTCCGTCAGACGCTGCTCATTTTGTTTTTGTTTAGTAACATCGCGAGCGACTTTGGAAGCACCGACGATCTTGCCATTGGCGTCCTTGATCGGTGAAATCGTGAGCGACACGTCGATCAATCGGCCATCTTTGCAGCGGCGCACTGTCTCGTAGTGGTCGATTGATTGGCCCTGGCGAATTTTTCTCAAGATTTCCGTCTCTTCCGACTGTCGATGTTTCGGAATTAGGGTGAGAACCGATTTACCGATGATTTCTTTTGCCTCGTAACCAAAGATGCGCTCGGCGCTTTGGTTCCAGTCGGTGATGATGCTGTTCAAATCTTTGCCGACAATGGCATCGTGCGACGATTGCACGACTGCGGCCAGACGGAGCGCTTCGGTTTCCACGCGTTTGCGCTGGGTGATATCGAAAAGGCAGTTAATTGCTCCGGTAATTCTTCCGCGAGCGTCCCGCAAAACGTGCGGCGACGGCACAACATGCCGTCGTTCCCCGTTCGGCCGTTCGACCAGGATTTCCAAATCCTTGGACGTGATTTTTTCGCCGCGCAGCGCCCGGGCCATCGGGCATTTTTCATGCGGCATGAAGCGGCCGTCCGGGTAATAAATTTTGTAAGAACCGCAGAATCTGGGGGTCGCGCCGTTGCTTCCCGGGTCCCAACCCCACAATTCGACCGCGCGCCGATTATATTCCAGGATCACGCCCTCCGCGTCGCAGGCATAAATCGCGACCGGAACGAGATCGAACAGGGTGCGATATCGCGCCTCCGATTGACGGAGCGCGCGCTGGACACGCTCACGTTCGGTGAGATCGACAATCGCGGTTTGGAAAAGCTGGGCTCCGCCGGCGACCAGGCTGGTTGTCGGTGTGCTCGATAGGATTACCGAGAGTTGCTCGCCATCGGGTTTTTTCAGCCGCAGATGGCTTTCGATTTGGCGGTCGCCCGCCCGACACCGGACGAGGTGGCGCAGGAACAAGTCGAGATCTGCCGGCAAAACGTATAAGGAAAATGTCGACCCAACCAAATATTCGCGCCTTCGATCGAGCAGAACACTCGCGGCAAGATTAACATCGTGAACTCTGCCCGAGCGGTCGAACGCCACATAAGCAATCGGCGCGAACTCGTAAAGATCGACGTAGCGCTGGATCGCCGGATCGAGCTCATTTCCGGAGTTGCGCCAATCCTTCGCCGCGCGATCCGATCGGTCCTGCATAACCGATGATCCGTTGCCACCTTGCCCGTTGCGACGCGAGCCATTTGCTCCGTTACGGCGGCGACTATTTGCTTTGCGAGTTTTGCCCGCGGCGACTTTCGTTTTGTTCATAACCTGGAACAACGCCCCGAAGGGCGATCTTACTCGCAAAAGCCCCTGGCTTAAAGTGAAAAGGGAGGGTGGACGGGCGCCGCGGCGACTCTGTAACGCGTTTTATTGGATCATCGGACCGTGGCGGCGGGCATCACCTATGTCTTCTTCCGACCTTTGTTTCCCCTTCGATATCGACCAGGGTAATGACCGCGCCGTCAATTTTGTCTTCGGTCGTGCGATAAGGCCGGACCCGGAGCAGATACTCATGAC
The DNA here is from genome assembly GCA_025934755.1 of Chthoniobacterales bacterium. Classification (GTDB taxonomy): domain Bacteria; phylum Verrucomicrobiota; class Verrucomicrobiia; order Chthoniobacterales; family UBA10450; genus AV40. The sequence goes on along the minus strand of JAICWQ010000002.1, from coordinate 49,109 downwards.
CTTCGCTGTCCTTCACTTTACGCTGTTGTACGTTCAGGGTTGCGATCACGTCACGTAAAATATTTTCCAGATCGGGAACGTTGATGTTGGGTTTGAGCTCGGTGATTCGCCGTCCGATGTCCGTCGGCAAAATGTTGAAAGCATTGCGGGCCGCGGGAGTGGCCCGGCGGACCGTGAGGGTGCTGTCCACCATTACGATCGGGAATTGGATGCTGGTCAGCAGATTATCCAGATCACTGGTCAACTGCATCATCTCCATGTTGCGATTGCTCAACTCGTCATTCAGGGTGGTGAGCTCTTCGTTAGTGGATTGCAGTTCCTCCTTCGCCGTTTCGAGTTCTTCGTTGACGAGCTGGAGTTCCTCGTTTCTCGACAACATTTCCTGACCGGCCGACTGCGATGCGCTCAGCTCCCGTCGCATCTGGTTCGTTTCGCGCTGGCTCTCGGTCCTGCCCAAAACTTCCAGCAATCTACCCGGCCGGGATCCTTTGGTTGTTTCGTCGAAAATAACCAGCATCCATAACTTGTCCGACTGTGCCATCTGGAACGGCACGACTTCAATGTTCACCTCTCGGGTCCTGCCGTCGACCCTGACCAATGCTCGCTCCTTGCGCGCCGGCTTGCTCATCTTGATCGAGCGATCGATCGTCTTTCGGAGATCCGCCACCATGCTTGGCCGTGCCAGTTGCAGAAGATTTTGCGTTCCTGAATCAGGCGCGCGCTCGAGATAATCCTCGGTCCGGCCACGGACCTGTTCGACCTGCATGGAGCGATCGATGATGACCGCGGCCGGCGCGTAGGCACTCAGCACGATGCGATCCGCCACTTCCAGAAGTTGCTCGTTGAAATCTGTCCGCCCGGTTGATGTCGATCTTGCCCCGCTTTGCGAGACTTCAAAACCTCGATAGGGACCGACCTCGAGATTCCGCGGCGTGGGCACATCTTTCTTTGCGTAAATCTTGTTCTTCCTGTCCACCGACTCGAAAAGCTTTTCGTAGAGTCCGACCGATTCGGCCGGGCCGAGAATCAAATAGCCGCCGGGATTGAGCGCGTAATGAAACTGTGGGATGCAGCGCTTGTGCAATTGTGGGCTGAGATAAATCAGTACGTTGCGGCAACTGATCAGGTCGAGTCGCGAGAATGGCGGATCAGCCGTGATATCTTGCCGCGCGAATGTGCAGAGGTCGCGCACTTTCCGGTTGATTTGATAACTACTGCCGCGCTTGGTGAAAAAATATTTCAAACGGGCCGGGCCGACATCCTTCTCGATTGCGCTCGAATAAATTCCGGCGCGCGCGTGCTCGATAGTCGATTCGCTTAAATCGGTCCCGAAAATCCGGATTTTGATTTTCACCGAATGCCGGCCAAGCGTTTCCAAAATACAAATGGCCAGCGAATAAACCTCTTCACCGGTGGCACAGCCCGGCACCCAAACGCGCAGCTGTACCGGGGGATGCTTCATCTTCTTTTTCAGGAGGGCAGGCAGAAATCGTTTTTGCAAGGCGCGAAACACCGGCTCGTCCCGGAAAAAATGCGTCACGTTAATGAGCAGATCGTCAAACAGCGCTTCGATTTCTCTCTTATTGTTGTTCAGGAAACGCCGGTACTCGCCCAGTTTCTCAATCCGATGCAAAGCCATCCGGCGCTGAATGCGGCGCAACAATGTCGTCCGTTTGTAGCTGCTGAAATCGACGCCGATATGGGTCTTGAGCGACGAGAAAATGCGCGCGAGATCGTTCGCTTCCTGATCAATCAGCTTTTCGGCTTCCGCGCTCTCTCCATCGGTCATCGGCTGGCGAACGTAGGAATGATGGCCGATTCTCCGAAGTTCCTCTGCAATCTCGCGCGGAGGAAGGACCGCATCGACAAATCCTGCGCGAATCGCGTTGCGCGGCATGTCCGGGAATTTCGCGCTCTGTTCGCTTTGGGCGAAGGTCAGCCCGCCGGCCGCTTTGATCGCCCGCAAACCAGCTGTGCCATCGGTGCCGGTGCCGGAAAGGATGACGCCAATCGCGCGCGAACCGCGCTCTTCGGCGAGTGATTCAAAAAAATGGTCGATCGCAACATTGAGCCGCTCGGTTCGCTTAACGAGCTGAAGCGCGCCGTCCTTCACGATGACGCATTTATTGGGCGGCTGGACGTAAACCGTGTCCCGTTCCAGCGCCGATGTCTCGGTGAGCTGAATCACCGGCATGGCCGTCGCTTTCCGGAGCAAGTCTGCCAATCGGCTGGCGTGATGGGGATCGAGATGCTGGACAATTACGAACGACATTCCGGTTTTCGGCGAGAGATGGCGCAATACTTCCATCGCCGCTTCAAATCCGCCGGCCGAACCGCCAATTCCGACGATGGGCCAGGCCCTGGTCTTTCTCTTGGGCTTTCCCCGTTCCGGAGACTTTCCTGACATCTTCGCCGTTCGCGGCACGTTAGCAGCGTGCCCCAGTTCAGCTCGTTGTTACAGACAAATCTCGGATATGCCCCGGCCCGTGAGTTACGGCACGATGCAGAGAGAATGTTTGTCCTGCCGTTCCGACGGTCCCTTTCGGAACCGAACAAGCGTCGAAGCTCTTGACGAAAATTCCTCTATTTGCTACTCCTTCAGTTACAGGATCATTCTCGTTCCTTCTTGTGATGCGCAGGTTGGCCAATCGAATCGAGACCGAACTCAAAGAACAGAACCTTTGCGCCGTTTATAATTCAGAGCTGGCCCGGGTCTGGCCGAAAACGATAAGTCCAGACAAGCGGAAAAAGGAAATCAAACGCTTTGCCGATAAGCATGATTTGAACGTGACCTTTTATGATGTCGGCTTGTGCGCGGTTTTCGAAAAAGCACACTCCGCGTCGCGATCGTCTGACCTGATTTTACCGATTCCGTTGCGTAAACCGCGCAAGCGCAAGCCTGGCGGCCACTGATCTCCGCTGATTATTCCAGCGATAGGGGAGTGGGTCAGTCACAATGGAAGCGCCGTAGGCGCGGCCTGTCGATAGAAGATCATCACCCGGGAAAAAAAGCTTCGGGAGGAGCGACATTTTCTTTCTCAGTCCGTGGCGCTCCTAAGGGAGGTTCGGCCTGAAAATCATCGCTCAGCCTACAAACCGGACACCCCCTGGGGCGCTCAAACGGAGATGGACACCGAAAAGTTCGCCCTAAAAAGACTTCGCGGCGATTTTGACCACGTTGTAAGGAAACAGGATCACGGCTCGCTTGCCTGGAACGTCTCTGGCAATCAGTCAACGCCTGAACCGATCCGTTTCAAATCGGAAATCGCCGGACCGTTGACGACGCGGCCCAGTGCGTCGAAACGCGATCCGTGACATGGACAGTCCCACGTTCTCTCGCAACTGTCCCAGCGGACAACGCAGGCCAGATGAGGGCAAACCGCGGAGAACTTGTGCAGCGTGCCGCTTTCATCGCGGTAAGCCGCAATTTTCCTGAGGCCTTCCCGCAAGATCGCGCCTTCGCCGTTTTTGATTTTGGCCTCTGATGGTTCGTCCCCCGCCGTGACGTAATCGCGAAATTGCGCCACCACATTTGCGTTCTCAGCCGCATAATCGGCTACCACCTGCGGCTGCAATGTTTTGCGGGACGGATCGTAAAGTTTTGCCCACGGGTTTTCGCGCCCGGAAATAAGATCGACAATCAATTTGCCGGCAATAGTTCCGTGGGTGATGCCGTTCCCGGAATCGCCAGTCACGACGTAAACATTATTGTCGCCCGGATTCCGGCCGATGTAAGCCACGCCGTCCACCGGTTCCATTACCTGTCCCGACCAGCGATCGGTGATTTCACCAACGAACGGAAACCGATCGCGCGTCCAACGTTCAAGTTTGGCAAAACGCTGCTCACAATCTGAGGCCTGTCCGGTCTTGTGATCTTCGCCGCCAACGATGAGAACGTCGCCCTGTTCGTCGCGCGCGAACCGCACGTAGTGGTACGGGACCGGGCCAATCATTTGTTTTTCATCCTCGGCGGTGAGCGCGGTGTCCCAAAACAGCGCATGCTGCACTTTCTTCGTCACCCGCAAACAAATCGCGAACGTGGCATAGGGCGCCTGTTTGGAATGGATAACGACGCGATCGTTGATCGGACAATTCGTTGCAATCACCGCGGCCTGGGCGGTGATGGTATGGCCATCGCCGGTTTTAAGCTGGACGCGCTCCCCATCCTTCACTTCGACAACGCGTGTTCCGGTAAAAATTTTCCCCCCAAGATCGAGAATGGCCTTGGCGAGGCCGTCGAGATATTTCAGCGGGTGAAATTGGGCCTGGTGCGGCCACAGCAGGACCGCATCGCTTTTAATATTAGTGTTGGGAACTTCATCGACCCGTTCAATCCCTGAGATCCCCGCGCGCTCAGCGGCGTCGCGCTCATCCATTAAATCTTTGACCGACCCGCCGGGCGGCAAAAACAGATAACCATCCACCCGCTCGAAATCGCAGTCGATCTTATTGTCCCGAACAATTTTTTCGGCCAGATCGATCGCGGCGGTATGGCTTTCAGCGGTGAGTCGCGCGCACTTCTCACCCAAAAATTTTCCGATGTCGAAATAACGATCGTCAATGGCGTTCACCAGATGCGCGGTGGTTCGTGAAGTCATTCCTCCGCCGACCGGTCCATCGTCAATCAGGACTACGTTTTTCTTCTCGCGCGCAAGCAGATACGCGGTCGTTACCCCAGCGATCCCTGCGCCGACTACGCACACATCGGTGGTCAAATCGCTCGTCACCGGTTCGGTGCGCAATTTCTTCGCCGTCCGTTCCCAGAAAGAAACCAAGTCTCCGATCCGTTCGCCCGATGTTTTCATCTACGTAGGAATCGCACCACGGGGTCGGAAGGATTCCATTGATGTGGAAATATTTGCGACTGCAACGAGGGGCGCCGGGTCGCGGGTATTTTGTTCGGGCGGACAATTTGAACGACGCGTTAATGCGCGATAGCGGTGGCTTTCGGTGCTACGGCTTTGCGGCTCGTAGTTGACCATTCCAGAGAAAACAAAACGCCTGGCGGCGAGAACTGTCTCGATCCGCCAGGCGCTGAGATTTACGAGCCTTGGCACTAGTGACCAGGCGCGTTCGACATCTTAGTCGCGGTCCTGCACGACGACCCGGTCGACGACCATGTCGTCGCCGTTTTTAACGTAGTGAACGTGAACCTTGGAATCTTTTCTGATTCTTGAAGGCTCGATCACTTTTCCATCTGTGGTGGTGTAGGTGACGGTTTTACCGACCTTGTACTGAACCGGTTCGGCGGCTTCAGTTTTCAGGAAAAGGCGATGCCCCGGAGTGAATTCCGTGACGACGCCATTGCTTTCGGTGGTGGTTGTGGTTTCCGTCATTCCATTGGTCCCCGTCGTAGCGGTGGTGGAGGAGGTGGATGTTTGCGCGAAAGCCGCTGAACCCATCAGGACGGTGGCAAACGTGATACTAACGATTGATTTAATCATAAGACTAAACTTTCTGTTTACTAAGTTGCTGCGGTGATCGCAGCTAAAGGCCATCCGATTCTTGCTTCCGAAGTTTATTCGGCGAACCAGGTAGGTAAATGGATGCGGCAGTTGCAGTGAATACGCCCCGGCTGGCGGTCTAGCCAATACTTACTAAGGCGGGCGTCATACTTTTCCGGTATGGAGGACCGTCTGAAGTCCATTGCTTCGCTCCCACCTTAGGTCTCCCTCTGGTGATCGAATTTTGTCGACTGCGACGCGGCGCACGTTTCGATTAAGGCCGGAAGAGCCCGAATCAGGTCTGCCCACTCGGTTGTGGAGCGAACCGCGATTTTTTTTGGCCGGATGTTGCATGGCATAAAGACCGCCGTTTTGTGTGATGGTGAGATCCAACATCGGTTTTACTGGATGTTCGGGTTGAGCTGGTGAGAGGTGGGACTGGTCCCGTTGGAGGCGCCGGTCGTTGCAAAATGGTGCTGCCTGAGGATTGGGTCGTTAGCAGAAGGCACAAACCCGGCGCTATTGGCATCGCTTGGGATGTCGGCTGTTCCCGAAACGGAACCGCCGATTTGGAAACGGGCCGTGAACTTCGCGCCTTTACCTCGTCCCTCGCTCTCTACTTCCAAACTGCCGCCATGCGCTTTCGTTAAAGTGCGCGCGATTGAAAGGCCGAGACCCAAACCGCCGTAGCGGGAATGAATAGACGAATCCCCTTGCTCGAATGGCGAAAAGATTCGCGAAAAGGCCTCCCGCGGAATGCCGATCCCGGTATCGCTCACTTCAATGACCAACTTGCCCCCTGGTTCGTTGCGGGTGAAGATCGAAACTTTGCCGTCTCGGGCGGTGAACTTCAGCGCGTTCCCAATTAAGTTCGACAGAACTTGTTCGAGCTTGAGCGCATCGGCTCGGATGTGGCTGTGCCGGGCCTGCAACCGGAGGTCGATTCCAATTCTCTTCCTGTCTTGCTGACTCTCGAGATTCTGAAGGGCAAGGCGGATCACCTCGTGTGCGTCCACCTTGACGAGCTTAAGGCCCAAGGCCTCGTTCCCGACGTGAGTGAAGTTGAGCAACTGATCGACCAGGCGCACCAGACTTTGAACATTCCGGCGAATGAACGCCAACGCGGACTTATCGAACACCGGCGGCAATTCCGTCTGCCCCGCCACTCTGACTTCATTATGACCCACGTCGAGCAAGTCAATCATTGATGAGATGGCCGCGAGCGGATTGCGCAGCTCGTGGAAGAGCACGGCGTTCGCTTCGTGTCTTGCTTTGACTGCAAGTTGGAGGGTATGGGCGTGGCTCTTGGAGGCCGCCTGAAATTGAGCCCGTGCGGTGATATCGCGGATGTTGCATTGAATCACTCTCGCTCGGCCGACAAAGTAGACATTACTAACGAACTCGACCTGGATTTCCCTGCCGGTCTTCGTCCGGAGCGGAAGATTTTCGTAACGGATGTATTCCTCGCTTTGCAATTTTTCGAAAGCGGCCTGGTTCGCGGCGATGTCTTTGAACAGGCCGATCTCCCAGAGCTGGAGGCCGATTACGCTCTCGAACGGATAGTCGAGCAAATCGAGTAGAAACGGATTCACGTCGATGATCTTGCCGCTATCGGCGTCCAGAATGAGGATTCCGTCCTGTGCGGTTTCGAATAATCGTCGGTAACGCAACTCCGACACATCCAGGCCGAGCTCCAGCGAGTTTCCTCTCCCGCTGTCCGGCACTAGCTTGGCTGGGCTAATCGACACGGGTGATTTCATCGGTCAAGCCTCGCGGTCATTGAGATAGTTGTTTTGAGGAGACGGGAGATGGGACAGTTTGCTTTTGCGGCCAGTGCCGCCTCCATGAAACGCGCTTGCGAGGCGTCGGGAACGCTTGCGTGGACCTCGAGTTGCATGTGGGTGAGGGTCCAGCCCGCGGTCAGATCCTCGAGAGTCGCGGTGGCGGTTGTTTCGATACTCTTGGGGTGAAGACCGCAGATACCGAGCTCATTGGAAAGTGCCATTGAGAAACATCCACCCAGCGATGCGGCGATGAGCTCATCCGGATTGGTTCCGATGCCTTCGGTGAAACGGGTCCGGTAGGAGTACTGTGTTTTGGAGAGCACGCCGCTTTCGGTCGTTAAAGTCCCTTCACCCTCGTGAAGAGTTCCTTTCCAAACAGCGGAGGCGTTTCGATTCATCGTTGACACAACGGTCAATGCCTTCCGTTGTTTCGGCCAATATCTTGTCGGCAGAGCATAATACTTGTAAGGTATGATTGGCCGTGTGGCCGAGCGGTCTTCCTGATCCGCGATATCTTTTTGGCATTACCATCGCGAATCGGTTTCGATAGAATTCTTGTGTCTCATGGAGCTTCGTCATTTGCGCTATTTCGTCGGCGTCGCCGAAGCGCTCAGCTTCACCAGGGCCGCCGAAAAGCTGCATACGGCGCAGCCTTCGCTTTCCAGGCAGATTAAGGATCTCGAACACGAGCTTGGTGTCCGGCTTCTCAATCGCACAAAGCGACACGTCACCCTGACGGATGAAGGCCGCTCGTTTCTCGTCGACGCCAAACGCGTTCTTGCTCTCGCAGCCGAAACGGTAGAGTCGGTCCGGCGATTGAGCTGCGGCGAGACTCGTGCGCTCAATGTTGGATACGTAAGCAATCTCTTTTACGATCTTCTGCCGAAGACTCTCGCTTCCTTCCATCAATCCTTTCCCACTGTTTCGGTTAATCTTTTCGACCTGTCGTGCGGTGAGCAGTTTCGGGCGCTCGAAGATGGCAAACTGGATCTTGGTTTCGTTGGATTGCATGAGCCAATTGCCCGGCGGGGACTGGAATTCCGAGCCGTTGTTTCCTACAAAACCGTCGCCGCTCTGCCGAAAGGCAATCCGCTTGCGGGCAAAGCGACGGTCGAGCTCAAAGCTCTTGCGTCCGGGTTTTTTATCGGAATGTCCGAAGCAAGTTATCCCGGCTATCGCGATTGGTTGACTAAGACGTGCCGACGGGTCGCTTTTACACCCAGGGTGTTGCAGGATGTCGACCTTGAACGAACAATGATTCACGCCGTAGCCGCAGGATTGGGTGTTGCCCTCGTGCCGGAGCAATTAAAAAAACTCGAGCACGAGAATGTCGTGTTCCGGCCACTCCATCCCACCGTGGCGACGGAAGGATGTGTCGCATGGAGAAGTGCCAATCCATCGGCTGCTCTGCAAGCGTACGTGCACATCGTTGAGCAAGTTGGTCGAAGTATGCGTTGAATCCTGGTGCGCTGTGCGCGTTTCGGCGCACACCCAAGTGGATCGAGCTGCATGATTTCAAAATAGCTAGTCAAACGGGGCGAACAGGGAAACGGGCGGGGAAAAGCCGATCCGGCTATGGCCCGCCCGTTTGGTTTATTGTGAGGCAAATCCGGAAAGAAGAACCCGGTTTGGAATTGACCGTTGCACGGTTACTTGTCAGGCTGCGCCGCTTTCAGGGGTTCCAAATGGCTCGGCGTATCTTATTAAGAAGGCGGTCCCTGGTTGTGCCCTGTGTTGTGGCGGGCGCCATCGCTGCATTGAGCGCGCGAGGTGCGGGCGCGCCGGCTGATGGGCCGGTGGTGGAAATCGTGACCGCGCTTTCCCCGACGTTTGTTCCGCTGCCCGCGGATCAGGATTTTACGGGCAACGGGTTGATCACCCAGGCGCTCGGGAAAAACACCGGACCGGTGGAATTCGCCGTCCATCTCAACCTTCGCGGGGCCTATGACGACAACATTGCCTTTACCCACACCAACCAGTTGCACGACCATTATCTCCAGATTCAACCAAGCCTGATGGTTGGAATCGGAGACCTTGCAAAAACCGAAACATTTCTGGCAGCGATTTATGCGCCAAGCCTGTTTCGATACGATGATCACCCCGAGTTCGACTCGGACCAGCACGCGGTCCGCGTTATCGGCGGAATTAAATCCGGTAATCTGATTCTTCGCCTAACCCAGGAGGTATCGATTCTGAACAACATCGTGCTGGCGGCGACAAGTGAAGAGCGTTCGGGGCTCGGGACGATTAACGGGCGGACGAATCTGGATATTTATAACACGCGTTTGGCGGCCAACTACAACATGACCCCCACCGATTTTCTGTTTTCGGAACTAAAAATGAACCGAACCGAGTACCTGGCGCCACTAATCAGTTCCGAGCTCTACGGGGTCGATTTTTATTTGAATCACGGTTTCTCGCGTTTGCTTGTTCTTGGGGTCGGCGTCGAAGGCGGTTACGACACGGTGGATTTTCCAACGCCCAATCAATCGATGGTCCAAACCAACGGACATTTGCGGTTCCAACCGAGCGATCGATTCAGTCTCGATGTGATTGCGGGCGCGGAGTTCCGAAGATTTGAAAGTAGCTCGCAAATTATCGCGCGTGACTCCTATACCACGCCGGTGTTCTCAGTTTCTGCGTCCTGGCTTCCCGTCGACAGCACGCGAATCATTTTCGGAGCGACCCGCCAGATCCTGAATTCAGCGGCCCAGAACGCACAGGACTATGTCGATAACAACCTGAGCATGACCGTTCGCGAAAGGCTTTCCCGCCAGCTGTATTTTATTGTTCTTGGCGGTTACGAGCACGTCGATTACTTCAACACCATCGAATCAACAATACCGTTTCCGACCCTGAGCGATGATTATTTTTACGTTCAGCCGTCGATCGACTTGTTGCTGACACGGTTTTGGTCGCTGGGCGGATATTATTTGCGGCGGCAAAATTCCGGGTCGCGGTCGACAGTCGGATTTAACAGCAACGAATACGGCGTTCGGACCTCGATTAAATTCTGACCTGCGCCCGTTTAGGCGGCGCGGGGCGTTGAATTGTAGCTGGCTCGTCGAAACTTTTCCGTTGGCGGACGCAGCCCGGCAAGATACTGGGCATCAAACGCGCGAAGTGCGGCTTCAACAGTTTGACCGATTCCGACGATGCCTTCGTCAACGGTCGGACCGAGTAGGGTGATCCACAGCTGTCCGCGATAGAGTAACTGCGGGCGCCGCGCGGCCGACGGACTCCCGGGGTGAGCGGCACAGTAAAGTTCCATCCGCTCCATCGCGGCCGATGTTGGATTGTTCAAAAGGTGCCCTTTTCGCCCGTATCCGCTGATCGTTTTCATCCCACCCCTCAGAACGCCCCGCTTAACCCTGTTGGATGTGCCTGGGTTTCCCGAAATTGACTACTAGAGCATCAGATTTTCACCTACGATTCGATCTACCGCCCATCTGATTGCCGCCGGAACCGTGACCGCTCATCATCCGCGGCATGTCATTCCTCCTGTCTCCCATTGAGCTGTCCGATGCTGAAAAATTCGAGATTCTGCAACGCTTGGATCGTTATCGGAAATGGCAATCGCTCGATGAAAAGCGGTACTGCCTGGCTTGTGGACAGATTATAGATGGACACGACATCCTGGTCGTTGGCGGAACGCGCGGGACTGGACCGCTGCGAGTAATTTGCCCGACCGAGCGGTGTCACGCGATCCCAATGGATTGGGTGATTCCAACTGATCTCGCCCTGGCGAGGGTGTCGATGACGGATGAGAAAAAATCAGCGCCCGGGAAAAAAGTGATTCAACCCCGCGTAAAATTTACGGACCGATTACGAAAGTTGACCGTTCATTTTCGGCGGGCCGCCTAAAAGTTGGCCCTGGATTGGAGTGCTGTCCCGAGTCTTTCTCAAGGTATCGGTGTTGTTCTTGCCTAACTGGGCGCCATCGCCAAGTCCTACTGGTCTAAGGGTTTGACCTATCGTTCAACCGGTATCTGTCCCGATTGCGGACTGGGCCTTAACTCCTCATGGTTGGTGAGTTGTGAAAATGAACATGAAGACACAGCCGGAAAGAAACTCGTTAGAGAAGAACTTATGTTAAATCCAACTTTGCAATACACGACAGGCTCGGCGCTTTCCGATGAAGCACTCATGGAAGCCATCACTGCGCACCATCCGGAAGCGTTGACGGAATTTTATTCGCGTCATGGGGGACGATTGAAATCAGTGATTGGAAATGTCGTTCACGAAGAAGGCGACGCCGACGACGTGTTGCAGGACATCTTGTTGCAGATTTGGCACGAGGCCGATCATTATTCGCCAAAAGCAGGCAAGCTGCTGGGTTGGGTCGTAACTTTGGCTCGACGCCGTGCGATTGATCGACTTCGTCGGAAACAGGCCTATTGCCGGGCCAAAGACCGCTATCAGGAACACGTCAACGAACCGCCGGCCCGGGTAGATAGCCATTCGTCGAACAATGAGATCTCTCGCTCCGACTTGCGGCAATTTCTCCATCGGCGGTTGAATGTGTTGCCGCATCACCAGCGCGAGGCTCTCGAACTGGCATTTTTTGCCGGAATGAGCCATCGCGAGATCGCCGCCGTCACCCGCGCCCCGCTGGGGACGGTCAAGACCCGGCTCGAACTTGGTTTGCAGAAGTTGACCCAGTCACTCAAGCCGTTGCGGCATAAGATTTAGTTTCAGGGCGCCGGGAGCTCCGTCAAAACACGGCCTCAGGGAAATGGAGCTCCCGGCAGGGCTTTTAAAGAAATCGCGGCTTGTTTGTCGATCTCTAATTCGAAGAAAGATCGCTTTTGCCGGTTTCGGCCGCTGAAATTCCGCCCGGATGTGTTATCCTTCGTGAAATGGATACGCCCCAAATCACCGCTTATTTAAAAACTTATTGCGGCTGGAGCGCCGGAGTTCGCGCCGTCCTGACCAAATATAATTTGCCCTACACCGAGAAGGACATCATTCAGAACCCCGCTTTTCGGTGGGAAATGGAAACCAAGAGCGGTCAACCGCTTTCTCCCTGCGTCGAAATCAACGGCCATATGCTGGCAGACGTCAGTGGCGAGGAAGTCGAAAAATATCTGGCCGATAACAACCTGGTGCAGCCGAGCAAAGCCCAAACCGACGTGCCGTTGAATGCTCCCTGTCCGAATGAGCAGCACGAAGGCAGCGTTAAGTTGAACTTCTGATTCGTTGAAGCGAGATCCGCTAAACCGTTAAATCGGAATCTCTGTCTCGCTTCCAACCCTTCAACCCTTCAACCCTTCAACCCTTCAACCCTTCAACCCTTCAACCCTTCAACGCAATTTACTCCTCTTCCGTTTCCGGATCCGGCTTCAGGCCTTCTTCCTCCATTTTCCGGAGGACATCGCTCATGTCGTCGACTTCGTCCCAAACTTCCTGGCTGACGTAGATCGGGGCCTTTTGCTGTGTGGCCAAGGCGATGCAATCGCTTGGCCGCGCATCCAGCTCGACGATTTTTTTCTGCTGCAACTCGTTCTCGGCCCGAATGATCGCGCGCGCGTAGTAGGTCGCGTTTTTGAGATCATTAATGATCACACGCTCGACTTTCGCTCCGAGCGCCGTCATGAGGTGCGCCATTAAATCGTGGGTGAGCGGCCGTTCCTTGGTGATATCGCGCATGAACATGGTGATCGCGCTGCCCACAGTCTGATCGACGTAGATGATGAAGACCTTGTCGTTGTTCCCGATAAAAACCGCGCAGCCGCCGCTCGTCGGCAAGACCGCGCGCACCTGCACCTCGATCACCGTTTTGTTCATCCCGGGCGAACGTTATCCGCACGGAGAGGAAAAACAAGCGAGCCCGATCCGCCCGACATTGCCGGACAAAGATTTTTATCACGCAGGCTTGAATGTTGGCCGCGGTGATTGATTATGCGCATTACCTCTAATTTCGTCGCGCGAGAAAAATGAAGAACGAGTGGGACATTGATGCCGCGATCGCGACTTACAATGTGGATGCGTGGGGCGGGGGATATTTCACGGTCAACTCCGAGGGCAATGTTGTGGCCAAACCGCTTCAGGATAATGGCGGCACCATCAACCTGTTGGAAGTCGTCAATGAAGCCCGGACCCGCGGATTAAGTTTTCCGCTGGTCCTTCGCTTCCAGGACTTGCTTCGTCATCGGGTCGAGTCAGTCAACCTTGCTTTTCAAAACGCAATCGCCGAGTTCGGTTATCAAGGCGCCTACCGCGGCGTTTTCCCGATCAAGGTCAATCAATTGCGCGAAGTGATCGAGGAGATCGTGGAAGCGGGCCAGCAGTTTCACTTCGGTTTGGAAGCGGGCAGCAAACCCGAATTGGTCGCCGCGCTGGCGATGCACAAGGACGCGGAGAGCCTGATCATTTGCAACGGGTATAAGGATCCAGCCTTCATCCGGATCGCTTTGCTTGGCCGAAAGCTGGGCAAACGCGTGGTCATCGTCGTTGAAAAAATCGAAGAGTTGGAGGCGACGATCCGCGCTTCGAAAGAAGTGGGGGTTGAGCCGATCATTGGCATTCGGGTCCGGCTTCACAGCAAAGGTTCCGGCAAATGGTCTCCGAGCGCCGGTGAGAACGCGAAGTTCGGTCTCGATACCACCGGCTTGGTTACCGCCAGTGAAATGTTGAAAGCAGCCGGCCTCGCCCACGCCCTCAAGCTCATCCATTTCCATGTTGGCTCGCAGGTCCCGGACATTTCCACGATCAAACGCGCGGTGCGCGAAGCCGCTCGCTATTACGCGAAGATGGCGAAGCTCGGCCACGAGATCGGGTACCTTGATGTCGGTGGCGGGCTGGGCGTCGATTACGACGGTTCCCGCAGCGACTTCGACAGCTCGGCCAATTATTCGCTGCAGGAATACGCGAACGACGTCGTCTGGAATATCATGGACGTGTGCGATTCGGAGAGCGTTCCCCATCCGCACATCGTGAATGAAGGCGGACGCGCGGTCGTCGCGCACCATTCCGTCCTGGTCATGGAAGCATTCAGTTCAATCGAGAAGACGGTCCCGAAGTTGCGAATCGAGGCCGGCGAAAAGGATCACAAGCTCGTCGGAGATATTCTTGACGTGAAGCAGCGATTGAAGCGCGGCAATCGCATTGAAAGCTTGCATGACATCCGGCAGATCAAGGAGGAATCGCAGGAAACCTTTAATCTTGGTCTGCTCGATCTTGAATCGAAAGCGAAGATTGACACCGTTTACTGGCAGTTGGCCCAGCAAATCGTCAACATGCATCGCGGCCTGCGTTACGTCCCCGATGAAGTCAAAGAGCTCGAAACTTCATTGGCTGATCAATACATTTGCAATTTTTCCGTCTTCCAATCGTTGCTCGATCACTGGGCCCTCGGCCAACTTTTTCCGATCATGCCGATCCATCGTCTTACCACCCCTCCGGACCGTCACGGCACGATCGTCGACATCACTTGCGACTCCGATGGCAAGGTTTCCAAGTTCACCGATTTGCAGGACGTGCGGGATACGCTCCCCCTTCATCGAGTTATTCCAGGTGAAATTTATTATCTCGGTGTTTTTATGGTGGGCGCCTACCAGGACATCATGGGAGACCTTCACAACTTGTTCGGCCGTGTGACCGAAGTGCACTTGTTTCTTGATCCGGACGAGGAATCCGGCTGGTACATCGAGGAAGTGATCCAGGGCAGCACTATTGGCGAAGTGCTTTCCATGACGCAATGGGACAAGGTGCAGTTGATGCAACTGTTAAAGGCCCAAATCGATGTCGCGATCAAAACCGATTTCTTGAAGCCGAACGATGCGATGAAGCTTCTCGGCGATTACGAGCGTTTGCTTCAGGAATACACTTATCTTTCTCTCAACGGGAGCAAGCCTGTTCCTCAGCCCGGTAACTGGTTGCCGCTAAGCTGAACCCAATTTGTCATCTCGAGCGGCCTCGAGAGATCTCTTACTATTGGGCCGCATCAACGCCGTTCGCGAAATCCGTGATTGCCCTCAGAGTTTTTCGGTCGACATCTTCCTGCGTTTCCTTTCCGAGATCTTTTTTACGAACGCCCAGCGAGTGATCGCCGCCGTCCACAACGTACAAATAATTCGGTGCCGTCATTTTGGCGCGAACGGATTCGAGCAAATTGAGCGGGCAAAGCGGATCGCGTGTGCCTTGGACGAAAAGAATCGGCGTCCGCAAATCTCGCAGGACTTGATCGCGTAATTTTGTCTGGTCGCCCATGGCGCAGAGCGGATAGCCGAGACAAATCAATCCGCTTACTTTGTCTTCGAGGGCGACATGGCAACCAATTCGCCCGCCCATGCTTTTGCCGATGAGGAATATCGGTCCGGAAAACCTCTGGCGTGTGGCGGCCAGCGCGGCCCGGTGCGCTTGGATTAGTTGCGGCAAACGATCAGGTCGCTTTCGGCCTTCGCGCATATAATCATAATCGAACGTTTCAACGTCACCGATTTCACGCAAGCGCTTCATCCAGCGTTGCATCCAGGGATGCGACGCTGGCGCGCCGGCACCCGGCGCGAATAGAAAAGAGGGTTTCATTACATCCAGCTCTTCGATTTAGGTTACGTCTGTCAGGCAAACTGGACGCTGAAGTCCGGCCAAGGACAAGTCTTGGCGAGTGCGGAGGGCGAATAGAAAATTGCTCTCACAAATTCACGGTGAGCCTTGCCCTCCCCTTAATCCTCTCCCTAAGGGAGGGAGAAAAACGTGAGCGCGCGCTCTCGCCCCCGGTCCCCCAAATGCGAATGCGCGCTCTTCCCTGTCTCCAAAACGTGAATGTGCGCTGTTTATCTCTCAATAATGGGAATGCATGCGCTTAACTCTCCCAAAGCTCGATGTGCGGTGTTTACCCGTTCAAAGTGTCGATGGCGCCTTCTTCTCCTCTCCCCCGGGGGCGAGGAAGCCGCGAAGCGGCAGGTGAGGGAAAGCTAAATATTGCCATGTCTTACTTGTCGAACCGTGATGCAACCTCTAAAACGTCTCCGTCGGTATGGCTGGCGTGAACACGCAGCTGTTATCGGCAGCGTAATTAAACACTCCTGCCATGCTTTTTAATTCGCTCACCTTCGTCGTTTTTTTCGTCGTCGTGGTGGCCCTTTATTGGAGCGTGGCCGGCTGGCAACTGCGGAAAAATATCCTGGTCGTCGCCAGTTACATTTTTTACGGCGCGTGGAATCCGCCGTTCGCGGCCTTGCTTTTCACGACTACCGCAATGGATTTCTGGCTCGGGCGACAAATTGGAAAATCCCAAACTCATTCGGCCAAGAAACGCTGGTTGGTCGCGAGCGTTTGTATGAACTTGAGCATGCTCGGCTTTTTCAAGTACGGGAATTTTCTGCTCCAGAATTTCCAATGGCTGCTCGCGCGTCTCGGGATCATTTATCAACCGCCGCATCTCGACATTCTGCTCCCGGTCGGAATTTCCTTTTACACCTTTCATTCGCTTTCGTACACCCTCGATATTTATCGCGGCGTGCTCCAGCCAACCCGCTCGTTGCGGGACTTTGTCCTCGCCGTTTCATTTTTCCCGCAGCTGGTGGCCGGCCCGATCGTCCGGGCCGGTGATTTTCTTCCGCAACTTCAACATCCGCCGCGGCTCAAGCCTAACCAATTTCTGTGGGGATTGGCGCTGATGACGCTCGGTTTGTTCGAGAAGATTGTCCTCGCCGATACTCTGCTTTCGGGTCCGGCCGATCGGATCTTTGGTTATCCCGGCCCGCTGGTCGCCCTCGACTCGTGGGCGGGTGTGCTCGCATTTGCCGGCCAAATATTTTTCGATTTTGCCGGTTACTCGATCTGCGCCATCGGCGCCGCCCTGACCTTGGGTTTTCATCTCAAGGACAACTTCCGATTTCCCTACGCGGCGATCGGGTTCTCGGATTTCTGGCGCCGCTGGCACATTTCGCTTTCCACGTTTTTGCGCGACTACCTTTACATTCCGCTGGGCGGGAACCAGGTCCGCCCTTTTCGCATGGCGCTCAATCTGGTCATCGTCATGTTTCTGGGCGGTCTCTGGCACGGCGCGGCCTGGACGTTTGTGGTTTGGGGCTTATTGCACGGCTCTTATTTGGTAATCGAACGAGTGCTTCGGATTTTCTTCGAGGACAAAACGTGGGCCGGTCACCCGTTAACGCGCGTAATCGCCGGCTTTGCCACCTACGGCGCGGTCTGTATCGCGTGGGTCTTTTTCCGCGCATCCGATTTTACCATCGCCAGCAGAATGTTAACCGGAATGTTCGGCGGTCATCCGACCGGCGACATGATTTTGACTACGCGCGAACTTTTGCAGATCGGGATCGTCACTATCGGTGTGATTGCCCTGCACTGGACGATGCGCGAGGAATCGTTCGAGACAACGGTGATGCGTCTGCCGGCTTGGGCGATCACTGCCATTGGATCTTTCATGGCGTTCGCGATCATTTTCACTCAGGGAACCAGTAATGCCTTCATTTATTTCCAATTTTAAACGGCGACTCCGTTTGCCGCGGATGTTTTTCCGCAGACCGTCGCGGGAAGAGCAGATTCACGGCGGTCCGCCGCTGGAATTCGAGCGTCCAATTCCGCCGGCGCCCTGGCGCGGCATTGCCGTAGTCGTCACCATTGTCGTTGTCGCAGCGACTGCGCTTTGGGAATTGTACGCCCGCTCGCTCGGTTACGCTCCGACTCTGAACGACAACGAAGATCTTTGGGCAAAGGCGCGCCGGAAAGTGCAGCCTGAATCCATCGTGATCATCGGCGATTCGCGGGCCTGGTTCGACGTCGATCTTGATGAATTCGAAAAGGGTTTGGGCAAACGGCCAATCCAACTGGCGATGCCTGGCTCTACCGCTTGGCCGGCGTTGGCCGACCTGGCGGACGATAAAAACTTTCACGGCACAATTATTTGCAGCTTTGTTCCGATGTTGTTTTTCGCGCCGCCGGGCAGTCCTCCGATGGAGCGCGCCGAAAAAAGCGTAAAACGGCTTCACAGCCAAACCCCCGCCCAACGCGTGAGTGAGGAACTCGGCATCAGGCTGGAGGAGCGGGTTGCTTTTTTAAAGCCGGACGATCTCAGCCTCGAAGGGCTTTTGAATCAGTTGCCGCTTCCGAATCGGCCCGGTGCCCGCGTTCCCCCGACCTTTCCTCCATATTTCGAAACTGAAGATCGCGAGCGTCGCGCCCGGATGTGGGAGAAATGCGCTGAACCCGGAAGCGAACTGGCTAAACGAATCCAACAAATCTGGCTCCCTCTGTTCACGCCGCCTCCACCTCCGAGTTACATTCCGCCCGATGTCTTTATGGCGAAAATGAAGGAAGGCATTCAAAAACGTTTTGCCGATGTGGCTGCTGCGGTCGAAAAAATTCGAGCGCGCGGCGGCAAGATTGTGTTCGTTCGTTTTCCGCACAGCGGCGGGCTGAAAGAGCTCGAGGACAAAATTATGCCGCGCCAACAGAACTGGAATCCGCTGCTTCAGATGACGAAAGCGCCCGGGATTTACTATTCCGATTTTCCGGAACTCTCCGGATTCAACTGCCCCGAGTGGTCTCACTTGTCCGCGGGCGACTCGGTTGAATTTAGCAAACGTCTCGTGCCTCATTTGCGGCACGCGCTGAAGATGTAGGTTTCGATCTTATCGCGAACAACAATGAGGGTTGGGCGTTGAACGTTGGGCGTTGAGCGTTGAAGGTTGCCCTGTTTCAACATGCCGATGGCTCCAACAACTCCGATTAAAAATGCACTGCAGGCCTCCGCGCCAAGCGACGCAATCCAGGTCCAGGGCTGGGTGCGAACCCGCCGTGACTCAAAAGATTTTTCCTTCATCGAGCTGAACGACGGGTCCTCATTGAAAAATCTTCAGGTCATCGCGCGCAATTCGCTCCCGAATTATTCCGATATTCAGAAACTGACCACCGGCGCGTCTCTTCGCGTGAATGGCGCTCTGGTCGCATCGCAGGGTAAGGGACAAAAATGGGAACTCGTCGCCGACAAAATCGACATCGTCGGTCCGGCCGGCGATTCGTATCCGCTCCAGAAAAAGGGGCACACCCCTGAATTTCTGCGCGAGATCGCGCATCTTCGGCCGCGCTCAAATCTTTTTGGGTCCGTCTTTCGTGTGCGAAGCCGGCTCGCTTTCGCGATTCATCAATTTTTTCAGGAACGCGGCTTTATTTACGTTCACACTCCAATCATCACCGGCAGCGATTGCGAAGGCGCGGGCGAACTGTTTCGCGTTTCGACGATTGATCTCAAGAACCCGCCCCGAAAAGGCGATGATATTGATTATGCCAAGGACTTCTTCGCCCGCCAAACCTATCTCACGGTCAGCGGCCAGCTCGAAGCGGAGGCGTTCGCCTGCGCCTTATCGAAAGTTTATACCTTCGGTCCGACCTTCCGCGCCGAGAATTCAAACACGTCCCGTCACGCCAGCGAATTTTGGATGATCGAGCCGGAAATGGCGTTTTGCGATCTGAACGGCGACATGGATCTCGCCGAGGAGATTGTGAAATATCTGGTTCGCGACATTCGCGAAAATTGTCCGGACGAAATGGATTTGTTTTCTAAATTCGTCGACAAAGAATTGTTGGCTCGGCTGGACTTTGTCCTGGAACGGCCGTTTCAACGCACAACTTACACGGAAGCGATCGATCTTTTAAAGAACAGCGGCGAGAAATTCGAGTTTCCGGTCGAATACGGATTGAATCTGCAGTCGGAGCACGAACGTTGGCTTACCGAAAAGCATTTCAAGTGTCCGGTCACCGTTTTCAATTTCCCCAAGGAGATCAAGCCGTTTTACATGCGATTGAACGATGACGGCAAAACGGTCACCGCGATGGACCTGTTGGTTCCGGGGATTGGTGAAATCGTCGGCGGCAGTCAGCGCGAAGAACGGCTCGACGTTCTCCAGGAAAACATGCGTCGCCACAAAATGGACCCGGCCGATTACAAATGGTACCTCGATCTTCGCCGTTACGGCACTGTGCCGCACGCCGGTTTCGGGCTTGGCTTCGAGCGAATGCTCATGTTCGTTACCGGTGTTTCCAACATTCGCGACGTGATTCCGTTCGCGAGAACGCCAGGCAGCGCCGAGTTTTAAGTGGCGTCGGCATCTTGCCGGTAAACATCACCTGGAAGCTCATGCCAGCTGGCCCAACTTCCCTTCCTGTGGCGTTCCGAAAACCCGCGCCCGCTTTTCATCGAATTCTTTTTCCCAGCGCGCGACTACCACGGTGGCGAGACAGTTACCGACCACGTTCACCGCAGTTCTTCCCATGTCCATTAACTCGTCCACCCCGAAAATCACTGCCACACCGATCGGACCGAGTCCTGCCGGCACAAATGAGTTCAGTGTGCCGAGTAAGATCACGAGGGCGGCTCGCGGGACGCCGGCCACTCCTTTCGAAGTCAGCATCAGGGTCAACATCATGGTGATTTGTTGGCCGATTGTCATGTGCCAGCCCATCGTTGTTTCAGCCGCCTGGGCGACAAAGACCGACGCCATTCCCAAATACAAGATCGAGCCGGTGAGATTGAAGGAGTAACCGGTCGGCATAACGAAACCGACGATCGATGGTGGAACGCCAAACCGTTCCATCGCCTGCATCGCTTTCGGCAAAGCGGATTCGCTGCTCGTTGTCGCGAACGCCAGCGCGGCCGGCTCGCGCACTGCCCGGAAAAATTGTCGTGCCGGCACCCGGACCATCCAGATGACGATTCCAAAAACGACAATGACAAAGATGATCAGCGCGAGATAAAGGCAACCGATGAGTTTGCCCAGATTGATGAGCACGCCCAGTCCCTGGCTCCCAACCGTGTGCGCCATCGCGGCGCCGACTCCAATCGGCGCGAACGTCATGACGTAGTTTGTGAACTTGAACATGATTTGGGCCAAACTGTCCATCGCCCGGACGATCGGCTGACCTTTCTCGCCGACCGCCGAGACGGCGAGCGCAAACAGCACGCTGAACGCGACGATTTGCAAAACGTCGCCACGGGCCATCGCGTCGAGAATGCTCGATGGAAAAATATGCACGACGACATCGGTGAAGCTTTGGGCATGCGCCTGGCCGATCGTTTTGGCGATGTCGACGTTGCCGGCTTGGAGAATTACGCCCGCGCCCGGTTTAATAACATTCACCACGGCCAGTCCGATGAAAAGCGCTGCCGTCGTGACAATCTCAAAGAACACGAGCGCTTTGATTCCGATCCGGCCGACTTTTTTCAAGGCGCCCGCGCCGGCAATGCCGACCACAATGGTGGAAAAGACGAGAGGCGCGATGATCGCCTTAATCAGGTTGATGAAAATGTCTCGGAGAAAATAAACTTTGTTGCCCCAATCCGGCCGGAGCCAGCCGATGAGCGCGCCGATGATCAGACCGGCCATGATCTGTGTGGTCAGCGACGGCCGATACCACGGCCTTCTATCGGAAGAAATTTCGTCCACAGATTTCACAGATTTGCGGAGATTATAGGATCAACAGTGGAAAATCTGTGTAAATGTGCGCAATCTGTGGGTTAAATGTTTCTGACTCATCTCGAATGCACCGCTTGTGGGAAGAGGCACGAGTGGAATCGGCTCCAAAATCTTTGCACCGCTTGCGGCAAACCGCTTTTCGCAATTTATGACCTGGAGAGGGTGCGTAATCTTGAATGCAAATTGCATTCAAGTTTGAATCGGCCCGACAAATCGCTCTGGCGGTGGCGCGAACTGTTGCCGCTTCCGAAAGAGGTCGAGCCGGTTTCGTTGGGTGAGGGAGGCACGCCCCTGCTTCAGTCGAAGAAATGTGGCCCCGACGCGGACGTCGATCTTTGGATCAAAGACGAGTCGATCAATCCAACTCAAAGTTTCAAAGCGCGCGGGATGAGCGTCGCGGTATCGATGGCGAAATACCTGGGCGCGGAAAAACTCGCGGTGCCGAGCGCGGGAAACGCGGGCGGGGCGATGGCAGCGTACGCAGCGCGCGCCGGCCTCGAAGCGCACGTGTTTATGCCGCGCGATACGCCCCGGGCGAACATCATTGAATGCCGCGAAGTCGGCGCCCATGTCACCCTGATTGATGGACTAATCACGGATTGCGGGGCAGAAATCGCAAAGCGCAAAGCAAAGGAAGGTTGGTTTGACGTTTCGACCTTGAAGGAACCGTATCGAATTGAAGGCAAGAAAACCCTCGGCCTGGAAATCGCTCAGCAGCTCGATTGGAAACTTCCGGATGCGGTTCTTTATCCGACCGGCGGCGGGACCGGTCTTATCGGCATGTGGAAAGCGTTCGATGAAATGGAAAAGCTTGGCTGGATTGGAAAGGAACGGCCACGCATGTTTTCGGTCCAGGCGAGCGGTTGCGCGCCGATCGTGCGCGCGTTTGAAGCGGGTGAGAAGTTCGCCGCCGAATTTTCAAACGCTCATACCAAAGCCTCAGGCTTACGCGTTCCGAAAGCGATTGGCGATTTTATCATGCTGGACATTTTGCGAAAATCAAAAGGAGGCGCGATTGCGGTTGATGATGACGAGATGATTCGCGCAGTTCGCGAAGTAGGATCGCAAGAGGGTTTGTTTGTCGCGCCCGAGGGTGCCGCTTGTTTTGTTGCGCTGAAAAAGTTACGCGCTTCCGGCAAAATCGAGCGTGGCGAGCAGGTCGTGATTTTCAACACCGGTTCGGGCATCAAATATCTCGACCTGTTTGGCGAATAAGTCGTTTGGGCGCAGCGGGCGACGAGTCGCCATAATTTTGTCACAAATTTTTTGAGTCACGACCCATCCGGCGACCATGGGAGATTCGATGAGTATGCAAAACGATCCTCATCCGTCCGGCGAGTCCGGACAAGGCCACCGCGCCCCGAAGGATTCTGTTAATACCAACCAAGCCGCGTCTTCCAGGGCTCGTGGCGAAATAAAGGAGCAAAAATATGCAGCAGCACTGGAAATTAATCCTCCCTGGAGCAATCCTCGCATTGGCAATGGCGACATCGCCTTTCGCAATCGCACAAAGCAGCGGCAACTTCACTGCCAGTCTCACCACCACGCAGTGCACGCTTAACACGACGCCCGGTCAAAATGGCGGAGCTCTCCAGTCGGCGAGCAATCCGACCATGATGCTGGACACTTATATTAAGACACCGAACTCGCAATTCACGACGTTGCTCATCACACCGTCTCTGGTCACAGGCTTGTTCAACAATACTCAGATCACCGGCGCCATGGAAAATTCGGCGAATTCCGCTGCGGTGAAAGTGTTCGTCACGTTGGATGGTAATCCTGTGGCCCCGGCTACCACGGCCAGCCCGGGCATCATCTACGACGAACGATTTCAGCAGCTCAGCAGCAACGTCTTCGATTCAATTGCTGGCTGCGCGATGAGTAACAATTGCAACATCGATCTCGTTACCAGCACGCTGGCGGCGCACGGCTTCAATTTTGTCGCGCCAAACGTTGGCGGTGGTACCCATCACCTTGTCGTGTCATGGGACTTCGAGTGCACCAACAATGGAACGACCATGCCTTGCAGCATGGCCTACACAACAAATACCGCCGGCGCTTGCGCCGGACCTGGCTCGGTAACGGTCACTCAGACCAAAGCCTTCAGCCAGTCGGGTGGGGTTGTGATCGGACCCTAATCTCCCGTAAATTCGAAAAGCCTTGTTTGGAAATCGGCAGGCCGTTGGGCCTGCCGATTTTTTTTGTCATCCGCCACAAAGTCGGACAACCTTTTGGCCTGTCATGAGGCGCTTTGAAAACCTGTCGCGACATTTGCTGCTTTTGATCCTGCTGGTCGTGATCTTTATCGCTTCGCCGTTCGTAGCGCCGTATTATTACGGGCCGGCAATCTTGAACGTGGTCGGTGCCGCGATGCTGCTCTCTGCGACTTATGCGGTCAGTCGCCGCCGAAGTTTTTTCATTGTTGGATTGGCGGTGTCGCTTTTTTCAATCACGATGACGGTATGGCTTGCGGCCGCGCCCGGCTACTGGCTTATCATTATTTCCCATGGCAGCTTGATGGCGTTGATCGGTTTTTTTGCGGTCGCGATCCTTTCCTACGTGTTGGGGAGTGGAAAAGTTACCTGGGACAAAATTTACGGCGCGATCTGCGCCTATCTGCTGCTGGGTTACGCCTGGACCTTCGCGTATTCCCTCGCCGTTGAAATCCAGCCGGACTCGTTCACCTCACAAACTTCGCCTCTTCCTCACGACATCGTCGGGCGGGTAATGCAATTGCGTTACTTCAGTTTTGTCACTCTTACCACCGTCGGTTACGGCGACATTGTGCCGCATTCGCCGGCGGCGCGGACATTAGCGCTCTTGGAAGCGATTTTGGGACAGTTCTATCTTGTGGCGTTAGTCGGCCGCCTCGTCGGACTGCACATCGTTCATGGCAACGGCGCGCGAGAATAGCGACTGCAATTACTGTACTTTGTATCGCACGCTCTGGACCAGTTCGTCGTCGAGGTACACGTCGATCTTATAGTTGCCGGGCGGAAAGGGTTTGTTGCCAGTATTTGAGAGCGAAAAATCGGCGCTCCGGGTTTCTTCGTCCGGGACAAGTTCTTTCGTCCAAAGTTTTTGATTGGTTGCTCCGCCAGCGTTGATATTTGTCCAGACTGTCTTGACGCGCGTTCCTTCGACTCCTTCGGCCAGTTTGATAACAATGTGCTCCGGATTGTCCGCCGGCTTGAAGTTTTGAACCGGTTGCAGGCCGTCACCGTTTTTTCGGGCAAGGGTGATTGATTCGACGCGCTCATCCGCGGTTTCTTCGTTCTGCGTTTCTTCTTCGGACTCTTTTTCGGTGGCGGCACTTTCATTGAGATCGATCAATTCGCCGCCGTCGATTTGGACGGCGAGTTTGGAGAATTGCCATTTGCCGACTGATTTGGTGCCGACGGCATAGATCGTTGCTTTTCCTTTTGGTCCAGAGATCGGAATGGCGATATCTGCTTCGCCGGACGGACCATTTACATTCGTTTTTCCGGAGGGAACCAATCCTTCCTTAATGGGAGTTCCAAGCGCAGAAACCACGCGCTGATCTTCTTTTGCGCGGGTGAGAGCGGTTTTGTAAGCGTCCGATGATTTGATAACGCTGAAGACAAAGAAAACGATGCAAACCACGAACAGCGCGCCGAGCACGATTAAAGACGCGCAGCCGGTCGGAACAAACCATTTCCAGTTTCGCGACCACCAGCCTGGGCGCGTCGATTGCGGTGTGACCGGTGTCGGTGTTGAAGAGGGTATGGGCGGCGGAGTTGATTCCATCGCATCTTTCTGACGATCGACGCAAGTAAAGTCGAGCAATTTGCCTGATTGATTGGCTTGTCAGACTTTCTCGGTAAATCGCTGAGAAACGCAGAAATGAATCCGAATAGCCGTCACACCGAGCGCGTCTAAGGACTTATGAAGAAGTTAATATTGAGTATGGCATTGGCAGTCGCGGCTCCGTTTGCGTGGGGACAGGTTTCTGAAACCACCACCACCACAACTACGACTGAGGGCAACGGCACAATTACGGAATATTCTCCGGGGAGCACCATTGTGCTGAAGGAAACTGCCGGTCCGAAACATTATCGCTTCGGCAAACATGTCACTTATGTGACGAAAAGCGGTAAGGAACTCGATGAGGCGACGGTTCGCAGTCGGGTGAGAGTGGGCGCGCCAGTCCGCGTTCATTACGTGGGTGAAGGCGACAACATGCTCGTCGACCGCGTGGTCCTCGATGAGGATTAAGAGCTAACGCGACCCGCCTCGCTACAGCGTGGCGGACAACACAACCGCGCCTTTTCGCGTGAAAGCGGAAAGGCGCGTTTTGTGTACTCCGTCGATTTGCCTTCCAAATAAATCCTTTTTTCCTGCTTTCCTGATGGTTCCCGATAAGTTGGCGCGTGACCGAAATCGTAATCGTCGGTGGCGGTGCCGCCGGTTTCTTTGCCGCGATCGCTGCCGCCCGAGCCAATGAAAATTGCCGGGTGTCGCTTTTCGAGCGCAGTGCGCAATTTCTTTCCAAGGTGCGAATTTCGGGCGGCGGCCGCTGTAACGTGACCCATGCTTTGTTCGATCCGCGAATGTTCACGACCCGTTATCCGCGCGGCGAGCGGGAGCTCATTTCAGCGTTCCACCGATTTTCAGCGAAAGACACGGTGGCCTGGTTTGAAGCGCGCGGCGTCCGTCTTAAACAGGAAAAGGATGGGCGAATGTTTCCGATCACAGATTCATCGGAAACCGTCATCGATTGTTTGATTAAAGAAGCGAAGGACGCTGGGGTCGAACTGTTCACCCGCAGAGGCATCGAGAGCGCCCATGTTCGAAGTGAGAGCGGATTCGAACTGAAATTCAGCGGCGGTGAATTGATCGATTGCGATCGGTTACTTCTTGCGACAGGCGGCTGCCGGAGCATCGGCGGCGTGGTTGAGGTGGTTCGTTCACTTGGTCACACCATCGAACCGCCAGTGCCGTCCCTTTTTTCCCTGCATGTTCCAGTTCCCTGGCTGCGATCGTTACCCGGGATTTCAGTAAGCGACGTGGAATTGTCGATCGCGAAATTGCGCGAGCGCGGGGCGTTGCTGATCACCCACAACGGAGTCAGCGGACCGGCCGTGCTCCGACTTTCGGCTTGGGGTGCGAGGATTTTGCACGAGAAGAAGTATCGTTTCACTCTTCGGGTTAACTGGCTGCCCGAAATGAGCGAAGGCGATCTCCGAAACGAGTTTCAATCCCGGCGGGAAAAAGAGCCCGCTAAACGGGTAAACAATTCGCCCATCGGCGGAATACCCGCGCGGCTCTGGGAAAATCTGGTCTCAAACGCCGGCATCGTTCCAAATACGATTTGGACCACCCTTTCGCGCGCCGGGATGAACGAATTGATACGGAATCTGCGGTCGACCGAGCTCGAGGTCGATGGGAAGTCGCTGAACAAAGAGGAATTTGTGACTTGCGGTGGCGTGCGATTACGCGAGATCAATTTCAAAACCATGGAAAGCCGGGTCACACCTAATCTCTATTTTGCCGGGGAACTGCTCGACATTGACGGCATCACCGGCGGTTTCAACTTCCAGGCCGCCTGGACAACCGGGTGGATCGCGGGGCACGCCATGGCTGGAGTCGAATCGGGCAAACGATGAACCATCGAAACGTTCTTCCGGGAGAATTGCGGACCGCACTGGCAGAAGTGCGACAGGTTTATCTCGATCTCGCTCAGCGGCCGATCCAGCGCAATTGTCTGCGCCGGACGGAGTGCTGTCAGTTCAAATTAACCGGGCGCTCTCCCTATCTGACGAAAGGCGAGGCTTTGGTCGCGGCAAAAGCATTTCGCGCTACCGGTCGAAAGTCGCTACCGGAAAATGCCGATGGGTCGTGCCCAATGCTCCAACAAGAAAGCGGCAGTTGTCTCATCTATGAAGATCGGCCGTTCGGTTGCCGCACTCATTTTTGCGCTCCCGCCGGTGGCCCAATCCCGCGCCGTGAAGTCCTCGATCTCATCCGGCGTCTCGAAGACGTCGATCGAACACTGAATGGAAGCGGTCCGCGCCCATTGCAAAATGCGGTTGCCGATGCGCTCGGCGAAATTGTTAGAGCGATAGACCGCTGACAAGTGCTTCTGTTTTCAGTATTGTCACTGGCAAGTTGGGTTTTACACGCATGAACATCGCGGGAAATACGAAGTGGCTGCATTGGTTGATCCTTCCGGCGCTCGTGTTCTGTCCGCTTCCAGGACAGGCAAAGTTGAAAGTTGTTGCGACCCTTCCCGATCTTGGTTCGCTCGCCCGCGAAATCGGCAAGGAGAAAATCGATCTCGTGGTGCTAGGTAAACCAAATGACGACCCCCACTACATTCCAACGCGCGCGAACTTTGTGCCGTCGTTACGCAATGCCGACGTTTTAATCGAAACTGGAGCGGACCTCGAGACCAGTTGGTTGTCGCCGCCGTTGCAAAAAGCGCAGAACCCGAAGATCGATATCGGAAAACCGGGACGGGTGGATGCTTCGCAGGGGATTCGACTGATAGAGATGGTAACGACAGTCGCGCTTGGCTCTGAAGCGCATCCCCGGGGAAACCCGCATTTCATGGTTGATCCAGTGAACGCGGCCCGCGTCGCCCAGTACATTGCGAAATCGTTTGCGGCAACGGACCCAACCAACGCGGCGTCTTACGACGCTAACTACAGAAAATTTGATGCCGTTGTCAGCGCGAAAGTCCGGGGATGGCGCGCAATTCTTCAGGATCTTCAAGACAAGCATCTCGCCGCTTACCACGACTCATGGCCATACTTCGCGCGCCGGTTTGATTTGAGGATCGACGTGTTTCTCGAGCCGAAGCCGGGAAGTCCGCCTACTCCGGCGCACTTGACCGAAGTGATCCAAAAAATGAAGGAGAACCACATCAGAGGGATCCTGGTGGAGCCGTATCAGGACCGGCGCCTGGCCGAGAAGATCGCGCGATCAAACGACGCGACCGTAATTGACTTCTCACTTTTTCCCGGCGGTATTCCGGACACGGACAGTTACGTGAGTCTGATTGATCAGCTGGTTAAAAAATTCGCTGCTGCCGTCAAATAATCGCGTGTTGCAATTCTGAACCGCGCGTTAGTTGGTGGTCGCTTCGGCGGCAGCCTCTTCGCTGGTAGTTTTGCGTATCTCTGAGATTCGCGAAAGTAGATGCTCTTTCTCTTCGGATGAAAGTGGACTGTTCCTCACCCACGTTTCAGCCGACTGCGCGTCGCTATAAGCCCAACCCTGGATCGCTTCATAGATTCTGGTGGTGCGCAGCTCTTCATTACGAATCGTAAGTGCCATGGTAAGCGAATCGCTTTCGGTTGTGCCCTCGGGGTGCATGTTCATTGCGCTCGAAATCGCATAATCGCGGACGTCCCCGGTTAATGTCTCGATCCAGCGCGATGTATCGGTCCAATTTTGGGCTGCCCAACCTCTCACAATCGTTTCCACCAGATCCTTTTGATCGCTTTCGGAAAGCGTGGCCAACCACTTTGAACTGGCAACCGGATCCTTGTCGACCCAGCTCTGAGCGATCGCCGTTTCCGCGTGACCTCGTTGTTCGCCGGCGGGCAATCGACCGATCCATCTTGTCGCGTCCTCAATGCTGTGGTCGAACAAGGCCTTGGCTACCGACTCCACCGAGTGTTTCCCAACCGGCTCGTCAAGATGCTGCTGAACATACGTCGCTGCAGCGGCTAAATCTTTAAGACACCACCCTCGAAGGGCTGCGTCATGCAAGGAAGCGATACCGACAAAATCCTTCCCTTTCTGCTTAGCGATCCAATCGAGCGCGGCCGATGGATCGAGTGAGGCCCAATTATATGCGATGTTTTCCCTGGCGGTTGAATTTAGCTCGTTTTTCGTATCGCCGAGTTCATCCAGGTATTTTGATGCCGCTTCAGGATCAAGGGTTGACCAATTGTCGATAAGCGGATTTAAGAATCTATTCTTGCACTCTTCTGACAAATCTTTGTCCGGGTGCTGGGTGATATATCCAATTAGTTCTGCGGCAGCGGAAGGAGATGCGGAGCCAACAACTGCGGTGGTCGCCAATTTTCGGAAAGTGACATCGTTAAGTTTAAAAGCGTTAATCAGCGCGGATTGCGGGTCAAGCTGTGCCCAATTTTGAAAAAAGATCGCCATTCCACCTAGAGTTCGCGCGTCGGTTGGAGCGTCGTTAAATTTATCGGCTAGAATCGCCAACTGTTCGGGAGTGGCGCGACGCATAAGTTCCGTGAGCTCGACGGCAGGCACGGCGCCCAAATCATCGACCCGGGCATTAGTCAGATCCTCGGGCGATTCGATTGAAATTTTCTTCCCGGCTCGTTCGTCTGGCGGACTGCTCGTCGAAGGTTCGGATCTCCTTTGTGCAGATTCGCGACTCGTTCGCTTGGGCGCAGGCGACCGAGTGACCATATAAATCACCGCGCAAACGGTCACGAGCGCGATCGCGGCATTGATCGCCGTTAACAAACGCCAGTTCATCTGCATCGATTCAACCGAATCGTGCGCGAAAGCGCAACCGCGCTTGTAATCGCAAGCCGCGTCCTACTTCTTCTTCGACTCTTTCTTCGGCTTGGATTCTTTAGACTCTTTTGCCGCCTTCGGTTCCTTCGATTCTTTGGTGACAGCTTTCTTGGATTCGCCGGGCCGATATTCTTCCTGCTCGGCCGCAGCGAACGCTTTCTCCAAACCGACCATGTCTTCGCCAGGTCGAAGAGTGTCGAAAGTCTCCGCCTCTTTGCGAAGTTGTTCTTCGGAATAATTGGCGGCTTTGATCGACAACCCGATACGGCGTTCGACCTTGTCCACCTTAATCACCCGCGCTTCGACCTCCTGACCGACTTTGAGCACGTCTTTTACTTTGGCGACGTGGTCTTCACTCAACTGCGAGATGTGGACGAGGCCGTCGATGTCGTCTTGTAATTCTACAAACGCTCCGAAACTGGCGAGCTTGCTGACTTTGCCTTTCACCAAATCCCCGATCTTGTATTTCTGATCGATCGTTTTCCAGGGATCGTCGCTCAGTTGTTTGATGCCGAGACTGATCCGCTGATTGGTTTTGTCGATATCGATGACTTCGGCTTCGACTTCGTCGCTTTTCTTAAACATTTCGCTCGGATGATTAATCTTCCGGGTCCAGCTCAGGTCTGAGACGTGGATCATTCCATCGATTCCTTCATCAAGCTCCACGAACGCGCCGTAGGCGGTCATGTTGCGGATCGTTCCCTTGACCCGGCTGCCGATGGTGAACTTTTTCTCGATCTCGTCCCACGGATTTGCCTCGAGCTGACGCAGACCGAGCGAAATCTTTTGTTCTTCTTTATTTACGCCAAGGACAACTGCTTCAACTTCCTGGCCAACTGTCAAAATATCGGACGGCCGCATGATTCGTTTGGTCCAGGAAAGTTCGGAAACGTGAATAAGACCCTCGACGCCTTCCTCCAGTTCCACGAACGCGCCGTAGGGAACGAGGTTCGTAATTTTTCCTTTAACTTTTTGCCCAGCCGGGAAGCGTTCCTCAATCTGGTCCCACGGATTTTTCTGAAGCTGTTTCAGGCCGAGCGAAACCCGCTCTTTCTCTTTATTAATATCAAGGACCTGGACTTCGAGTTGTTGGCCAACTTTAACGAGCTCGCTCGGATGTCCAAGGCGGCCCCAGCTCATGTCGGTGATGTGGAGCAAACCGTCCATGCCATCGAGATCGATGAACGCGCCGAAGTCGGTGAGATTCTTTACCGTGCCATTGACCCGGTCGCCGACTTTCACGCTGTCCATGAATTGCTGGCGTTTTTCGCTCCGTTCCTGCTCGATCAATTCCCGGCGGCTCAAAACCACGTTGCGGCGATCGTCGTTGATCTTGACGATCTTGAAATCATAAGTGTTGCCGACGAACTGCTGGAGGTCTTTCGGCGGAACAATATCGATCTGCGACGCGGGCAGGAATGCTTCGACGCCGATGTTCACCATCAAGCCGCCTTTAACCACGGACTTCACTTTGCCTTTGATCAGCCCGTCTTCCTGGAAAACGCTGGCGATCTTGTTCCAGTTCTGGCGATAAGCCGCTTTTTCCTTGGAAAGCACGACCATGCCTTCGTCGTTTTCGAGGCGCTCGAGCAATACATCGACTTCGTCGCCAACTTCGAGGTTCTCGACGTCGTCAAATTCCGACAATGAAATGACGCCCTCGGACTTGTAACCAATATCGACCAGCACCTCGCGCGGTCGCACTTCCAAAATTCGTCCTTTAACGATCGAGCCCTCCCGGAAATCCGGCATCGGCTTCGACATTACATCCTGCATTTGCACCATAATAAATAAGGCTCCTTGGCCTTTACGCTGTCGCGGCGGTCCAGGACCGCCGAAGTTCCGCGAAAACGGAGCGCCACATTAGGCGTTTTCACATCCGCGGTCAACTGAGCTTCTGCCTTGGTAGTGTCCTAATTTAGGACACTACCTCTGCCTTCGGTGTCGGGTGTTCGGCGTTGAGGGTTCGGCGTTTTCTTCTATGGTAAGTAAGATGTTGATCTTGCGAACACTGGCGGTGGCGGGGGTCCTCGGGTCAATCGCCGTCGTTCGCGGTCAAGATGACCTGGATCGGGGGCTCGTACCAAAGCCCGCGGCCGAGCAAACTGTTCTTGGCGCGATCAAATCAGCCGATCTAACCGTCGTTCATCTCTGGGCTCCATGGTGTCCGAATTGTCAGGCGGAGCTGAAAAGCGGCGGCTGGTTGAAAATCGTCAAAGCGAACCCGGACGTTAAATTTTATTTTGTGTCGATTTGGAACGACGGCGGAGACGGCAAAGCGATGTTGCAAAAATTCCAAATCGCCGATCAGCCGAACGTGACCATTTTGTCCGATCCGGGTCCGCGCCGTGGTGACAACAAGATCAAACGATTTGCCGGCATGCCTGTGTCCTGGATTCCGACGACCTGGGTCTACAAAAAAGGCGACCTCCGTTACGCCCTGAATTACGGAGAGGTCCGGTTCGACGTCCTCCAGCAATTTCTTGAGGACAGCAAATCAGAATGGTCTCATAAAGGCGAACCCAAGCTTCCCGAATGACCGAGCTCCCCGCTGCGTCAGCGCTCAGTTTAAAGAAGCCGCCCGCCATTCTCTCGATGATCGGCGAGACGCCGTTGATTGAGATCACGCGCTTCGACACCGGGCCGTGTCATCTTTTCTTGAAGTTGGAAAATCAAAATCCCACCGGCTCGATCAAAGACCGGATCGCGCTCTCGATGATCGAAGCGGCGGAGGAAGAGGGAAAACTGGAGCCAGGCGGAACGGTCATCGAAGCGACTGCGGGAAACACCGGCCTCGGACTCGCGCTGGTCGCGGTGGCGAAGGGTTATCGGGTCGTGCTGGTGATTCCGGACAAGATGTCTCAGGAAAAAATTTCCCACGTCAAGGCCCTTGGCGCCGAAGTTGTATTGACGCGATCGGATGTCACCCGTGGTCATCCGGAATATTATCAAGATGTCGCGGCGCGTTTGGCCGGGGAAATTTCAGGCGCGTTTTATGTGAACCAGTTCGGCAATCCGGCCAATCCGCTCGCCCATGAACGCACCACCGGTCCGGAAATTTGGGAGCAAATGCGTCACGACGTGGATGCAATCGTTGTCGGCGTCGGTTCGGGCGGGACCCTGACTGGCCTTGGACGCTTTTTTAATCGGGTGAAACCGCGGCGTGGAATTGAAATGATCCTAGCGGACCCGAAAGGGTCGGTTCTTTGTGGTTATGTTAAGACCGGCAAACTCAAAGAAGCTGGAAGCTGGGCAGTTGAAGGCATCGGCGAAGATTTCATTCCGGAAATTCTCGATATGTCGCTCGTGACCGATGCCTACGAGATCGACGATGAAGAAAGTTTCGCGGTCGCCCGCGATCTTCTGCGCAAGGAAGGGATATTCGGCGGTTCTTCGACCGGGACACTGGTCGCCGGCGCGTTGCGTTATTGCCGGGAACAGGAAAAGCCAAAACGGGTCGTCAGTCTGGTTCCGGATACGGGCAATAAATATCTCTCGAAGATGTACAACGATTTTTGGATGGCCGAGCAGGGATTCATTCACCGGCATTCCCATGGTGACCTGAGCGATTTGATTTCACATCGCTACGAAGCCGGCGAAGTGATCACCGTCGGACCCACTGACACCTTGTTGACGGCTTTCAAGCGAATGCGCAGCGCGGACGTTTCACAATTGCCGGTGGTCGATCAAAACGCGCGCGCGGTCGGCATTGTCGATGAATCCGATATCCTGGTGAAAGTGAATCGCGATTCGAGCCACTTCAACGATCGCGTCGAGAACGCGATGACCGACAAGCTCGAAACGCTGCCGCCGACGGCGAAGATCAACGATCTGCTGGAAGTTTTCGAGCGCGGCCGGGTCGCGATCGTGATGGATAACGATAAATTCCTCGGCCTGATTACGCGGACTGATTTGCTATCGTATCTGCGGTTGAAAATGCCCAGGTAGCGGCGGTTCACCGAACCGCCATGGCGATTGAGGTCAATCGCCTCTACCTTTGAATGAAATCCCCGATTAGATTAGAGCCCACATGAACAAGCAAAAAGGCTTTGCCACTCGCGCGATTCACGCGGGCCAGGAACCGGACCCCACCACCGGGGCGGTGATGACACCGATTTACATGACGTCAACCTACGTGCAGGAAAGCCCGGGGAAACATAAGGGCTTTGATTATGCGCGCTCAATCAATCCAACCCGGCTCGCCTACGAAAAATGTATCGCCGATTTGGAAGGCGGCGCTCGCGGCTTTGCTTTCGCGTCCGGCCTCGCCGCAATGTCCACGGTTCTGGAATTGCTGGACAGCGGCTCGCACATCGTTGTCAGCGACGATCTTTACGGCGGCACATTTCGGTTGTTCGACAAAGTCAGAAAGCAATCAGCCGGTCTCGAGTTTAGCTATGTCGATCTGACCGACGCGTCGCGCTTTGAGAAAGCGATCACGGACAACACGCGGATGGTCTGGATCGAAACGCCGAGCAATCCATTACTGAAAATCATTGATCTGGAGGCGATCGCCAAGATCGCGCGCGAGCACCAGATTCTTTCTGTTTCCGACAACACGTTCGCTTCGCCGTGGATCCAGCGCCCGATCGAGTTCGGCTTCGACATCGTCGTTCATTCGGCGACCAAATATCTAAATGGCCACTCCGATCTCGTAAGTGGCGTCGCCGTTGTCGGCGAAAACAAAGACCTCGGGGATCGAATGTGGTTTCTCCAGAATTCCGTCGGCGCAATCGCGGGAGCGTTCGACAGTTTTCTGGTGTTGCGCAGTCTCAAAACCTTGCCCCTTCGGATGGAGCGGCATTGCGCGAACGCGCTGGAACTCGCGCGCTGGCTTGAAGAACAAACGCAGGTCGAAAAGGTAATGTATCCCGGGTTGAAATCGCACCCGCAACACGATCTCGCCCGCACCCAAATGCGCGGGTTCGGTGGAATGATCTCGATTGTCCTGAAAACCGATCTTGCCGGAACTAAACGGTTCCTGGAGAACACCCACCTGTTTGCACTCGCGGAAAGTTTGGGAGGGGTAGAGAGTTTGATCAATCATCCGGCGCTGATGACTCACGCCTCGGTGCCGAAGGAAAAGCGCGACGAGCTCGGTGTCGGCGATTCGTTGGTGCGACTGTCGGTTGGAGTGGAAGATCTCCGCGACCTGATCGACGACCTTCAGTTTGCCTTCGAGGCGATCTAGGTAAGGACAGCGCAGCGCGCGCGTCCCTGCCAGTTGTGAATGCCCGAGATGGACTTATTTTCCCCGCTTCATGGGCAGCACCTTTGGGCAACTTTTTCGGATCACGACATTTGGCGAATCGCATGGCGGCGGCGTGGGTGTGGTGATCGAAGGTTGCCCGCCGCGAATCGAGATTTCCGATTCGGAGATTCAGCGCGAATTGGATCGGCGTCGCCCTGGTCAAAGTAAAATAACGACGCAACGGCAGGAAGAAGATCGCTGTGAAATTCTCTCCGGTGTTTTTGAAGGCAAGACCCTCGGCACGCCCATCGGAATTCTGGTTCGAAACAAGGACGCGAGACCGGAAGATTATGCCGCGATGGCAAAGACGTTCCGCCCATCGCACGCAGATTTTACCTACGAAGCGAAATACGGAATTCGAAACTGGCAGGGCGGGGGACGCGCTTCCGCTCGGGAGACGATCGGCCGGGTGGCCGCCGGAGCGGTCGCTCGGAAAATTTTGCAAACCTTGTATCCGAAAATCGACATTGTCGCTTACGTCGCGCAGATCCACGAGTTGAAGGCGAAGATCGACCGATCAAAGGTGAAATTTGGCGACGCCGACACCAACATCGTCCGCTGTCCGGACAAGGCGGCGGCGAAGAGAATGATTTCGTTGATCGAAAGAACCCGGGCCGATGGCGATTCGTTAGGCGGAATAGTCGAATGCCTCGTTCGAAACGCGCCCCCGGGGCTGGGCGAACCGGTGTTCGACAAACTCGAAGCCGACCTTGCGAAAGCGATGTTGAGTTTGCCGGCAACCAAGGGTTTCGAGATCGGTTCGGGATTCTCCGCCACGCGGATGCGCGGGTCGGAGCATAACGACGCGTTTGAAATGCGCGGCGGGAAAATCAGGACGTCGTCGAACTATTCCGGGGGAGTTCAGGGTGGAATTTCAAACGGCGAGGAAATTTATTTTCGGGTGGGGTTCAAGCCGACCGCGACAATCGCCCGCGAACAGAAAACGGTCACTGCTTCCCGCGAACAAACAAAACTTGCGGCCCGCGGTCGCCACGATCCTTGCGTGTTGCCGCGGGCGGTGCCAATGGTAGAAGCGATGACTGCGTTGGTCCTGTGCGACCACGCCCTCCGGCAGCGCGCTATTAATATTTCGCAGAAATGATGTCACAGGTTCAAGCTGCGGCCGGTTCGCCGCTTTGGCAGATCGTCTTTGTTTCGTTCGCCGTCGTTCTGATTTTGTTCGAGATTTTGCGCGGCTGGCGTCGGGGATTGCCGCGCCAGATCGCGCGGCTGGGCGCGCTGATTGCCGGGTATTTCGCCGGTTGGTTCGCGACCAAGTTCTTCGGGCCTCTCCTCGGGGTCTTTATCAGATTGCCCGACGCATTGCTCTCGATTCTGGCCGGCGCGCTTTTTGCCCTTATTATTTATGCCGTCATCAGTGGTATCGGCTCGGCCCTTTTTCGACGAACCGACCAACATGAATCGCTAATCGTTCGATTGGTTTACGGGTCCACCGGCGCTGTGCTCGGCGCATTCTTTGGTTGTTTTATGGTTTGGCTAACCGTGGTCGCGGTGCGGTCAATTGGTTCGGTGGCAAATGCGGAGGTTCGCGAGCAGGCAAATGATTCGACCGTTGTTCATGCCGTCGACATGCGCCGAAGGATTTTCGCGGAGCCCGGTGAGGACGAAGCGCCCCTGACAACCTCCCTCGCGCGGCTGAAAAATTCGCTCGAAATGGGCGTGATCGGCAACATGTTGAAGAAGAGCGACATCGTCCCGCCAAAAACCTACGACCTGATAGAAAAAATTGGCACGGTCGCGGCAAACCCCCAGTACGCCGAGCGATTCCTGGAGTATCCGGGCGCGAAAGAGTTGAGCGAGCACCCCAAAATCGTTGCTTTGCGTAACGATCAGGAAATTTCCCAGATGTTCGCCCAAGGCCAGTTGTTGGAGCTGATCCAGGACCATCGGATCATCGATGCGGCGAACGATCCGGAATTACGCCAGCGTCTGAAGAAATTCGACGTGGTGGCGGCGCTGAATTACGCGACGCAGAAGTAGTTCAAAAAATCGACAGGATTAAACAGGATTTGTAGGATTACTTATCTTTCCATCAAGTTAATCCCGTAAATCCTGTCTAGAAGATTATGAACTATGTCGCGACGATCGGACTTGAAGTTCACGTCCAGCTGAAGACGCGATCGAAAATGTTCTGTGCATGCGCGGTGGAATTCGGAGCGGCGCCGAATACGCGCACTTGTCCGATCTGTCTTGGATTGCCGGGGGCGTTGCCGGCCATGAATCACGAGGCGTTGCGAATGACGGTGCTGACCGGCCTGATGCTGGATTGCGACATTGCGCCGGTCTGCAAATTCGATCGAAAGAATTATTTTTATCCGGACATGCCAAAGAATTATCAGATCTCGCAATACGATATGCCGCTTTGCGAAAACGGCGCGGTGCCGCTGCATGATCTTGCCTACCCGAAGGATGCGCAAAAAAATATCGGAACGCCGGACAAGGAAGTGCACCTGGTGCGAATTCATCTGGAAGAAGACGTGGCCAAGAGCTTTCATTTCGAGACCAGCACGGGCATCGATTTCAATCGCGCGGGCACGCCATTGATGGAAATCGTGACCCAACCGGAAATCAGTTCCCCGGAGGAAGCTTTCGCGTTTCTGACATCGCTGAAGCAAATCCTGATTTATGGCGAGGTCAGCGATGCCGACATGGAGAAAGGCCAGCTCCGCTGTGATTGTAACGTTTCAGTTCGTCCTCAATCGCAGTCCGAACTGGGGGCAAAGATCGAGATCAAGAACATGAACTCGATCAGCGGGGTCCGCCGGGCGCTGGCGTTTGAGATTCAACGCCAAACCGTTGCGCTCGGGAATGGAGAAAAGCTCCAGCAGGAAACCCGGGGCTGGGATGATGCGGCCGGCGAAACATTTTTGATGCGGACGAAAGAGTCGGCCCACGATTACCGGTATTTTCCTGACCCCGATCTGATGCCGGTGAAAACCGAAGGATTGTTGCCAGAAGCGCGGGCCCGGGTCCCCGAATTGCCGAAAGCGAAACGCGCCCGGTTTGTCGGGCAATACCAGGTGACCCCGTACGACGCCGGCGTTTTAGCGGACGATGTGGAACTGGCGCGATACTTCGAGGCCGCGGCCAAGGGCTCGAAGAAACCAAAAAACGTCGCGAACTGGATCCTGAACGATTTGCAAAGCGCGCTGAGCAGCGCAGGCAAGACAATCAACGATTGCCCGATTCCGCCGGACGCGCTCGACGAGCTGGTGAATCTGATCGACAGCGGCAAGATCAGCGGCAAACAGGGAAAGGAAGTTTTCGGAGAAATGTTTTCCACTGGAAAGCGCGCGGGCGCGATTGTGAAAGACAAGGCGATCGAGCAGGTGAGCGACAGCGGAGCCATTGAAAAGCTGGTGAATGAAGTGATCGCCGCGAATCCGAAGCCTGCGGCCGACTTCAAAGCGGGGAACGCCGCTTCCTTGAATTTTCTCAAGGGGCAGGTGATGAAATTGTCCAAAGGCAAAGCGAATCCGCAGCTGGCCGGCGAGATTTTGGAAAAGAAGTTGAAAGGGTGATGCTCGGCCGACGCGAGTGGAGAACGCCGCACTGTCGGCGCCGTAATATTTGGGACACGACGGCGCGTGTCCCTTGAAAATGAAGATTTTAATCGCGCCGGATAAATTTAAGGGGGCGCTCGATGCATCCGAAGTCGCCGAAGCGATTTC
This sequence comes from Chthoniobacterales bacterium, assembly GCA_025934755.1. Classification (GTDB taxonomy): domain Bacteria; phylum Verrucomicrobiota; class Verrucomicrobiia; order Chthoniobacterales; family UBA10450; genus AV40. The sequence continues at coordinate 9,971 of JAICWQ010000002.1, read as the reverse complement.
GACAGGTCTGCGCGAGATTTTGCCGGACGCGCAGATCGATATCGTGCCGATGGCCGACGGTGGAGAGGGCACTGCTGAAGTAATTTCAAACGCGCTCGGCGGCAGAAAAGTCACCTGCAAGGCCCATGATGCGCTGGGTCGCGAACTGGAAGCGTCCTACGGATGGATTGAAAAGGAGCAGGCCGTCGTGATGGAAATGAGCGAAGCCGCGGGAATGCGAAGGCTGCGGCCTAACGAATTGAATCCTGAGATCGCAACGACCTTCGGAGTTGGCGAAATGATTTTGGACGCGGCGAATCGTGGCGCAAAAGAAATCATTCTCGGACTTGGCGGCAGTGCCACGAACGACGGCGGATTTGGAATGGCTCGCGCACTTGGATTTCGATTTCTCAACGGGCATGGAAATGAAATCGAGAATGTCCTGGAACTGATTTTTCTCGACGAAATTTTGCCCGCACCTCAATCCTCTCCCTCAGGGAGAGGAAGTCGCGAAGCGGCAGGTGAGGGCAGTTCGTTGCCGGCGATAATCGCCGCGGTCGATGTGCGAAATCCCTTGCTTGGCGAAAACGGGGCGACGCGCGTATTCGGTCCGCAAAAAGGTGTCACTCCCGACAAGATCGGCGAATTCGAAGGGGCGTTGACTAAACTTGCCGGTGTTGTCGCCAGGCAATTCGGTGTCGATAACCGTAATGAACCTGGCACCGGAGCCGCAGGCGGGCTTGGATTTGGATTGATGAGTTTTTGCACCGCGCAAATTCGGCCGGGTTTTGACGTGGTTTCGAAGGCAGTTGGGCTCGAATCGAAAATGAAGAAGGTTGAGGTTGTGATTACGGGCGAGGGAAGCTTGGATCGACAGACGCTCGAAGGAAAAACGCCAGGGGGCGTGGCCGAGCTCGCCCGGAGGCTGGGAAAGCGCGTTTTCGCGTTCGTGGGCCGGGCAACGGAAGACCGACAAGTGCGCGAAATGTTCGATGGGATTTATCAGAATGCGCGAGCTGAAATGAGCACCGAGGAAAATATGAAACGCGCCGCCGAATTATTGCAGGGCAACGCCCGGCAACTGGCGAAAGATTTGAAGAAAGCGGCGAGTAGTTAGCGTCGAAAGTATCGATCGGCGTAATTTGCCGAAACGACACTTTTATTCTTAGCCAGGTGAGCGAAAATAGGCGGCCCATGCAGGAAATCCCTCCAAGCACCCTCACTCCCTTCGTTTTCTCCGACCCGGCGGGCAAACGCTGGCCCCGATTGCGGCTGGCTCTGCTCATTTTTGGCGTGCTGGCATTCCTCGGCGCGGTGCTGTTTGTCCAGACTTTGTTCGTCGCGCCCCAAATGCGGGTGCCGTTTTCATTGCGCCAATTGAAAGGACAGTTGAAGGCACTGCAAAAAGCGAACCCGGCGAGTCAGATCGCGCCGGGGTCGCTCCTTTGGCAGAAATTCGGAGCCGCGAAGCAGGCCGCCAAGAAACTTGCGGGCGTAACGCCGACGCCCACTCCGGCCGCGAAGACGCGCAAAAAAGCGCCGCCGAACGAGGTCCGTCTCGCGTATTACACGAACGGTGACCCGTACAGCTACACCTCGCTGGAAGAACACGCATCGTTGATTACGCATTTGTGTCCGGAATGGATGACGGTGGTGAACGGCTCCGGTGATATTCAAATCGATGCCGACAGCCGGCTCCCGAAATTATGCGCCAGCAAGGGAATCATCCTTATGCCGCTGCTGACCAATTTGGTGGGTGACACCTGGCAGCCCGAAGCGATTGAGAATCTTGCCCACGGCCCGGCCGATCGGCAGGAACGTTTCTTCGCAAAGATTATCGCGACCTTGCGCGATGCGAAAGCCAAAGGCGTGGTGATCGATTGGGAGCAGATCGATCCGGCTTACAAGAAGGATATTACCGCCTTCATCGACAAATTTTGCGATGCGCTCCACAACAACGACAAGGAACTCTGGCTAACGGTCGAGCCAGGGCAGGACATCGATTACATCGACTTCGATGAATTATCCGACAACGTCGATCGTTTTGTGGCGTCACTTTTCGACGAGACATCCGACATAGATCCGCCGGGGCCGCTTGCGTCGCGTTCGTGGTTTGAGGGTTGGTTGCGCGTTCTGCTGGAAGGGGGCGACAGCAAACAATGGATCATTTCGCTCGGAGGCTACGGCTACGACTGGACCGTCGGCGGGAAAAAAGCGGAGTTGATCAGTTTTGCCGAGGCGATGAGCCGGGCGCAAAACGCGGAGGTTGACAGCGCCGAAGTCACCGGGCCCGGCTACGATCCCTATTTTTATTTCGAGGACGGCGATCAGGAACATGCCGTTTGGTTCCTCGATGTTGTTACTTTTTTGAATCAGTTACGCGAAGTGCGCGACCAGAAGGCCGGTGGCTTTGCCCTTTATCGGCTGGGTGCCGAAGATCCAGCGATTTGGGACGCGCTGGCTGTGCCGCGGGATTTCAAAATTGACAATCAAACCCGCGAACAACTCGAAGTGTTAAAAGGGACCGACACGATCACCGATGTCGGCGACGGGGAAATTGTGACAGTCGACGAAAGCCGGTCTGATGGAATGCGAAAGCTCGCGATTGACGCCGAGGGTTATCTGACCGCGAAGTACATAAAGTTTCCCGAGTTTCCGACCCTGTATCATCAGGGAGCGGGCGGTGAGCACCAGGTCGCGATCACTTTTGATGACGGGCCCGATCCGGAATGGACCCCTCAGATCCTGGACATTTTGAAAGCGGCAAAGGTGAAGGCGGCGTTTTTTCTGGTGGGCGTCAACGCCGAAAAATATCCGGGACTGGTTAGGCGGATTGTAAACGAAGGCCACGAAATCGGAAATCATACTTACTATCACACGAACCTGGCCCTGGCCTGGCCGGAGCATGTGCGCCTTGAATTAAATGCGACGCAGCTATTGATTGAAACGATTACGGGGCGGGCGACGACATTGTTTCGTCCGCCTTACGCCGCAGACACCCAGCCATCGTCGATCAGTGAGTTGATGCCGCTCCAAATTGCCCAGGAACTAAACTATCTTGTTGTTCTCGAAAACATTGATCCGCAGGATTGGGCAAGACCGGGCGCGGACATCATTGTTCAACGAGTGAAGCAGCAACGGCGTGACGGTAGCATTATCTTGCTGCACGACGCGGGCGGCGACCGATCTCAAACCGTGGCTGCCTTGCCGCGGATTCTCGATTGGTTGCACATTCGCGGCGATACAATCGTGCCGCTGAGCACTTTGCTTGGAACGTCGCGCGACGCGGTAATGCCGCCGCTGCAGACAAACAATCCCTCACTGAATCGCTTAGTCAGTAGCACCGGGTTTCGCGTTTATCACGCGCTTGAGGAATTTCTCTGGGCCTTCATGATCGTCGCAACCGCTTTGGTCGTGGTCCGGACGTTGATCGTTATTTGCCTGGCGTATCGTTTCCGGCGTTTGCCGCGAACGAACTTCGCCGAACCGGTCAGCATCGTGGTCGCAGCTTACAACGAAGAAAAAGTCATTGCCGGAACGCTTCGTTCGTTACTCACCACGGATTATAAGGGCGAGGTCGAAATTATCGTCGTTGACGACGGCTCGCGCGATGAGACCGCTGCTGAAGTCAAGCGCATCGCGGAGGCGGAACCGCGCGTCCGTTTGCTTCAACAGGAAAATCACGGAAAAGCTCGCGCTTTGCAACGCGCACTGTCGGTGGTCCGCACTGGCATCGTCGTATTTGTCGATGCCGACACCCATTTCCAGCGCGATAGCCTCTCGTTTTTGGTAGAGCCGTTTGCCGACGAGGCGATCGGCGCGGTTTCCGGACACGCCAAGGTTGGAAATTTGCGGACCTTCATCGCGCGTTGCCAGTCACTCGAATACACTTGCGGATTCAATCTGGATCGACGTGCCTACACGCGATGGAACTGCATCACGGTTGTTCCCGGCGCAATCAGCGCCGTCCGGAAAAGTGCGATTGACCAGGCCGGCGGTTTGAGTTTGCAAACCCTCGCCGAAGACACCGATTTAACTTTCGCCCTGCACAAAGATCGCCAGCTTATCGTTTACGTGCCGGACGCGATCGGCTGGACCGAAGCACCGGAATCGGTTCGCACGCTGGCGAAACAACGTTTTCGCTGGGCTTACGGCACGCTGCAGTGTCTCTGGAAGCATCGCGACATGGTGTTCAATTGGAATTATCGGGCGCTTGGCTGGTTCAGTTTGCCAAGTGTGTGGTTTTTCCAAATTATTCTCGTCGCGGTGACGCCGGTCGTTGATCTGTTCCTGCTCGCCTCCCTTCCGTTTGGCGCCTGGCACGCGGTGTTGCCCTTCGTCATCACCTTTCTTTCGATGGACGTCATTTTGGCGACCCTGGCCTGCATTTTGGAGAAAGAACCGGTGTCGCGCGCCTGGCGGATCCTGCCGATGCGTCTGATTTATCGACCGATGTTGAGCTACTGCATTTGGAAAGCGGTCCTGCGCGGAATCAAAGGCGCATGGGTGAGTTGGGGTAAATTGGAGCGCACGGCATCTGTCGCCGTGCAAACGTGATTGTTTATTTCTCGGTCCGGCCCCGCACGACGGTGAGCGAGTACGGGGGTAATACGCACAGCTCCGAGGCGTCGCGCTGAAATTGCGCCGGCGGCAAACTGCGGATCGGATGCCCATTCGGGCCGTCATCAAGCCATTTGTATTGCTCGTCTGACCACTGAACGATGTCGATTTTTCCAGTAAATCCGACGGGCGTCTGCGAATTGGAAAATTTGAAACGCACATTCAACCTGGCTGCCTGATGAGGGTTTTTGTTGACTGCCAGGAGCGACCATTGACTGTCGGGTCGGCGAATAGCGTAAATCGTCACGGCCGAAGAAGAGCGGGGGTCAATGTTTACGCGAAAAATTTGATCTAATTTATCGCCACGATTCATCCATTCGGTCGTGAGCAGGCGCGCAGCATGATATGCCGCAAGCCGATTGAGTTTTTCGCCACCGTTCATTTGGAGCATCATGAGATTGCCCCACGAACAATTGAGTTCGTCGGTGAGCCGATTAGGTTCGTAACCGTAAAGGTAGGCTTCGCTGCCTCCCAAGGTCAGAAAAGTTCCAACGGTGTCGGCAGTAAACAGCGCTCCTTCGATTTCGACCTCGGCCCGGCCGGCAAATACGGAGTAACCGTATTCCGTCAGGAGCCACGGAATTTGTGACGGCACCCCGTCGCTCCGCAGGCTGGACATGACCGCGGCAAGAAGCGACGGAGTCTCTTGCAATTGTTCAGACGTCGCATGCGTGCAGACATCGTCGAACGGATAAAATTCAAAAGAGAAAAAGTCGAACGGTCCGCCGCCGCTCCGGATGCAGCGTAGAAAACGCTGCATCCAAAAGCGATCGCCTGCGGCGTTTGGCCATGTAAGCAGATGGGATTGGAATCCCTGAAGACTCGGGCCGCCAAGTTTTAATCGAGAGTTCAGTTGTTGAAGCGGACGAGCTGCTTGGAGATAAAGCGCGGCGCAATCTTCGGGCGCAACCCATTGACCGTCCGGCTCCTCGCCGAGTTCGATTTTTTCAACGGGATATCCCCGCGCTAGCAAATACTTGATCTGAGCGACGGCATTTTCCGGCGTGTTATACAAGACGCCCACTGGAATCAGAACCGGCAATCGATTCGTCAAGGCGCTGGTCAGAATGAAATCGAGCCCCGGTTGTTCTGTCTTGTAATCGATATCCGATGCTCGGTGCCACGGATCGGTCGACGAAACGTAGATGACGCTCTGATCCTCCCGCTTCGGTGCGTGACGGATTTGATCGACAAAACGATTTTGCTTGTCGGTGACGCCGAGATTGATTTCGCGAATCGCAAATCCCAGTCGATCGCGAATGTCGGAACTCGGTTGTGGGCTTGTTTCCGAGCTTTCATTCATCGTCACCCGAACGAATTGGACCTGCTTCGGCGTCTCGCAGAGATGAATGCGTTGATCTCCGCCTTTGCCATTATCGATTGATCCTCGCGAAAACCGGCGCCATTCGTCGTGCTGATCGAGGTGCAGATGCATGGGATCTTTTCCGCTCCAGTACTCGATGCGAAAATTTCGCGCGTAGGGCTCACCCCACAAAATTCGGATCGTGTTAATCGGTTTGACTGCGCCGAGATCGATTACGACCCACTGGGGATGATTCTTGTTCGGCTCCCGGGTGAAATATTTGTCCAGATACGGGTTACTTTTCCAAAACGAATTCTCATCACTGTCGTCGATCCTCGAGTAGTCGTCGTTGTTCGCTTGATCGATCGTGCTGCCGCGGCGGGGCAAGCGATAACCATATGACAATCGAATCGGTTCCTTGATGGAATCGTCGGAAGTCCAGTAGCCACATTCGTGCGCCGGGTCGCTCCACTTTCCCTGTGGGTTCCAATGCCAGACTTCGCCACCTAATTCCGTTCGCAGCCGATAAGTCAGCGGACCAAGTCCGGCCGAGAGCATCTCGGCGATATTTCTGTTGGAAAACATCCGTTCGCATTCACCCCGTTCGTGACCGTCCACGCCTGCGCCAAGCGCTTTCGATGGGACACAGGCATTTACCGCACGATCGGCTACGACCGTAGCTGTAATGGAAATCGGATCTGTGGCGCGAACGATCGTCGGAACCCCTGCGAAATAAATCGCTACGGTTAAGATGAGGCCGGACTGTATTGCCACTTCCCCAATATCTTAATCGGTTGTAGCTGTGTCTGGACAGTCTCCGGTTTTCGGAGAGTTTGCTGCTCCAAATGCGTTTCAACGGGTTCGTTTCGTTCGTGATCGCGTCTGGTGTTTGTCTTTGCGGCTGCCATCGGCCGGCAACGATTCAAAAAGTCGATCTGAATGCTTCGGTCGAAGTTGTGCTTCCCGAGCATGGCGCCTACACCGGCGCTTTTATCGATTTGGCGGCGAAGAGGACGATGTCACGCTCGAGTCGATTGAAGAATTTGAAAAGATGGTGGGCAAACACCAGGCGATCATCGCTTCGTCCAGCTATTGGGGGGAACAGAATTTTCCGTTGGCCAATATGAATGTGATTTGGCGGCATGGTTCGTTGCCGCTGGTTTTCTGGTCGCCGTGGGACAAGCCCTACCAGGAAAATCGCGGTCCGGATAAATTCAGTTTAACGAATATTGTCGCCGGCGTTTGGGACAAATATATCGACCAATGGGCCGATGCGGCGAAAAAGTTCGGTAGACCAATGATTGTCGATTTTGCCAACGAACCAAATGGCGACTGGTTTCCGTGGTCGGGAGCATACTATGGTGACTCGGAGTGGGTCCCGGATCGCAAAAATTGGCTCGGCCCGGAAAATTACAAAGCAGCTTATCGCTACGTGGTTAGCCGCGTGCGAGCGCGCGGCGCGACGAACATCAAATGGCTTTTCCACACCAACAACTACGCCTACCCGATGGAGACTTGGAATTTCGCGCCGTCGTATTATCCCGGTTCGGATTATGTCGATTGGCTTGGCTTGAGTGTTTACGGTCAACAATTTAGAGACGAACCGAACCCCGATATTCCATCACTGCTCGATTGGCCCTATCAGGAAATGTGCGGACTGGACCAAAATAAACCGATCATGATTACAGAATGGGCCACTGGCGAATTTCCGATTCCGCCGACGATGCCCGGCATGCGCAAGCCGGAATGGATTAAGCAAGGGCTCGAGATGTTCCGAACCCGCTATCCACGAATTAAAGCGGCGGTTTACTGGCACGAGCGCTGGCAGAATGAAGATCAATCCTACAGTAATCTACGCGTAAATTCGTCTGTGGAATCGCTGGAAGCTTATCGCAACGGGATCGCGAATCCGGATTGGTTAGGCAATTTGATCCTGAAAGGACAGGCAGGGGTGACTGACCTCAATCGCCCGCGGGCGGTTCGGTGAACCGCCCCTACCTCCACGCCGCGAGGATTCCTCCGGCGACGATGCATCCGACGACGTGATGGCTCGCGTCAATCACCCAAACCTTGAACGGTTTTGATTCCCAGAGGTACTGGATTGTAAGGGCAGTCGCCGAAAAACCGAGGCCGACCCCGGCCCCGAGTTTGAGGCCGTAACCGATTTCGGTGATCCCAGTTCGCGCGATCAAACGCGCCATGATCGCCGCGGCCACGAAGTTACAAAGGAAATTACCGAGCATTTTCGCGCCCATTCCGCCGCGCTGCAGTCTAACGCCCTGTTGTTCGAGTCCCGCTGTCCAGATTTTTCCGAACAACGCCATGTACCAAATCGCGCCAACCACCCAATAAGCTGCCGCCGCGCAAATTATTGCCAGCCAATTCATTGCCATCCAGTTCATGGGCCGGTTGTCTCAACCAGGCGCAGCCAAGGCAAGGAAAAATGCGCGAGGTCTTAGACAAAAACAGAAGTTGGCGGCGTCCTGATTATAAAAGACCGTGAAAAGGTCATGGAGAATGTCGCCACCGATGAAAATTGGAAGATTTGCTTTTCTCAGCTCGCACCCGGCCTGGTGCTTTTCGCCCGGCAATGGACGCGATCGGCGGCTGACGCGGAGGACGTGGTTCAGGAAGCTTTTGTTAAGTTTTGGCGGAGGAACCACGACATCGGAAATCGCGGATTGCTTTACGCAACTGTGCGATCGGTCGCGCTCGATCTTATTCGCCGGGACAGCCGTCGGGCCCGCCGCGAAGCCACTGCTCTTTCCGATGCCGATCAATCGGTGCTGCCGGCATTCGACATTGAAGATGACTCCCAGCGCGCTCTGGTCGCTGCGCTCGATCTTTTGCCTGGTGAGCAGCGGGAGGTGCTGGTGATGAAGATTTGGAACGAACTCACCTTTGCAGAAATCGCCGAGGCAGTGGGAATTTCGCAGAACACGGCGGCGTCCCGGTATCGCTACGCGCTCGCAGCCCTGAAAAAGACTTTGCCGTCGACATGAACGACTTCTCCGAACTCGAAGATCAACTGCGCAAACTGCGGCCGGCCACGCCGTCGCCTGAGTTGTTCAGGCGGATCGAACGCGCGCTGACAAGCCAGGAGACTTCAACCTCGAGCGCGGGCGTTCTTCCGCGTGGGAAGCAATCACGGTTCAACTGGATTTCCCTTGGACTTGGTTTGGCCGCGGCTGCAGCGCTGGTGTTGCTCGCGATCGTCCGACTTCAACAACCGCCAAAGAAGGTCCCAAGTGTGGCATCGCTCTCTCCGGCGCCGGCAGTTTCGACTGCGCAGTTGGTTCCGGCGGGCTTGACTCAGGTTGTTTACCACACCCGCGACGAGGGACTCCGTTTTCCTAACAATTCATCGCAGCCAATGCGCCGGGTCCGCTCCCAAGCTCAAGAGACGTTGCGGTGGCGCAACCCCAAGACTGGCGCAACCCTCCGGATTTCATATCCCCGCGAAGAAATTTCACTCACCCCAGTTTCAGGACAATAAAACTATGAAAACAAAATCGATCATCACCATCATTGCGGTCGCGCTTTTTCCGATTACCGCATTCACCCAACCAAATCCGCCGCCTCCTCCGCCACCGCCGCCCGGGACACCGCCAACCGGCCCGGTCGGTCCTGGGGACCGGGAACATCACGAAAAAAAAGTGCCGGTCACTTATCTTGGGGTTGAGACCTCGGAAGTGCCGCGAGTCGTGAGCGAACAACTGGGTTTGCCCAGGGGTTTCGGTCTTGTCGTGGACTATGTCGTCCCGGATGGACCGGCTGCGGCAGCGGGCGTTCAGCAGAACGATATTCTCAGAATGATCAACGATCAGATCCTGACCGAACCCGATCAGCTGTCGAAATTGATTCGAAGTTTCTCGGAAGGGACGACGGTCACTCTGACTGTCCTGCGCAAAGGCAAAGAGGAAAAGATCGGGGTAAAACTGTCAAAAAAAGAAGTGTCGGAGCGGTCCGACATGTTTCGCGGTCATAACCCGAACTTCAATTTCAACTTCAACGGGCACGACTGGGGCGATTTCGGGATGGGGGATTTGAATGAGCAGATGAACAAGCT
>JAICWQ010000087.1 GCA_025934755.1 Chthoniobacterales bacterium | reverse complement strand
GGTCTTCGGTACAGCCAGTGTAAAAGCGCAGCGGGTGATCTTCGCTTTGCAAAATATAGACGTAGGTAAATTTTGGCATTCGTCGTAGGTGGCAGGCCGAGTCGTAGCTCGCAACGTTCGTGTCCACAAGGCCAACGAGGTCCGCCTTCACTAAAGTTACGGCGCGACAGTCTACGCTCTCCACTGCGTTGCGAGCGTAGACTGGAGCCTAGGGGATTCGAACCCCTGACCTCCTCAATGCCATTGAGGCGCTCTACCAACTGAGCTAAGACCCCGCTGAAAGAATTGTAGATTTTAGGGTGCGGCATCCACATTGCAAATCCGCCGCGTAAGGTTTTCCGCTACAGCAGAATCACGCCCATGTAGGGCAATCTTGGTGTCGCCGCTGCTGCCTTTGGAGCCGTTGAGAACGCTCGTTTCCATCCTAATCTTGGCCGGTGGCGCAATGGCGTTCGGCTCGGACTCCTCGAAGTTCACTGACTTCAGCATGTGTTCGCTCCCGGGAACGACCGTTATTGCGCTTGGCCTGTTCTTGATCGGCGCATCTCTCTGGGTGGGAGACTAATTCGCGCGCGCAGTTGCGGACGGCGTGCTTTCGGTTGAACAGCTACTGTGGAGAATAGAGCAACCCGCCAAGGTAAAATCATTCGGAGCGAAGATCCGCCGAATCTCGAGATGCCGTTCGAGCAGCTCGAGGGATTTATCACCCCGACCAAATCGTTTTATGTCCGCACCCATTTTCCGATTCCGAAAATCGATAAAGTCCAATGGCGGCTGCGAATTGAAGGCGTAGTCGAGAAACCATTCGAAATCGATTACGACGCGTTATTGAAGATCGAATCGAAAATAATTCCGGCGACGCTTGAGTGCGCCGGAAACAATCGCAGTTTTCTCGAGACGAAAGTCAAAGGCGTGCAATGGGGCCTTGGCGCAGTCGGTAACGCCGAATGGACCGGAGTGCAATTGTCGGCTCTGCTCGACCGCGCCGGCCTTAAATCAAGCGCGCTCGAAATAATTTTGGAAGGCGCGGATTCCGGTCGGCTGGAAGATCCGAAAAGCCCGCGGGGCGCAATTAATTTTGCCCGCAGCATTCCGTTGGAAAAAGCGCGCGACGTTTTGCTCGCTTACAAAATGAATGACGCGGAGCTTCCCCCGGAACACGGTTTTCCAGTCCGTGCCATTGTGCCTGGCTGGTTCGCCGTCGCCTCCATCAAATGGCTTCAGCGCGTCATTGTGACTGACAAACCGTTCAACGGCTATTATCAGACGCTCGATTATGCCTATTGGAAACGAGCCGGTGACACGGCGCAGCTGACGGCCCTGTCTGAGTTGCAAGTCAAAGCCGAGATCGCGAGACCTGGCGCTGGCGAGATCGTCTCTGCGAATTCCAACGTGCGCGTCCATGGCGCTGCCTGGACCGGCAACGGCGAAATCGTTAAGGTCGAAATCAGCACAGACAAAGGATCGACTTGGAAGGAAGCGAGACTCGGTGGTGATTCGCGGCCGAATGCGTGGCGGCTTTGGGAATTTGATTGGAGAACGCCGGCCAAGCCCGGGCAAGTGACTTTGCTGGCGCGGGCGACCGATTCGAGCGGTCAAACCCAGCCCGTGGACCGTGATCCGGACCGCGGTACTTATATGATCAATCATCTGCTGCCAATTGAGGTCGAGGTGAGGTAGCGGCGGTTCACCGAACCGCCATGGCGACTGAGGTCAGTCGCCGCTACCTGATCTTGTTGAACTCCACCTCACCTTCGGGTTAACTGCTTTGCGTGTCGTTGGTCTTTAAAACTGTCCAGACTCCGGGCATTGCCGAACTTTCCTATCTCGTCGGCGACGATGATGAAGGCGTCGCGGCAGTTTTCGATCCGCGGCCCGATTGCGACATTTACATCGACATGGCGCGGGAAAACGGCGTTGCCATTACCCACATTTTCGAAACGCATATCCACGCCGACTTGGTGAGCGGATCGCGCGAGCTTTGCGCGCGGCTGGAATCGGCGAAGATTTTTGCCAGTCATGAAGGCGGCGCAAAATACGACTTCCCAGTCGAACAATTAAAAGGCGGCGATCGTTTTGAGTTCGGCGAAGTCGCGATCACGGCAAAACACACCCCAGGTCATACGCCGGAGCACATTTCTTATTTGCTGGCTGATACCGATTTTCCCGACGAGCCGTGGGGAATTTTGACCGGAGATTCGCTGTTCGTGTCTTCGGCCGGCCGACCTGATTTGTTAGGCGAAAAACACACCAAACAACTCGCTGAACAACAATTTCATACTCTTCGGGATTTTTATCTCAAGCTGCCGGACCATGTCATGATCTATCCCAACCATGGCGCGGGCTCGCCGTGTGGCGCAGATATTGGTGCGCGATTGACCAGCACAATCGGTTACGAGCGGCGTCACAATAAATTTCTGCAGTTCGACGACGTCCAAAAGTTCACCGAATACGCCCTAAAAACCGCGCCGCCGGTCCCGAACTATTATCCGCGGATGAAGAAAGTGAACGCCGCAGGACCGAAAGTTCTTGGATCGTTGCCGCGCGTTCCGGGTTTGCCGCCGAAACAGTTCAAGCAAGCAATCGGCCAGAACGGAAATCAGCTGGTCGATGTTCGAACGATGCTTGCGTTTGGGGGAGGGCATATTGCGGGTGCTTTGAATATTGGTGGCTCGCCAACCCTTTCGATCTGGGCCGGTTGGATGCTCGATCCGGAAAAACCGATCCTTCTCGTGCTCGAAAGCGATGGAGATTTGGAAAATGTATCGCGACTTTTTGTCCGCACCGGTTTCACGAAGTTCGCCGGCTATTTGATCGACGGAATGAAATCGTGGGACGCGGCCGGTTTTCCGATCGAACGCATCGGTCAGATGAGCGTGCACGAGTTGAACGAACGAAAGTCGTCGCTCCAGATTGTCGATGTGCGCGGCCCGGGCGAATGGAAAAAGGGGCATATCCCCGGCGCGCGGCACATTTTTGTCCCCGAATTACAGAAAAGAATGGGCGAGCTCGATCGCAACAAACCGACCGTGGTTTATTGCGCCAGCGGTTATCGATCGAGCATCGCGGCGAGTGTGCTGAAACCAGCTGGGTTCAAGGATCTTTGGAATGTGCCCGGCAGCTGGGCAGCATGGAAAAAGGCGAAATTTCCGATCGAAGGAGCCGACGGACAGTGAACGGCGAAGGTGTAGCTGAATTATCTTCACCTGGCGCTCCGCGATCCGAGCCGGACGGGCATTCTCCTCTCCCCCAGGGAGAGGGTAGAGTGAGGGCGTTTCCACAGCGCGGCTTCGGCCAAACGATGCGGCCCGATGTCTGGTGGGTTCAGCCGCTGCTAGTATTCCTCGGCTTATCGGCCTTCATCGTTTACTCCACGTGGGCCGCGTTTCAGGGCGCACATTATTTTTTCGGCAATTACATCTCACCCTTTTATTCGCCGGAACTTTTTGGCGCCTCGCCCCACAGCTGGTTCGGTCCCAAGCCGAATTGGTGGCCAGGCTGGATGATCTTTTCACCGGCCCTGCTGATCCTGTGGGCGCCGGGCGGATTCCGGCTCACCTGCTATTATTATAGAGGGGCCTATTACAAGGCATTTTGGGCCGACCCCCCGGCCTGCACCGTTGGCGAACCGCGCAAAACTTATCTCGGCGAGCGTTCGTTCCCCTTGATCATGCAAAACGTGCACCGCTATTTTCTCTATCTCGCGCTCGTTTTCATTTTGATCCTCGCTTACGACGTTTGGAAAGCGCTCTGGTTCAATGGACGTTTCGGAATCGGCGTAGGCACCATCGTGCTGGCAGTTAATGTTGTTCTTCTCGGGGGTTACACTTTCGGGTGTCACTCGCTGCGGCATTTGACCGGCGGGTTTCGCGATCAAATCGCAGGCTCGACCTCAACTTTCGCCTGCTACCGCTGCGTGACTTGCCTGAATCAACGCCACATGCTTTGGGCCTGGCTGAGCTTGTTCTGGGTCGGTTTTACTGATCTTTACGTGCGCCTTTGCTCAATGGGAATCTGGCACGACTGGCGGATCGTTTAAGGGATGAAGCGAGATGCGTTGAAGCGGACCGAATGTTTTCGCCGGACCTGGTTTAACGCTTCAACTCTGCAACGCTTCAACGAACCACATGGCTGACTACGAGACGCATGAATACGATGTGCTCGTGATCGGCGCCGGCGGCGCAGGATTGCGCGCCGCGATCGAAGCTTCGGCCGCCGGAGTTCGGGTCGGCCTGATTTGCAAATCGCTTCTGGGCAAAGCCCACACCGTCATGGCTGAAGGCGGGATCGCCGCTGCCCTGGCCAATGTGGATGAGCGCGACAATTGGAAGGTCCATTTCGCCGACACGATGCGCGGGGGTCAATACGTGAATCAATGGCGGATGGCGGAGTTGCACGCCAAAGAAGCGCCCGACCGCGTCCGCGAGCTCGAAGCGTGGGGCGCGGTGTTCGATCGGACGAAAGACGGAAAAATTCTTCAGCGAAATTTTGGCGGTCATAAATATCCCAGGCTCGCACATGTGGGCGATCGCACCGGACTGGAAATGATCCGCACGTTGCAGGACCACGGCGTGCATCGCGGGATCGACGTGCACATGGAGCACACGGTGCTGGCGATCTTGAAAGAGGGAGACCGCGCGGTCGGCGCTTTTGGTTACGAACGCGAGCGCGGTCGATTTAAGATTTTTCGCGCGAAAGCGATTGTGCTCGCTACCGGCGGAATCGGGCGCGCTTACAAAATTACGAGCAACAGTTGGGAATACACCGGAGACGGTCACTCGCTGGCCTACGACGCCGGCGCTGAATTGATCGACATGGAGTTCATTCAATTTCATCCAACCGGGATGGTTTGGCCGCCGAGCGTAATGGGAATTCTGGTGACCGAAGGTGTGCGCGGCGAAGGTGGGATTCTGACGAACAAAGAGGGGCGCCGTTTCATGTTCGACGAAATCCCGGAAAATTATCGCTCGCAGACCGCCGACAACCCGGAGGAAGGATGGCGCTATTGCCAGGGCGACAAAAATGCCCGACGCCCGCCCGAATTACTGACCCGCGACCACATCGCGCGATGCATTGTTCGTGAAATCAAAGAGGGAAGGGGTTCGCCGCACGGCGGGGTTTTTCTCGATATCGCCTGGATCAAGGAAAAACTTCCCGACGCCACCGAGCATATCAAGCGCAAGCTGCCGAGCATGTATCACCAGTTTAAACAATTGGCGGACATCGACATTACCGAGCAGCCGATGGAGGTCGGGCCGACAACCCACTACATCATGGGCGGGGTCCACGTCGATCCCGACACCCAAATGTCCCGGGTGCCGGGATTATTCGCCGCAGGCGAGTGCGCCGCGGGCATTAACGGCGCGAACCGGCTCGGCGGAAATTCGCTCTCCGATCTTCTGGTGTTCGGCAAGCGGGCCGGCGAATTCGCCGCGGGTTACGCGCGGGACAATTCGTTCGGCAAGGTCGATACCGATAAGATCGACACCGTGGCGAAAGAAGCGCTGGCCCCGTTTGATCGCGGCGGAGGCGAGAACCCATACGAGATCCAAAAGGACTTGCAGGAATTGATGCAGGACAATGTCGGGATCGTCCGCACCGAATCCGAGATGCAACATGCGCGCGAGCAACTTCAAAAGTTGAAAGAACGCGCCGGTCGCGTCGGAGTGACTGGGCATCGCGAATTTAATCCCGGCTGGCATACGGCGCTTGATTTGAAAAACTTGCTGAGCGTCTCGGAAGCGATCACCCATGCGGCTATCGAACGTAAAGAAAGTCGCGGGGCGCAGTTTCGGGAAGATTATCCAAACAAGGAGGAGCGATTCGCGAAAGTAAACACGATGATTTCCAAAGCGGAGGACGGTTCGATGCAGGTCCGGCTGGCGCCGCTCCCGGAAATGCCGGAGTATTTGCAGCGCGTGATTGAAGAGAATCGTTAAAAGGCGATGAAGAGTTGAAGTGATGAAGCGTAACGAAGATCGAGCGAAAAGTTATCAAACGTTCGAGGACTTGGAGGTTTATCAAGTCGCGCGCGAATTTCGCAAAGCGATGTATCGAGTGGCCAAACAATTGCCGGAGACAGAGAAGTTTGGACTAATCAGCCAAGTGCGGCGCGCAGCTTTATCGCTTACAAATAACATTGCAGAGGGACACGGCCGCTTTCATTTTCTCGAACAGATTAAGTTCATGTTGCAGTTGCGCGGCTCTTTGGAGGAGTTGATGGACGACCTGAACGCTTGCGAAGACGAAGCCTATTTGCGTGCCGCTGAAATTGAAGGGCTACGACAGGACGCGTGGCGTGTTCATAAACTTATTAACGGTTACATCCGCTTTCTTCGCAGTCGCATCAGCGGCGATCCACCACGCGTGAAAGAAGCGGCCTCCGAAGAAATCACCGATGACGAGCTAAGCACGGTGTTGTCTAACCGCTTCAACCCTTCATCGCTTCAACACTTCAGCGAATGAACGTTCAGTTCAAAATCTGGCGCGGCGATGCAAATAGCGGCGCGTTTCAGGAGTACAACGCCGAATGCTCCGAAGGAATGGTTGTGCTCGACGCCGTTCATCAAATCCAACGGACGCAGGCGAACGATCTGGCCTGTCGCTGGAACTGCAAAGCCGGCAAATGCGGATCGTGCTCGGCCGAAGTCAACGGAATGCCGAAGTTGATGTGCATGGCGCGCCTGAGCGATTTGCCGATTGAAAAACCAATTACGATCGAACCGATCAAAGCGTTTCCCATCCTGAAAGATTTGGTCACGGACCTGTCGTGGAATTTTTCGGTGAAGAAACGCATCAGGCCGTTCAAACCGCGGCCTCCGGATGCGCCGGATGGGACCTGGCGAATGCAGCAGGCTGATATCGATCGGGTTCAGGAATTTCGAAAGTGCATCGAATGCTTTTTGTGCTAGGACGTCTGTCACGTTCTTCGCGACCACCACATGCACGATAAGTTCATCGGTCCGCGCTTCCTGATTCACGTTGCCGCTCTGGAAATGCATCCGCTCGACACGGAGGATCGAATCGAGGAGCTGCGAAACACTCAAGGCATCGGTTATTGCAACATCACCAAATGTTGCACCAAGGTTTGCCCGGAAAATATTCAGATAACCGACAACGGAATCATTCCGTTGAAAGAACGCGTGGTGGACAAATTTTACGACCCGTTTGGCTGGATCTGGCGCTGGTTAAAGAGGAAGAGTGAACCGGAAACCGCGAATCGAAATTCGTGAATCGGGGTTTGTCTTTTCCGGTGTAACGTTTTAACGATTTAACGAATCACGGATAAACATGTCGGAGCTGAAGCAACTGTCGAAGGACGCGATTCCCGCGGCGCTGGAAAAAGCGGAACGCTATCGGTTGCTCAACGAGCCGGGCGAGGCAGAAAGCATCTGTCTCGACGTTTTAAAAACGGACCCGCAAAACCAGCAGGCGGTCATCACTCTGCTGCTCGCGTTGACCGATCGCTTCGAAAAAGGATACGCAGTCAGCGACACCCAGACCAAGGAGCTGCTCGCCCGAATGAGCTCGGAATACGACCGTGCCTATTACACCGGCATTGTGGCCGAGCGCCGGGCAAAGACGAAGCTGCGCTCAAATACCCCCGATTGCCGTTTTCAAGCCTACGATCTTTTTCGCGAAGCGATGGAGTGGTTCGAGAAGGCGGAAATGGTTCGTCCGCCCGGCCATGACGACGCCTTGTTGCGCTGGAACACCTGCGCTCGAATCATTGAGCGAAATAATCTGGTCGAGCGCGAGCCGGAAGAACGCGTAGAATTTCCTCTCGAGTAAAGCGCAGCCGCTTGCGCGGCGCGGGGTTGTCGTTCCTATTGCTCACTCATGGGAGATTTGCGGCTGGGTGTTAATATCGATCATGTGGCCACGTTGCGGCAGGCCCGTTACGCGACCATGCCGGACTCGAAAAATGCCGAGCCCGACATAATCGCCGCGGCCGCGCTTTGCGAGCGGGCCGGCGCGCGCGGCATTGTCGCCCACTTGCGGAGTGATCGCCGTCACATGCAAGACCGGGACATTGACCGGCTTCGGCAAAACATCATGACGAAGTTGAATCTGGAAATGGGAAATACCCCTGAGATTGTCGACGTTGCGCTGAAAATTGTTCCCGACGAGGTCTGCCTCGTTCCAGAAAAACGCGAAGAAGTTACAACCGAAGGTGGCCTGGACGTCGTGTCGCAGAGAATGGAGTTGGAGCCGACCATCAAACGACTGCAGACCGCCGGAGTGCGAGTCAGTTTGTTTATCGATCCGACCCTCGAACAAGTCGACGCCGCCCATGAGCTGGCTGTTGAAATGGTGGAGTTGCACACTGGAAAACTGGCGAACGCTTATTCGGAGAAGATCGAGAAGCAGGAATTGGAAAATTTGCAGGCAGCGGCGAAAGCAGCATCAGAATTCAAGCTGCAGGTGAACGCCGGCCACGGAATCAACTACACAAACGTCGCTCTAATCCATAAAGTTCCGCACCTGACCGAGCTCAATATTGGTCATTCGATTATTTCGCGCGCGATGTTTGCCGGCCTCGAAAACGCCGTCAGAGAAATGCTGGCTGCGATGCAGGACTATCGCGGATGAGCGTGATCGGTATTGGCGTCGATTTGGTCGAATGCGATCGGATCCAGCATTCCATCGATCGGTTCGGTAAAAAATTTCTGCGCCGCGTTTTCACTGACGGCGAAATCGAGTATTCGATGTCGATGAAATTCCCTGCGCGTCACCTGGCCGCGCGGTTCGCGGCGAAGGAAGCGGTTTCCAAAGCGTTCGGCACCGGGATTGGCAAGGCGATGGGCTGGCGCAACATCGACATCCGCAAAAAGGAAAGTGGCGAACCGTATTTAATTTTTTCCGGGCCGGCGCAGGAGCTTGCTACTAAACGTGGCGTCATTTCCGCCTTGGTTACCCTTAGCCACACCGATCGTCACGCCATGGCCTGTGTTGTTCTGGAAAGCTGAGAATTTACCGGTCATCGGCTCTTTGCCCGGGACAGTTCCTGTTGGACTGCAGGAATTTTCTCGCTCCTGGGAAAACGCCGGATGAACTCTTCGCAAATTGGTACCGCGCGTCCAGGTTGCTTTAGGGCCTCGGTGAAAAGACTGATTTGATTGAACAAGCTATTCTCATGTTGCGGATTTAGGCGTTGCGCAATCGTGTATTGGTTCAATGCCTCCTCCGGTTTGCCGGAAAATCGAAAGGCGTTCCCGAGATCGGTGTGGACGTCGGCGTTATCAATTCCACTGGCGATCGCTTCCTGATATCCGCGAATCGCCTCCGCCCAATGCTGATGATCGTAAGCAAAGTTGCCAAGGACCAAAGCGGCTTGGCCACCGGACATCCCGGAAACGTCGGGACGAGCGTCGGATTGGACGGAAGGCGACGGGGAAGCGAATGCAGGATGAACCGCCGAAGTCGATCGTTGCGATACGAACATCCAGGTCAGCCCGGCGCCCATCGCAGCCGACGCAATCACGGTTAGAAGATAATTCCAACGGCCCTGTCGTTGATCAGTTTCATTCTTGTTCGTTTTTGCCATCGCTAGCCCGCCAACATAGTGCATCGCGCGTTTGCCGAAAAAAGAAAACCCTCGCCGGATTTCTCCGGCGAGGGCCAAGCTCTTAACAGCTTGTGTCGCTATTTCTTGCAGCAACAGCAGCAGTCTGCCTTGCTACATTCCTTGCCTTTGGAGCCGTTGTCTTTCGGCGGGGTCTGTCCCGTCGCCGTGCCGATCAACGCTGCCAGGCTAAGAATCAAAAGAAGGTATTTCATAATTCTCCTATTTTGATTTTGCGTGAAACCTCGGTCGCACTAAAGCGCGCCGAGCGGTCGCCTAGGAGAATGATCCGCGCGGAGGCGGGACTGGCGGGCGCTGAAAACGAGAGCTGACGCGATCATTCCCAAACGGAACAAAACGGCCCGTCGCCATCCCTGCGAGAAAATCGTCGAACCCATGAGAGTAGCCGACGAAGCACGGAGTTTGCACCGAGCAACAAGTCGAACCCGAATTGGAACTGGGCGAGCCGGGGCTCATTGGACAACGCTGGCACGGATTAGCTTGCCGGTGGGTGAGAGCACAACGGTTGACATGGCGCGAAGCGATTTTTGCAATCTCAATGGGCGCGGCCGGAGCCATGACCACCGCCGCGGCCAAAGTCAGCGAAAGCGCGATCCTGCCAAACATCGTCTGAATGTTTAGCATCAAAACGCCGCTTCGCCAATCAGGATGCTCTTAGCAGCCGCAGTCTTTGCCGCAGTTGCACTCTTTCTTGTCGTTCATCGGGCAATTCTTGCGGGTCTTCTTGCAGCTTTGTTTCTCCGCCGCAAAAGACGTAGTGCAAATCATGGCCGCGAGAATCGACATCAGGATCGCTGTCGTAGTTTTCATTTAGATTGATATTCGTAGGATTTAAACCGAAGGCGAGCCAAAAGTTCTGCGCAAATCCCAAATGAACCAATCCTTTCTCCTAATCGCCGGCCTGGAGTGGCTTTGGACGGGTCTGTATCACGGCGCCGCGATGTTTTGGGAAACGCTCTGGGCTCTCGTGCTCGGGTTTGGAATATCAGCAGCCCTCCAGGTTTTTGTCACCAAGGACCGGATGACGCAACTTCTCGGCCGCAATGGTTTAAAGGAAATTCTGCTCGCCACCGGTTTCGGAGCGGCCAGTTCTTCCTGTTCCTACGCTGCGGCCTCGATTGGACGGAGCGCGTTTCAGAAAGGCGCCGCGCTCGTGCCGGCTCTTGCGTTCATGTTCGCTTCGACCAACCTCGTTGTCGAACTTGGCGCAGTGCTCTGGATTCTGCTGGGCTGGCAGTTCGTTTTGGCCGAAATCGTCGGCTCGTTTGTTTTGATCGGTATGATGTGGTTGCTCATGTCGCTTGTCTTCCCAAAAGAGCTGGAAGCAAGCGCGCGAGACCATAGCAGGATCGATGATTGCGATGGATGTTGTCACTCCGACCATCGGCCGTCGCATGATTCCGGCGCGACACCGGATCAATCGCAAAAGTGGCGCCAACTCGCGAACGCGTTCTGGATGGATTGGCTGATGCTTTGGAAGGAGCTGGTCGCCGGGTTTTTGATCGCCGGTTTCCTGGCCGTGCTGGTCCCGCACGATTGGTGGAAGTCGCTCTTCATCGAAACCGGCAGCCCGATTTTGCGTTTGATCGAGAACGCCGCAGTCGGCCCAATCATCGCGGTCCTTTCGTTTGTTTGTTCGGTCGGCAACATTCCCCTGGCCAGCCTGCTTTGGGCGAACGGAATCAGTTTCGGCGGCGTGATCTCGTTCATTTACGCCGACCTGCTGGTTATTCCGCTGATTTTGATCTACCGAAAGTATTTTGGCGGCCGGGCGACGTTTTACATTGTCGCAATCTTTTACGCGTCGATGGTTGCCGCCGGAATTATCGTCGATCTCATCTTCGCCGCGTTCGGTCTGATCCCAAAGGGGGACAGACCGATGAGCCCGATCGAACACGCTACCTTCAGCTGGAATTATACGACCTGGCTGGATTTTGTTGCGATCGCGGCAGCACTGTGGTTTTGGATTTTAAAGACGCGCAGTTCGCGATCGAATTGATTGGCAAAAATCAGTTTTGACTTGGCAATTGGCGGTTGAAATCGAAACTCTGTCCAGTCGATTAGTTCATCCATGCAAAATCATCGTCTCATGACTAAGGGGATTGTTGTCGCGTCATGCGCGTCCGCTTTCATTGCCTCGACCGCGTTTGGCCAAATGAAGTACAGCCGCCCGAGATCGCAGCAAACTCCGACGCCTACGCCATCGCCGACGCCGCAACCGCTGGCAACGCCAGCGTTAAACCAGAGAAAGATGGCGCCCCGGCGCAATTCTC
>JAICWQ010000200.1 GCA_025934755.1 Chthoniobacterales bacterium | reverse complement strand
CGGCGCCGGCAAGACGACGTTGATCGATGAGCTGGTGCTTCGGTTCCTGAATGAGGACCGAAAGTCGCGCATCGCGATTTTGTCGCATGATCCGAGCGTGATAGGCGAGGGGGCGTTGCTTGGCGATCGGGCGACCATGATCAATTCCCAAAACGACCGCGTGTTTATGCGCAGTATGGCGACCCGGGGGCAGGCGGGCGGACTTTCGCCGGCGACGAAGGACTGCCTTTCTCTGCTCGCAGGCTCGGATTTCGATTACGTGATTATTGAAACGGTGGGCACCGGGCAGGAAGCGATGCCCTTCCAGAAAAATGGAATTGTCGACCAAACGATATTGGTGATGAACCCCGATTACGGCAGCCGGCTGCAGCTCCAGAAAATCGTGATGCTCGACCTGGCCGATATTGTCGTGGTGAACAAGAGCGATTTGCAGCGGGCGAAGACTGCCCACACCGAAATCGAGCAACGACTCGAGCAAAATCGCCCTGGCCGCCGTAGCCTGGGCGAAGGCTCGCGCAAGCAGCAATTAGTGGACACCGTTGCAAAACGTCATCGCGACTCTGGCGTCGACCGCCTGTTCGATTTAATTTGTCCCGGTAGGGATGGCGCGCTGCGCCGTCCACGGACATCGCAGCGCGATGTCCCTACCAAGAAACGGAGGAAGAAATGAGCAAGCTCGGACAAGTCGTTGAGTCGGTTGATAAATATAACCAGTTCGTTCTCGATCAGGTGAAGCGCGCCCGCACCGATACGGAATTCGGGCGCGATCTGGCGGGACGCTGGAACGATATCAAAGCAAAAATTCCGAGCACGCGCACGCCCACCGGGATTCCGTTGCCGCGCCTGGCCTTGCCCGAAATCGACGAGCCGGGCGAGATCGCGCGTTATTTATTTGGCGAAGGACTTCCCGGGGAATTTCCGTATTTGAACGGCGCGTATCGCGAAATGTATTTGGAGCCGATCCGCGAGGTCGAAAGCGTGGATAAGAACGGCGAATCAAAAAAGAGCGCCAAAAAAATCGTCCCGACAGAAGAACCGACGCGCTTGTTTTCCGGTTTAATGCTCGCCGAAGATACAAACGAGCGTTTTCATTTTCTCACCGCGCATCAACGCACCCATCGGCTCAGCACCGCTTTCGACGGCCCAACTCTTTACGGGATCGACAGCGATGCCGACGGCGTTTTTGGGAAAATCGGCGAGGGCGGCGTTGCGATCGATACCGTCGAGGACATGGTCCGGCTCTATGACGGATTCGATCTTGGGTCGCCGCATTTCTCGGCGTCGATGACGATTAGCGGTCCGGCTCCAATTATCATGGCCATGTACATCGCCGCGGCCAAGCGCCGCTTTGGCCCTACTGTTGTTTCGAAACTTCGAGGCACGGTGCAGGCCGACATTTTCAAGGAGGTCCAGGCCCAGAACGAAACGATTTTCCCGATTGAGCCGTCGCTCCGGTTTCTCACCGATATGGTCGAATTTACAAGCCGCGAAATGCCGCGCTGGTATCCGATTTCGATCAGCGGTTATCATATTGGCGAAGCGGGCTCGACCCCGGTTCAGCAAGCGGCCTACACCCTTTCGAATGGATTCGCTTACGCCGAAATGTTCGCGGCGCGCGGGATTCCGGTGGACCAGTTCGGTCCTCGACTTTCCTTCTTTCTCGATTGCGGACTGGACGCGGAATACATCGCGCTCGCGCGGGTGTCGCGCCGGATCTGGGCGATCGGCATGCGGGAAGTGTTTGGCGCGGGACCGAAAGCGCAACTTTATAAGTTACACACCCAAACCAGCGGTCGCTCCCTGATTGCGGCCGAGTTCAAAAACAATCTGACCCGAACCGCGGCCGAACTGATGCTTTCCTACATGAACGCGACCAATTCGTGCCATTCGAACAGCGCGGACGAGCCGTTCACCACGCCGAGTGAAGAATGGATCCGCCTCGCCGCCCACGGTCAGGCAATCCTGCTCGAAGAGTCCGGGATCTTTAAGCACACCATGAACATGCTGAGCGGCTCGCCTGGAATGAAAGCGGTCGAGCGCGCGGTGGAAGCCGCGATTCTCGATGAATTCCGCGAGATCGAGCGGCTAGGCGGAGTTCTCGCCGCGGTGGAAGACCGTTATCAGCGCAGTCAAATCCAAAACGCGGCGCACCGTTACGAGCAGCAAATTTACGACGGCACGCGACCGATCATCGCGCTGAACAAATACCGGAATGGCAGTGACGAAGATGTGCCGGAAGTGAAACTGGCGCGCACCCCGCGGAAGAAACAACAATTGCAGGTCGATCGACTGACCAAGTTCAAAAAGAAAAACGGGGACAAGTCCAAACGCGCGCTCGATAAACTCGCCGCGGTCGTGGAAAGCGGAAAGAACTGCTTTCCAGCATTACTCGATGCAGTCGAAGTTTGTTCGTTAGGCCAGATCGCCAGTCGCTTGCAGGAAGTCGTCGGCCGGTTCCGGCCAATGGTATAGAGACAGGATTAACAGGATTTAACTGGATTCCAGAAGAACCAATCCTTCTAATCTTGTGAATCCTGTCTAGTTCAATGTCGATCTCGCAAACTGGCGAAAGTGCGCGCAGTCGAATTGCGCGGCGGCTTCTCCCGTTTCTTTTCCTGCTTTACGTGGCGAATTATCTCGATCGCACGAATATCGCCTACGCGACGCTCGGGATGAAAGGCGACCTCGGCCTGAATGACTCGGTATTCGGCACAGCCAGCGGGATTTTCTTTATTGGATATTTCGCACTGCAGGTTCCCGGGGCCTTGCTGGTAGAACGCTGGAGCGCTCGATGGTTGTTGTCCGGCACCCTGATCACGTGGGGAATGCTGACCACGCTCACCGGTTTCGTGCATAGCGCCCATCAACTTTACGGTGCGCGCTTTCTTTTGGGAGCAGCCGAGGCTGGGTTTTTTCCCGGGGTCATCGTTTATTTGTCGCATTGGTTCACCACGCAGGACCGCGGTAAAGCGGTCTCGCGTTTCATGGCCGCAATTCCGATCGGCTTTATGATTGGCGGGCCAATTGCCGGCTACATTCTCGGAGTTCATTGGCTCAATCTCGCCGGTTGGCGCTGGCTCTTCCTATTGGAAGGCGCGCCGGCAATCATCTGTGGGATCGCGACAATTTTCTACCTGCCGGATTGGCCTAACGATGCCCGGTGGCTCTCAGCTGGCGAACGAGATTGGATCAACGCACGGCTCACCGATGAGCGGACAGCGAAGGCGCATGTTGAGAGAATGACAATCTGGCAGGCTCTTCGTCATCCGGCTGTCCTCATTCTGACGGCGGCGTTGTTTAGTACCTACGTCGGTGGTTATGCGTTCTGGTTTTGGTTCCCCACAATTCTGCAACGCCTCACCGGGTGGACGGACGTCCGCCTGATCGGCTGGGTTGGCGCAATTCCGTTCGCGGCCGCGACGATTGGACTGTTAGTGGCCGGCTGGAGTTCGGATCGGCTGCACGAACGCCGATGGCATTTTGCAGTTCCACAATTCGCAGCGGCGGCGGCGCTCGGCGGGTGGCTTTTGCTTCCGCATTCGAACGCGCTGCTCGTGGTGTTGTGCAGCATCATTGCCATCGGGACAGTCGCGTACTTTCCGGCTTTCTTTACCCTGCCTTCCGAATTCCTAACCAGCGGCGCTGCTGCCGCCGCCGTCGGGTTCATCAACTGCACGGCAAGCATCGGCGGATTTTTCGGGCCGAAGATTTTCGGAAATCTCAGTCAGCAGAGCGGCTCATTCAGAAGCGGGTTCGCAATGATGATCGTGTGCTGGATCATCGGCTCCCTGCTGGTGTTGGTATGCCCCCGCGAACGGATCCGATGAAAATTCACGGGGTCGAGATCATCGGCGTCGATGTCGATTTGCAAACACGATGTGCTCATTATCGGGGCGAGCGGGACATCATCGCGATGAAGTTCGAATGCTGCGAGAGATGGTTTCCCTGCCATCAATGTCACGCCGAATTGACTGGGCACGTCGCACAAGTCTGGACCAGGGAACAATTCAGCGAGCGCGCAGTATTGTGCGGAAACT
>JAICWQ010000185.1 GCA_025934755.1 Chthoniobacterales bacterium | reverse complement strand
CCTCCATGGGATCAGCCACAACAAAATCGAGGATACGAAGGAGGAACATCTCGAATTGGCCGTAACTGCCTTCGATAAGCTGGCCGATCGGGCGATCCATTGGATAGGTAGGGGCGATTGACCCCAATCGCCCGCGGGCCGGTCGGTGAACGGCCCGTACCTCGTCACTTGCCACTGGTCACACATCACTTTTTTTGCTAGAAGGCCCAGCTTTGCTAAGGAGGCCAAAATGCCAACACTCGCTACAACCGTTGATGGACTAAAACTTCCGAATCCATTTGTGATCGGCTCCGGACCGCCGGGAACAAATCTGAACGTCATTACCCGCGCCTTCCGTGAAGGTTGGGGCGCAGTGATCGCGAAAACGATCAGCCTCGACGCCTCGAAGGTGATTAATGTCACACCACGTTATGCGAAACTTCTTGGCGCCGATGGCAAAGACGTCGTCGGCTGGGAAAACATCGAGCTCATCAGCGATCGCAAATTCGACATCTGGATGGATGAATTCAAAAAGTGCAAAGACCAATTTCCCGACGGCGTGCTCATCGCCTCGATCATGGAGGAATATAACCGGGACGCGTGGATCGAAATTGTCGAGCGTTGCCAGGACGTCGGCGTCGACGCGTTTGAATTAAACTTCTCCTGTCCGCATGGGTTGCCCGAACGCAAAATGGGCGCAGCCATGGGTGAGAATCCGGAAATTCTCGAAGAAGTCTGCGGTTGGGTCATGGCCGCCGCGAAAAAACCGGTCTGGGCGAAGATGACGCCCAACGTCACCCGCATCGAAGATCCGAGCCGGGCGGCGTTGCGGGCCGGTTGCCAGGGCGTGAGCGCGATCAACACTATTCGCAGCGTGATGGGCGTGAATCTTGACACCTTGCGACCTGAGCCGAGCGTTGAAGGTCATACCACTCCCGGTGGTTATTCGTGCAAAGCGGTTCGGCCAATCGCGCTTCGCATGGTGATGGAGATCGCGATCATGATCCGGCGCGAATTTCCGGGCCGAAGTTTATCCGCCATCGGTGGAATCGAAACCGGCGGCGATGCGGCGCAGTTCATTTTACTTGGCGGCGATACCACTCAGGTTTGCACCGGGGTGATGAAACACGGATACGACATGGTCAAAAGAATGTGCGACGAGCTGCTCGCGTTCATGGCGAAACACAAATTCGAAACCCTGGCGGATTTCAAAGGCAAGAGTCTGGATTACTTCAGCACCCACGCCGAGCTGGTGCGGATGCAAAAAGAGCGCAAAGATAAACAAAAAGCCGCCGCCGAAGAAGCAGCTGCGAAGAAGATGGTGAAAGCGGACAGCGAATGGAGCGGCGACGATTTTGTGAAGCAATCGGATGCATTGGCCAGGAGCTAATGCAGTGACATGTGACAAGTGACGTGTGACGAGTAAATAAACCTTTTCTAAACATGTCACATGTCACACGTCACTCGTCACTTTCTCCCTGTCCCGCATTCATCGACGGCGAGTGGCGCGAAATTTCCGGCGTTGAGAAAACACCGGTTTACAATCCATCACGCGGCGAAATCATTGCCGAGGTTCCGGCCTGCACGAAGGAACATGTCGATCAGGCGGTAGAATCCGCCGCCGCCGCGTTTCCAAAATGGCGCGACACTCCGCCGGTGGAACGAGCGCGGCTATTTTTTCGCTACCGGCAGATCGTCGAAGACAACTTCGACAAGATTTGCGAAACCGTTTCGCGTGAGCACGGCAAGACTTTGGCCGAATCGCGCGGCAGCACTTATCGCGGGATCGAGAACATTGAATACGCCTGCAGTGTTCCGACGTTGTTAATGGGCGACACCCTGGAAAATCTTGCCCGCGGGGTTGATTGCGAGACGATCCTGCAACCCCTCGGCGTTTGTGTGGGAATCACGCCATTCAATTTCCCGGCGATGGTGCCGATGTGGATGTTCCCGCTCGCCCTCGCCTGCGGAAATACATTTGTGCTGAAACCGAGCGAAAAGGTTCCGCTGACCGC
This sequence comes from Chthoniobacterales bacterium, assembly GCA_025934755.1. Taxonomy (GTDB): domain Bacteria; phylum Verrucomicrobiota; class Verrucomicrobiia; order Chthoniobacterales; family UBA10450; genus AV40. The sequence continues at coordinate 2,949 of JAICWQ010000185.1, read as the reverse complement.
GTTGTTAATCATTGAGTTGCTGGAAAAAGCCGGCTTGCCGAAAGGCGTGCTCAACCTCGTTCCAGGTGGGCGCGAATGTGTGGATGCATTGCTCACCCATCCGAAAGTGAAAGCGCTCTCGTTCGTAGGTTCATCGCCGGTGGCAAAACACGTTTATGAAACCGGAACCCGTCACGGTAAACGGGTGCAGGCGAACGGCGGCGCGAAGAATTATATCGTAGTCATGCCGGACGCCGATGTGAAACGAACCGTGGACGCGCTGTCCACCGCCGCGTTCGGTTGCGCCGGCGAACGTTGCATGGCTGGATCAACCGCCATCGCTGTTGGGAAAGCCGCCGAGCGCGTATTGCCGGCGTTGATTGAAGCCGCTCGCGCGATCAAAGTTGGACCCACCGACGTCGCCACCGCCCAGCCCGACATGGGCCCGGTCATCACCGCGCAGCATCGCGATCGCGTTTTCAGTTTGGTCGAAAGTGGCTCGAAAGAAGGCGCGAAGATTATTGCCGACGGCCGCGGCGTTAAAATTTCCGACGCACCAAACGGGTTCTTCATGGGCGCGACGATTGTCGACCAGGTGCAGGATGAAATGACGATTGCGCGCGAAGAAGTTTTCGGACCGGTCTTAAACGTGATGCGGATGGACGATCTCGATCATGCGATTGAGGCCGCGAATAAATCCGCTTACGGAAATGGGGCCGCGATTTTCACCAACTCCGGCAAAGCCGCGCGCGAATTCAAAAATCGAGTCAAAGCGGGAATGGTCGGGATCAACATCGGCGTGCCCGCGACGATGGCGATGTTTCCATTCACCGGCTGGGACGAATCGTTCTACGGCGACCTTCACATCCAGGGAAAAGAAGGCGTCCAGTTTTACACCCAGCAAAAAGTCGTGTCCACGCGCTGGTTCGCCGAAGGCGTCGGAGATGTGTGGAAAAAGTAAGGCGAGTGACTTGTGACACGTGACTAGTGACAGGTTTTTCCGTACAACGCTCGCATGAATACGAAACCCCAGAGCTATAAGGACCTTGTTGTTTGGCAAAAAGGCATTCAAACCGCAAAACTCATTTACAACCTGACGCGTAACTTCCCGCGCGAGGAGAAGTTTGGAATTATTTCTCAGATGCGGCACGCGGCTATTTCGATTCCGTCGAATATCGCCGAAGGTCAAGCCCGTCACACAACGAAGGAATTCATCCAGTTTATCTCTCACGCCGAAGGATCAGCGGCGGAACTGGAAACACAATTAATTCTGAGTATTGAACTGACTTTCGCCATTTCGCCAGAAGTTGCAGAGATATTTGCGCTCTTGGACGAACTGCGACGAATGATGAACGGTCTCCGGCGCAAACTCGCGACCGCGCTGATTTTCTAAACACGTCACTCGTCACATGTCACTTCTGATTAAAAACGGTGAAATTGTCACTCCCGACGAGCGTTACCTCGCGGACATTTTCTGCGAGAACGAAACGATCACCCGCATCGAGCGCAACATCGGCGAGGTCAAAGCGGACGAAGTGATCGATGCGACCGGCAAGTACGTCTTTCCCGGGTTCATCGATCCGCACGTGCACATTTATCTGCCGTTCATGGGGACGTTTGCCAAGGACACGCACGAAACTGCGAGCCGCGCGGCGCTCGTCGGTGGAACGACCACCTTCATCGAAATGATTTGCCCGGCGCGAAACGAGAAGCCGATGGAAGCGTTCGAACTTTGGCTGGGCAAAGCGCAGGGCAAAAGCGCCTGCGATTTCACTTTTCATATGGGGGTGACCCGCTATGACGATGAAGCGGAGCGCGATTTCAAAGACATTGTGAAGCGCGGGCTGAGCAGCTTTAAGATTTTTCTCGCTTACAAAGGCGCTTTCGGAATCACCGACGAAGAACTTTATGCGACATTAACTCTGGCGAAGAAGCTCGGCGTCATCGTCACCGCGCATTGCGAGAACGCCGATCTCGTTTTCGAGCTCCAGAAGAAATTACTCAGCGAAGGAAAAACCGGTCCGGAATTTCATTACTGGAGCCGGCCACCGGTGATCGAAGCCGAAGGGGTACATCACTTGATGACGTTCGCCGAACTGACCGGCGCACATGTTTACATCGTTCACACCAGCTGCGAAGAATCGCTGGCCGAAGCGATCCGGGGCAGAGAACGCGGGGTAAATGTCTGGGTCGAAACGCTGATCCAATATCTGTTGCTCGATCGCACCAACGCCGAGCCGAACTTTGAAGGCGCGAAGAACGTGATGTCTCCCCCACTCCGCGACAAGAAAAACCAGGAAGTGATGTGGAAAGCGTTAGCCGATGGATCGGTTTCAACTCTGGCGACCGATCATGCGCCATTCGATTGGGCCCAAAAGCAGATGGGCAAAGGAGATTTCACCAAAATCCCGAATGGGATTCCTTCGCTCGAAGACCGGATCAATCTGTATTTCACCCACGGCGTGAAAGGAAACAAGATCGACATCCAGCGCTTTGTCGATACTGCCAGCGCGCAAGCCGCGAAACTTTTCGGTTTATTTCCACGCAAGGGAGCGATCAAAGTCGGCAGCGATGCCGATCTGGTCGTTTACGATCCGAATTACCGAGGAAAAATTTCCGCAAAGACGCATCGGATGAACCTCGATTACAATTCCTTCGAGGGATTCGAGATTCAGGGACGGCCGCACGTCGTTGCCGTTCGCGGCAAAGTCGCCGCTCGCGATGGAAAATTCGTCGGTGAACCCGGCCGCGGCCAGTTTTTGAAACGCGAGCCGTCGCATTTCTAATGGGTGCAACCGCCCCGTATCAAAGACGCGTCAGCCAGACGCGGCCAATCGGCAAACTTGAATGCAAATTGCATTCAGGTATCGACGCGCTCCTTCCAAACTTGAATGCAAATTGCATTCAAGTGATGCGGGTATCGCACTGGTGACTGTCATGCTCCTGCTCGTAATCCTGCTCGTAATTGAT
>JAICWQ010000010.1 GCA_025934755.1 Chthoniobacterales bacterium | reverse complement strand
AGTATATTATTACCTCTGGAGCGGTAAGTGACTAATTTCTAGGAACTTGCAATCAAACGCTTGCTGACAGCGTCTAGATTGTTACGTCGGCCCGTAGCTTTTGAAGGTTTCGGTTGCATGTGCTATTCGAGTCCGACCTTCTTCACAATAGCCTGAAAGCGCGGCTCATTGCGCACACTATCGTAAATCGGGTCAACCTTTAGATACCAGCAAGCGCTCTCTTGGTGCTGATAAGATTTTTCCAGCCAATCCAAAGCTTTCTCCTTTTCGCGAAGTCCTAGATGGATGTCAGCGAACGCTGTCGAACTGACGTATTGCCGTTTTGCCATTTCTTCGAGTTCGCGCAGGACTTGCTCCGCTTTCGGTTGATCTCCAGAAATGGCATAGGCGTAGCCGAGCAGCCCTTGATACCACGCACCGGTCACGACTATTTTACTTCGTTGAAATTCGGCGATCGCGCCGGCTGTGTCGCCTTTCCACAAGAAGCAGCAGCCTAACAAATGACGGGCCATGGTTGAATTGGGATCCAGTTCCAGCGTCTTTTTGATTTGGGCAATGGCATCGTCATATCGACGTGCGTGATACAGAAAGTAAGCCAGAGCAGCTTGAAAGAACGAATTCAGCGGATCGAGTTCGATTGCTTTTTTGTCTTTGGCAATCGCCTCGTCTAATCGACCAAGCCCGCCCAGGAACCAGGCATATATTTCATATGCCCATGCCAAATTAGGATTTAGTTCGATGGCGCGATCGAATTCAATCTGGGCATTCTGCCAATCAAAAGCACCGCCAAGAGCGCAAGCAAGGGAAAGGTGCGCTTCCGGCAGTTCCGGGTCGAGCTCCAGCGCTTTTTGCGCAAACTCCTTCTCTTTAACTACCGCTTCTTTGCTCGGCATCACGACTCCTCCCATATAGGCGTAGGTGTCGGCTAATCCGCAATAAGCCAAAGCATAGTTAGGATCGAGCTTCAGCGCCTGCTCGTAGTAGCGGATCGAGCTGGTCCAGCCGGCTTCGCCGTACTTGCCAAATTCATAGCGTCCCAGCAAGTAGAGGCGGTGAGCCTCCGGATTCTCGGTCGGCTTTTTCGTTAAGGTGCGTTTTTCTTCGACGCCTAACTTGATTTGCAGGGCTTCGACAACGCGTTGGGCCACGTTGCTCTGAAAATTGAAGATGTCATTTACATCACCGTCGTAGTCATTCGACCACAAATGATAGCCGTCGCTCACATTGATGAGTTGAGCGGTGACGCGCAGTTTATCGCCAGCTTTGCGAACGCTTCCTTCTAATACTGTATCGACATGCAGGTGATCGCCGACTTTCCGGAAAATGTCCGATTCGGTTTTGCCCTTGAAAGCGAAACAGGATGTCCGTCCCGGCACGCGCAGTCCTGGCACCTTGGCCAGCGCGTTAATCAGTTCCTCGGTCGTCCCATCGCTCAAATATTCGTCGTTTTTGTCTGCGCTCAGGCTCACGAACGGCAGCACCGCAACGGATTTGGCTGGCGCAGTGTCAGGCGCTCGTTTTTCCGATGCCGTCCGGGCGCGTCCTAACGAGTCGGACGATCCGTCCTCACGAATCTCCAAACCCGCCTTGCGAAGACCATCGAGCAAGTGTTCGACCAGTTCGGGATCGAACCACCTGGACTTCAGGGCTCGGCCAATCTCTCCGAAATTGGGGACTAACTTCAGCATCTCGTTGAGGGATTGGCTCGCCGCGTCCCGCTGACCAAGCTGGCCGTAAACCGCAGCCAGTGCCTCGTAGACAGCGAAAAATCCGGGGAGATTGATCTTGAGCGCAGCATTGAGCGCTCCGACGTAGTCGCCTTGGCGGTAGGCGTTGTAGAAAAAAGGAAACCGATACCATGCCGGGTGGCCCGGATTGAACTGCATGGATCGTTCAATCAGCGCACAGCCGCGCTCCCAGTCGCCAGAGTATGCGAGCATGCTGCCCAAGGCGGCCAGCTGGGCCCCGTCCATTGAGTTGATTGAGACGGCATGCTCGGCCGCGGTTCGAAACGCTGGAAATTCCTTGCGAAAAAATAAGGTTTTCGCGAGGGCAAGTTGCGACAACGAATTTGAAGGCGCGGCATCAATCGCTCGCCGGGCGGCTTGGAGGGCGCGCCCAAGGGAATCCGGTTGCTCGTTGAATCCGAAGCCGTACTCGTCTGTATACAGCAGCGACAACATGGCCCAACCATCGGCATAACTCGGCGCCTGTTGGACGCCCCGCTCCATGCATGTCCGAGCCACAGCGTGTTCTTCGGGAGTTACTCGGTAGCCATAACCGATACCACGCAGAAGCGCCTCATACGGCGTCAACTGATCCGGGGCTTTGCTCCGGACCAGGTCGCTCATATTATACGAGAGAATGCCATACCTGTCGGCGACGGTTGAGACGATTCGCGGGACGAGATCGTCTTGTAAGGCAAAGAATGATTCGGGAGAGAAGGTGCGTTCATAGTTCTCGGCCCAAAGATGAGCGCCGGAGATTGCGTCCACCAGTTGGACTGCGAGACGCAGTTTGGTTCCCGCCTGCCGTAAGCTGCCTTCCATGACATAGCGCGCGCCCAATTCTTTTCCGGCGGACCGCACGTCAACGGACTCTTTGGCATAACGAGAAGTCGAACTGCGCGAGATGACCCTGAGATAAGAGAAACGGGACAGGCCGGTGACGATTTCCTCGGTCAGCGCGTCGGCCAAGGCGATGAGATCGGAGTTGCTGCCGCTATATTTAATTGGCAACACCGCTACCCAAAAACCGTCGTCAGCTCGAACAGCTGCGCCCCGATGCAGCTTCTCCGGCACTTCCGAGTTGCCGAGCTCGTCGGTATGGAGATTAACCAGCGAAACGCGGGCGCCGTGTTTGACTTCGCATTCACCAAGGTCGTGCAAACACGAACGCCACTGCGAATAATGTTCAAGATCGTCGGCAACACGTTTTGAGAGAAGAATGTGACCAGCGTCGCCGCAATCCATCACGCGCTGGGCGATATTGACGCCGGCGCCGGCGATATTCGATTGCCCGTTAAGATCGACAACTTCATTCACGGGGCCGCTGTGAATTCCCATGCGCACTCGAAGTTCGGGGTGATTCTTTAGCGCCTTGGCAATCTCCATTGCGCATAAGACTGGCGCTTCCGAATTATTGCGGAAAACGAGCGCGCCGCCATCGCCCGTCGGCAATCGGAGCATTTTGCCTTCCGCTTCCGCTAAACGGACTTGCTCGGTTCCGCGAACGATCTCTTTTAACTTTTGAATCTGCTCGCTCTGCTGGTTAATCAGCAATTTCGAGTAACCGACAATGTCGATGAACAGCACATGCCCGATCTCAAACTTCACGTCCGAACGCTCGATCATGAGATTCTTCCTATCCCCAAACTTGTAATTTAACGAGGCTGTTCTGGCGCAGCAATCCGTGGCAGGCCGTTTGGAGGCGCCATGCTGAAGCGCATTGAATGGCTAACCGATGACTCGCAACCTCGGAGCCCGTTGGGCTCGAACCCACTGCGTTGACTTTGCTTTTCGGGTTCGCTGCCAGCAAAATTGCCAGCAAACCGCAGTGAAAGAGTTCGCGCGAGTAGTGGGCGAGTTGCTTGATTACACAGGTGTAAGCTGCTTGAGTGCAGCAAAATACAGGGGAAAGTAGCGCCCAATCCTGCCTCTGGAGCGCTAAATGATGCCAGCAACCGGTTATTCACAGATGCCCTGGTCGTACTCGACGGCATTAGTGAGACTTAAATTCGTGAAAGGCGTTTCATCTGCTACAATTCGCCTGTGATGAGACGCCCTGTTTCGATTCCGGTGTTCAGATCGTTCGAGACCATTTTGTTTGGGCTGGCATCCGTATTTCTGTTGGTGGTGTCTACGGTTCCCGCACGAGCAGGTTGGCAGCGCGATATGGTTTTGGGCAACCAGGGTTCAGCTCAACCGCGCGCTCCCGTCTATACCGGTCCGACGGCGGAACAAATCGCGGCCCAACAAGCTGCGCAGCAGGCAGCACAACAAGCGGCGGAGCGGGAAGCGCAGCGCCAGGCAACGCTTCGGGCCGCTCACGCCGCGAATGACGCCGGTCTTTCCTTTTGGAAAAGGCATGAATGGGGAGCGGCAGTCGAACAATTTCGACAGGCTCTCGCCAAGTCTCCCGGCGACAAAGTAATTCAAAGCAATCTCGCCAAGGCGACGGAACAACTGCAGCAACAGCAGTGGCAGGAAACGCGCAAGCAGGAAGACACCAATATGGCTTCCCGAATGAGCGCGACACTTCAGCAGTTGACCGCAAACATGCCAGACTTCGACGGTCATAATACTGGTTCCACTCCGGCCGCTGGAGCAGGTGCCGCGACCCTTGAATTCATGCCGGCCGAAAACACGGCTCCATCAAAAACAACCGGCGACCAAACAAATAGCAGCGTTCCGCAACCGCAATCTGCGCCCTGGCAGGATCCGAACGTTGTCGATCTGCGCGGCACCACTAAAACAAGCGTTGATCCGATGGCAATGAAGAACACCTCATCCGCTCCGCCCGCTGGCTTTCGTAAAAACGCTCCACCGCCTCCCGGCCCCAATGTGCAGCTGCCGCAAAACCAGGACATCGAATTGCTAAACCCTCCGCCATCAAAACCGAAGAGCGCATGGCCCGGCGAGCAACGTCCGGCCAATCAACCAAAGCTCGTCAATCCGTTGGACCAGGAAAAGGAAACCCAGGAACAGACGGAAGCGATCTTCAAAAGTTCAGGGGTGGACGATTTGATGCTCAAGCAAATTCAGGATGATGCTGTTGCTTACGCGAATCAGTCAAATTCCGCGGCATCCAAAACTCAACCGGCCGCGGGCGCATCACCAGGCAACAATTTGCCTCTGGAGAAATCCGGCGGACCGCATAACTAGACAACCCGTCATGCGATCCGTGCGACGCGCACTGCGCGTCTATTTTTGTCTTTTTGTTGGGCTTTCATTCTCGATCCGACTGCATGCGCAAGAGCCTGCGGACGAACTTTCTCCCGCAGCGAAGGAAGCAGTCAGCAAAGGTGTGGCGGCCGCCGGTCAAAAGGAATGGAAGGTGGCGATTCGTTACTTTGAGGAGGCCCGCAAGGCGGCGCCCCATTCCCCCGTTGCGCTTTACAATCTGGCTTTGGCTGAGATGCAGATTCCGGGGCGCGAGTTGCGCGCAGTTGCTCTTTTCGAGGCCTACTTGCTGGCGGAGCCGCAGACGGAGAAGACCGCCGCAATTCGAAGTCAGATCGCTAATCTCGAATTAAAGACGGAGGCGAGCACCGGATTGATTATCGACATGCTCAAGTCGCTTGCCAACAAGTACGAGGCGGCAAGTTACGACCAGCGCAGCGCGCAGCAATCGATTGCCGTCCTGCAAGCGCACGCCGGCGATGTGGACGCCGCCATGGCGGGAGCGCAACAACTGGCGAGGGATAGCAGCTCGGTGAGCCTCATTAGTAACATTGTTACCGCACTGGCCGAGGAGAGTCATTTTGACGAAGCGAAACGATTGGCCGGAGAAATGGCTGAAGCGAACGGTCGTTCAAGCGCGTTCTACAATGTGCTGAACGAACAGGCCAAGCAAGGCCTGGTCACTGATGCTCGCACCACCCTCGCGCAAATAATCGGAGATCAATTTCCGCGGTTTGCCTTGTGTGAACTCGCGAAGGCGGAATTTAAGGCGGGCGACCCGGATCGCGCTCTGCAGCACCTGGCGCGCGCGGATGAGCTGACCAAGGCAATGCCGGTGAAAGATCAAAACGCCAAATCGTCGCGGAATAGTGCGCTTCACACTTTGGCGCAGGTCCACCTTGAACTGAACGACTGGCGGGGGGCCAAAGCAATCGTGCCGATGTTGTTCAACGAAAAAGGATTCGCCTATCACGATTCGTTAGTCGAGTACGTGACAAGTAAACTTAACGATCTTCGCACTCAGAAAGCGAACGCTGGTGATTTAAATGGCGCGGAAGCAATGGCAGACGCAATTCCCGGCGTCGCGGAACGCGCCAACGCTTATTTCTCCTTAACTTATCAAGCGGGCATCAAAGACAATCCGGAACGACTTTTGTCGCTCGCCCGAAAGACGGAGGCGCTTCTTCCGTCAGCCAAGCGGGCCAAGGAAAAATTTGTCATCGACACTAGTCTGTCGGACCTGGCCTCCGCGCGGAAAGATATCGCCGCGTCGGCACATTGGCGACAACAGGCGATCGCTGTTTCCACAGCCGCCTTTCAGGAACCGGAAAATTCACAGGAGAATGAATTGTCGCGCTTCAGACTGGCGCTGGCGCTTTCGGGGCACGCAAGCGATGCCGCCAGGGCAAAAGAAGAGGCTTCACTCCGAAAGATTGCGGAGGCGGCGCGTTTTGCATTGACCAAACCGGACAACATCGCGCGCAGTTACCTGATTTCAGCGTATCGAATCGCCGTTTCGTGTCTCGCCTCGCAGACCCACAAGGAGGCCGATCTGAACTCGGCGGTAAAGTTTGCTCAGGACTTCTCGAAGGACTTGAGCGTGGCTGATATTCAGAGCATGGCAACCGGTCTGGAAGAGTTTCCGGCGGCGGAAAAAATTCTGAACACGATTCCGGACCCGACCAGCCGAGCAACGGCACTCAAGCAAAACCTGGCGCGCAAGAACACAAAACGGTACGACGATGCGATCAAGAAGGCTGATCTCATCACCGCGTCGAAAATTGTGGCGGAAATGCCTGAGGGAACCGACAAGATTTCCAAGCAGACGAGCCTGGCCACCGCTTTTGCCAATGAAGGAGATTTCGTCACCGCCGAGAGAAACGCCAATGCCATAACCGATGGACAAGGCCGCGCGAACGCTCAGGCGGCGATCGCCTATCAGCGAGCAGATGCCGGCGACTACAAAGCGTCCAACGAGGCCTGGCAGCAAAAGCGATCGTTGCTCGCCGCGATTACTGAACCAATCAGGCGACTGGATTTGGAGTGGCAATTGTACGGTTTCGCTGAGACACCGGCGATGGCCCGCGATGGTGTACCCGATTTTTTTGCGGAAGCGATGGCCGTACCGGACCCCAAAACGCGTGTCAACCATGTGCGATGGGCGCTGGTGGCTGCGAATCACGCTGGCCTTTTTTCCATACAACGGGAAGCGCAGGACGAAGCGCTCATGACGGTCTTGACAACAAAGGATCTGGAGGCATCGGCGTTGAGTTACCTCGACCTGAACTCAAGTGAGTGTTTGGAACACGCCATTGGACCGGCCCGCGAGTCGTTCCTGCAAGCCGCGTTGAACAAATTCGCCGCGTCAGGAAATATTCCCGCTGCTCAAGCGGTCGCGACCAAACTAAGCGTCAAATCTGCCGACGACGCTCAGAGCGCGTTAGCTTCAGCGTTTGGGGAGCGGGGCGATTTTGCCGCGGCCCGCGCTGCACAGGAAAAAATCGCAAATCAGTCGACGCGCAGCAACGCCACTCGTGACGTAGTTCACGCTTTCATCAAATCGGGCAATTTGATCGCGGCCAAGGAGTATGCAGAACATTTTTGGCCGCAATCGGAAAGTGTAGGCAGCGAGCTGATCAAAGACATGGCCAAGGCTGGCGAAGTCGATTGGGCCTCTGCACAGATGAAACGTTTTGGTGAGATTTATGGCCCCGGTGTGGTCGCCGAAATTACTGCGATTCAAATAACTAAGGGTGACTTAAGCGGAGCTGATGCTGCTTTCGCAGGATGCCGTTATGACTCCGATCGAGCTCAACTGATACGCGCGGCGTCTGAATCGGGTCATTTCGATCTTGCTGCAAAATGGATGAAGTCGTCGAACACTGGGATGAACGAGATTGTGGCCGCCCAGGTGCGCGCCGGAAACTTGGAAGGCGCCCACAGTTTGATCGCGCAATTGAAACGCAACGGTGAAAAGGTGAACGCGCTGCGAGCGCTCGCGGTGGCGCAGGCGAAAATAGGCGACGTCAATGCCGCCCGCACGACTTTCCTTGCCGCTTCCAAACAAGATAAGCGTACACCCGCAAATTTCGACGCTCAGCCGTTTGTCAGCTGGGAGTTATCGAACGCTCTTGCCGCGAAACCCGACTTTGCTGCAGCTATAACCTTGGCGTCAGCCATTACCGACCTTTACTGGCACGATCGCGCTCTTTCGGACATCGTTTCCTCAGCTGCGTTAAAAGACGCCGCAGCGACGCAAACCGCGCTGAAGTCGATGACCGACCCGCAACTGCGTTCCAGATCGGTTTCGCTGGCGGTCGATTCCGCTTTGAAGGCGAACCATTTCAATGATGCGCTTACCTATATCGATCTCGCGCCGGACGAGGATTTCCGCGCGGTCAGCCTGGGAGCCGCCATGAACTACGGTATCGATCACGGCGATGTTTCTGACGTTTTGCAGCGTGTCATGGATTTAAAAGATCCAGTCGCCCGAGCCTGGCTTCTCATCGACGCGCTCCGAGGTGCCGTTTCCGTGGGGACAAAGACGAACGCTCCAAGTCTGCCGGCCTCGGCTGGTGCCGCAGTCGCGGGCATGCCGGCCGGTTTTCGACAGACCCGGATGTACGCCGATCTTGCTCGGTTCGCCGGCAAGCTTGATCCGGCTTCCGCGCAAAGTTTTCGGGACAAAACGCTGTCGACCGCCCAAGCCCTTTCCGGAGAAGACAAAGTCAAATGGCAGCGGTATATCGCGAGCGCCAAGAGAGCGGAGAACTTTTTGGAAACGAATCCGACGGTGGCCGCGAAGGATGATAAAGTGCGGAAGGCCCGCGAGAGCGCGATCGATTCGTGGACGAGTCTCTTGCAAAGCGACTCTTCCCTAAACGCGCCGATCTTCACCGACTTTAAAGCGACGATCGATGCTCTGCCCAGTTCCGTGCCGTCCAGTTCCCAATACAAGGCGTCGCAACTCTTCAGTAATGTCCAGCAACAGGCCCAGCGAATGATCAGCTCGCTCAAGGAAGTGCGGACATTGCGCAAGAAAGTTGGAGACGACATCGCAATCGCGGCGAAGCCCGCAGATCGTTAGAATTTAGATTTGGACGAAAGAGCAAGTTTACGCCACGCTTTTAGCTCGTCGGAAACCGATTCTATTTTTATGAAAACATTATTTCTTGTTGGGGCGGCGACGGCTGCGACCATGTTGATCGCTATTTCACCGGTGTTAGCGCAGGGCGGACAAACATTTCGTGGCATGGCTGAAAGCGCGAGCAAGGTGAAACAGACCACCGACGCCGAAGGCATCGGTTTGGTATTAACAGTTAGTGGCGGTGGGGAAACGCACCGCTTCTGGATTATCCCTTCGACGAAAGTTACCGGTCCTGGCGGCAAGCGTTCAACGATCAAGGACTGCCTGAACCAATCGGTTGAAGTATCTTACACCGGCAACAAGGAACCGTATCGAGCAGTTTCCGTCGAAGCGCTGGAGAACTAGATTCGTAACCCAGAAAGTATCATCGACTAGGCCGCGATAGCGTTCCGCGGAGCCGACATTATTTTGACGCGCTGCCGTTTGACTGGTTGTAATAGGGCCGGGGCTCAACGTCCCCGAAGCCCCGCGACTGATGCGGGAGCCTTTTCATAACTAACACGCTGGCGGCCCATAAGAAAACATCCCGAATTCGGGACGGCGTTGTTCCACAATTGGGTCGATCAATACGTTCGCTTCGAAAGTTGGAGAATCAGTAACCATTCTCTCTGAGAGTCTTATAACTTTGGATAGGCCAGTGGCCCGCTCCTTGCAACGCGAAATCAGGAGAAGGAGAACTTATGTTAAATCGTATTTGTTGGTTCTTGCTGGTTGCTAGTTTGGTTATCGGTCCTTCACGCGCCGCGGACAATCCCTTTGTCGGCAAATGGAGGCTCAACCCGTCTCGCAGCAAACTTACTGACGAAATGAAGGTCGAACGCGTCAGTGGAAACAAGTACGCATTCGACTTTGGCTCTGGTCATCCTGAAACGATCGTGGCCGACGGCACCGATCAACCGGCCGATTTTGCGACTACATTAGCAGTCACCGTTGAGACGCCTAACAAATGGAAGGTCATCCGCAAGAAAGACGGCATCGCGATCATCATGGCGGGTTGGGAACTTTCCCAAGATGGCAAAACTCTTACCGACCACTTTACCAGTACCTCGTCCAACGGAACAAAGTCCAGCCTCAACTACGTTTATGACCGGACTGCAGGAACCGCAGGTTTTGCCGGCACGTGGGAAAGCGACAGCGTGCAGGTGAACTCGGTCTTCGAGTTTCAGATCGAGCCTTATGAAGCGGATGGCCTTTCCTTTATCAATCCTGCTCAGCAAACAACTAGAAACATAAAATTCGATGGGAAGGACTATCCGGGTTCAGGCCCGGGCCTGCCAAAAGGCTCTACAACATCCGGGCACCGCGTGAGTGCACTAGCCATGCAATTGACAGACAAAGTAGCCGATAAAATCGTGGACACTCGGCAGGTCGATCTTTCTGCCGACTTCAAAACTTTGACCATGATCGTACGCGTGATGAATCATAACAAACCGAGCATCCTTGTGTTTGATCGGATATAGAGTCTGAGAGTCAGTGCGAACAGCTTCGCATCGATTCCAAGGTGACTTGACTTCCAAAACAGCGCCGAATCCTACCTCTGGAGCACTAACGAGCTACTGTTGTGGCATTTACGATTGTGCCGTTGCGGCCGCAATTTGACTGCGCGCACTGTTCTGAACGCACATGAAAAGAACCTTCTTCTTCATAATCTCATTGTGCGCTTTTCCTCTTTGCAAAAACTTCTGCCGGCTGACAACAGTTTTCACGCAAACGCCCAAGGCTCGTTAAATCTCGCTTAAAGGCCGCATCTGACTGGGCGCAGTCTTGAAGACATGTTAGGTTTATCTCCAGCTCGCGCGAACGTTTCTTCGGCAGGAAATAAATCATCCAGTTTTGATCGCGGCTCGCTACGGCCATTCCCTTTTTGCGCAGATAAGCGAGGTGCTTGGAAATTTTTACCTGCAGCTCGCCAAGAATTTCCTGAAAATGGCACACGCACAGCGGCGACTTGGCAAGAAGATGCAGGATGCGGAGTCGTGTCCGATCGCATAAGCATTGGCAAATTCGAATGAGATCGCTCGCCATCAGCAACAAGCTGCGGTCGCTCCGCAGCATGCCTCGTTTGTAGCGGCCTCTCGGCGCTCACGTGCGCGACACTGCGTCCAGCCGCGCTGCAGGATAATGTCCAGATGCTTACCTTCTCGTTAATTTCTGAAATCGGGTATTGAGCGACAACGCAGCAATCATGTTCGACTTCAACGTTCAGCTCATCGTTTGGGAGAACGCGTTCACCAAGTTGCAGAATCTTTGAGAATCGATCGGATCGGAGCCCGTGCTCCGTGTCGTTTCCGACATGTGTTTGCAGTAAGACCTTTTCTTCCTTGCCTGTTACACCGCCGCAATCAATAAAATTTTTGACGACGTGTCCAACTTCAGTGACGTGCGCGTGCGCGGGAATATGATCACCATCTGGCAAGACAAACCGCGGAAAGGTTTGCGGAGCTTTGTTCAAAGCGGCTACCAGTTCATGCAATTTCATGCCGATCTATATTCTCGATTAGGAATATGGTCGATCGGCATTAGACACCGCGCTTGCTTCGCCATTTGCGTTCAAGCTTATCGAGAGGCGAGAAAATGATACAGGGCAGCTCACTGGGCTTAGCAAAGAAGAGACCCGGAGTTGCCATCAGTTCACACCCGGGAGCGGCACGCACCCCTGCAATTAACAGCGAAATACCGAGGAAAGTGACTGCTTCCAGCTGACCAGCCCCGCGGCCAATGATCGGCAATGCGGTCGCGCCGCCAACATAGAGCGCGACGAGAAACGCTGATGCGACGACGGCTCCAAGACAAGGGCCAAAACCAAAAATGCGTTGCGATATGACGATGTGGACTAGCGTGTAGACGCAAACGAGTCCAAGCATTAGCAGCAATACTCTAACGGAAAGGTGCACCGGGACTCGGAAGAAGACCGGCGCCACGTAAACCACCAGAGCAACACCGAGCACAATGCGCAGTACACGACCCACCGGCGGTGCTTGGAGAGTTTGTTGGGGTGACTCCATTAGAGAACGAAGTCTACCTGCGTTGCATTTCTTCGCATTTTCGTCGCCTCAGGGGCAACATGCCGACCCGGTCTGAATAGGGGGGCACGGGACCGATCCGTAACTGCAGAATACACAGCAGTCGCCGGCCTTCGGTTTTAATCTTGTTCTACAGGAGGGACATTCGAAGAAAAAAACGCAGGCGTTTGTTGGCATTACTTGTTCAGAGCGATGGCCGCACTTCGGACATATAATTGTCGATCTCAAAATCGGCATTCGCACTGTTCCTTGCTCTTCATTTGTCTTACTCACTGGTCGAATCTGCTTCTTTTGCGGAACGCAATTTATTGCTCGTTTTTACAGATTTCCAAATGCCAGCAAAACGCATTGAAATGGTTCGCGCGAGCAGTTGCTGAGTTCGCTTGATTACTCAGGTGTAAGCTGCTTAAATGCAGTCAAATACAGGGGAAAGTAGCGCCGAATCCTACCTTTGGAGTGCTTTCCCTTCGCGATTCTTGTCTTTCACCCGGCGGTAGAGCGTTTCGTAGCGGTCGACGATGATGTCCGCTGAGAATTTTTCGACAACGTGCTTTCTCCCCTGCTCACCGAGACTTCGCGCGTAATCGGGAGACTCAACCAGCTTGTCCATCGCGGAAGCGAGCGCGGTCACATTGGGAAAGGGATAAAGCGGATATGCGTTGCCGACTACCTCCGGAATTCCTCCAACATCAAAGGCAACAATCGGTTTTCCGAAGTAGAGCGTTTCCAGAATACTAAGCCCGAAACTTTCGTAATCGGACGTGTAAAGGCCGGCGTCCGCGGCTGAGATAAAATCTTCAACAGCCGGTTCGTTCTCCCGAACGATGATCTGCTTCTTCAGACCGAGGCGATCAATCATTTCCGCGTAAGGCTGAATGGGTTCGCCGGCCAGGATGAGCAATCGGGTCCGATCTCGGGTTCGCATCGCCGCTAAGGTTTGCAAAAGAAGATCTATTCTTTTTCCGGATCGCATGTTCGACATATGCAGGATCAGGAATTCGCCGTCCCCTGCGCCGAGCTCGGTGCGAACTTCTTCTCGAGTGCGACTAGCTGGTCGAGGCGTGAAGAAATTAGGAATGACCTCGATAGCGCGCGAAACGTTAAGGGTTTCGCGGGTTTGTTCCTCCAGGCTTTTGGAAACGACCGTGACCGCATCCGATTGGCCGAGCGCATATTCGATCGCCATGCGATAGGCCGGATCCTGGCCTAACAAATTTGTGTCGGTGCCGTGCAATGTAGTAACGATGCCTGGCGAAGCGCCCGACATTTGCGCAGCCAGAACCGCCGCCATCGCATTCGGTACCGCGTAGTGCGCGTGAATGATATCGAGCGAAACCGTCGAGGCGACCTCCGCCATCTTGACTGCCAAAGGCAACGTGTAATCAGGGCACGGAAAAAGCGGGTGATGGGCAAGTTCGACAAGATGAAAATGAAGTCGTGCCTCCGCTGTATCCAGCCGGACCGGCCGCGCATAACTGAAGAAGTGCACTTCATGTCCGCGTCGCGCGAGTTCGGATCCCAAAGCGGTCGCCAGAATTCCGCTCCCCCCGATGAGCGGAAAGCAGGCAATGCCAATTCGGAGAGGCTCGTTATTCATTCCCGCCAATATACGCGTCGGCGGAATTGTCGATTGCTTCGCGCCGAACAAAAGTCACGCCGGGACCGTCCGCTTTATTGATGTAATCCTGCTCGCTCGCGCCGCTAACATAATGGGTGCAGTGGATCACGCTTTGCATCCAGCGAAATCGAGTATCGCGGGTTGGGCTGACCTGTTCGCATCCATAATCTTGGGCCGGAACTTCGATAAACTTATCGCCACCTTTGTGCAGCCAGAATTTTCCATCGCGCGCGCGCGCCCGAACAATCTCACCTTCATATGGAAGATCGACGAAACAGTCGTCAACCGCGCAAGCTGCTGAACGAAAGGAGACCTCGCTCGAACGCGCGACGTTAATTCCTTCCATCAAACCCATGCCGGCATACATCGACAGACAGAAATCTGCGACGGTGTTGCCCGCGATACTTTTGAAAATCTCAACGAGGTTCCGCTCAACATACGCCGGCAAGACCCGTTCCATTTTTGTTTTCCATTCCGGGACCACCCGCTTCAGATAAAGGGGCGAGTAGAGTTTCTGGATTTTGTTTTCGAATGCGAAATTGACCGATGCTTTATGTCCGCTGTGCCGATCTTGCAGAATCGTCTTTGTCTCGCGCGGGTCGTGATCGCTATCGTGATAGAAAAAGACAATCGTTCCGCCGATCTCACGCTGGAGCCGGCGCGCAGTCTTTATCTTGGCGAAAAGAAAGCGTTTGGGGAATATCCCGCAGGGTTGCTGGCCAAAACAAATTATCGGGGTCGGCACGTCACGCAGCCTCCATTGGCTCGGCCCGGAATATTAACCGCTCCAAGACCGGCGCCAGTATAACCACGGCGCCGCAGCCAATCGCGTTGTACCACAAGTAACCGATCCCGGTGGTGAAGAAGAGAATGAACACCATTGCCTGAGCGATCAATGCGGCAAAGAAAACCGCCGACCCGCGCACTTTCCGGATAAAAAAGGCGACGAGAAATAGACCGAGAATGCTTCCATAAAAAACCGATCCCAGAATATTACCCGCTTCAATCAGGTTCTCGACCAGGTTGGCGAAGGAGGCGACTCCGATCGCGACCAGGCCCCAGGCCGCGGTAAATAATCTGGCTGCGACAACATAATGATGGTCGCTCGCGATTGAACTGCGGAGCGGCCGATAAATGTCGACGACGGTAGTTGAGCCAAGTGCGTTGAGGGCCGCGGCGGTTGCGGACATGGTGGCGCAGAGAATCACGGCCACGAGCAAGCCGACAACGCCGCGCGGCAACTCGTGCAGAATAAAGGTAATAAAGACATAATCCGACTCCTTACTCCGCGGATCAGCACCGTTTTGATTGAGAACCTGTTTGGTCTCCGTTCGCACCGCCTGAGTCTGCGCCTCAAGCGCTCGGATCGATTGCATGTTCTCGGGCGATGGCGCGGCCGCGTACGCGCTCAGCGCTTCCCGTTTTTGTTCGAAGACTTGATCGGCCTTTGTCGCCAAATCCTTCAATTGCGGCCCGGCGCCATGCTCGATCGCGCGCTCGTAGGCTGGACGATTAAAAAAGACCGGAGGTTTCTCAAATTGATAAAAGATAAAAATCATCGCGCCGAGCAGAAGAATGAAAAACTGCATCGGGACTTTGACGACGGAATTAAAGAGCAATCCGAGCCGGCTCGAACGCAGAGAATTCCCCGCCAGATACCGCTGCACCTGCGACTGGTCGGCCCCGAAGTACGAAAGAGCGAGAAAGAATCCGCCGATTGCTCCCGACCAGAAGGTGTAGCGTTTGTGCGGATCGGGTGAGAAATCAACCGCCTGCAATTTGTCGAGCTTGCCAGCGACCACGAGCGCATGACCGAACGAGATATCGGGACTTAGTCGATAAATCACCACCCCGAAGGCGACCGCCATTCCTGCGAGAATAACCATCATTTGATAGCGCTGGGTCAGACTCACGATCGTTGTGCCGCCGACAACGGTGTAAATGATCACAAAGCCACCTGCGAGGCAGATGGTCAGATTCAGTTGCCATCCAAGAATGGCGGAAAGAATAATCGCGGGGGCGTAGATTGTGATTCCGGCAGCAAGGCCGCGTTGCACTAAAAAGAGAAAAGCGCCCAGCATTTGCGTTTTTCGATCGAATCTCTGCCCGAGATATTGATAAGCGGTGAAAACTTTCAGCTTTTGGTAGATCGGCACGAAGACGGCGCACACCACCAGGAGCGCGAGCGGTTGGCCGAAATAGTTTTGGATAAAACCGATGCCGCTCTCATATGCCTGCCCTGGCATGGAAAGAAAGGTGATCGGCCCCGCCTGAGTCGCGAGAACGGACAGTCCGATAGTCCCCCAGCGAATGGTTTTGTCACCCTTGAGATAATGCCCTAACGATTCATGTCCACGTGTTCGCCACAGTCCGTAGAGCGGGATCGCCAGGACAGTGGCGAAGAGGACGAGATAGTCGATCCGGCTCACGAAAACCGGACGGTAAAAAGATAAAGAAGCAAAATCTCGAGCGCGAAGAAGGCGAGGACAAAACCGTAGGCCCGGGACCAACGCGGTTCCTCGTCCTGCAACTGTTCTTCGAGGCGCTCGCTCATTTTCCGCCTAACGAAACCATGTTGGCGAAAATCCGGTAAGCGCCAGGAACGCCCGCCGGAAGCTGCCGGAACCACGAATACCCAGTGTAGACAAAGTAGCCTTTATCAACCTTCGCCACCAGCAACCCGCCATCGAGCGGTTTCTCATTCGGGTCATGGCTCGATAAAATCGGAACCCAGGCCGAATCCCATTTGTCCGGAAAATAAAGACCGCGTTCCTGAACCCATCCGTCGAAATCCCGCGCCGTGATTTTGTTGGGCGTGTTCAGGACCGGATGATCGGGCGCGAGCATCTTGACCTCGGCCGTCTCGTCGGTTACGCGATCGCGCGAGAGTTGAAGCGGATAAGGTCCAAACTCGGTCGATTTTAGGTCCGCCGTCGTGTTGTACTGGACCACAACCACACCGCCGCCCTTTGCATACTCGATCAACGCCGGCAACCAGGTCGCGATCCGGTCCTGGGAATTGAAAATGCGGACGCCGAGAACGATCGCGGTAAATTGGCGAAGATTTTCCGGTCCCAACTCGCCTTCACCGAGCTGTTTCACAGTGTAACCAATTTGTTGCAGAGCCGCCGGGATATCGTCCCCCGCCCCTGGAATATAACCAATCAGATCGCCCTTGGTCTGAATATCTGCCCTAACGAGTTTCGCTTCCGCGGGCGGCATCAAAATGTGGACCCCAATATGTGGATAGGCGATCCTTTCACGAGAAAACGAGAAACTTTGCCCGCCAACCGTGACCCCGGCCTTTAACGTTGCCTGTCCAGGATTCGCTGGAGGACGAACCGAAAACTCAACGTCTTTTTCGGCATTCGCGTTTTTCAAATCCACCGGAATCGAGCTTGGCGAAACGGCCCACCCCTCGGGCGCAGACAGGCGAACGTCGCCTTTCACAGCACCGTCCGAAGCCAGCACGCGGACTCGGACCTTCTTCGCATTCGCATTTGGAAAAACCAAAACCGGGTCGACAAAATTGGCGAACACCGGAGGCGCGATCACGATGTCGTAGCGGACTTCACCCGCGATCGGCTCCACGGTGCGATATTTCGTGTCCAGCGTGTAAGTGATCTCGTGACCGGAGACCTTGATGGTGATTTCCGCGGGGAAATGCGGCGGATTGGTCGGCCTTCCGATCAAATCCTGATTCTCGACGGTAAACGTTCCCACCGTCGCAGGGTGACGAAGCCAGTACGGCTGCGAATATTGCGTGCCGGCGGGAATCGGAGCTTTAAATTCTTTTGTAATCAATTTGTCGAGCGGGAGCGATTCTCCGACCGACGTGGGCTGAGCCGATGCCAAACGATATGAAATCCAATCCACCGCAACATTTGAGCGGTTAATCGCCTCGAGCTTAACCGGCAACTCCTGGGCCGGGCTTACGACGGGAGTTTCGGTCGAAGCTTCCAGATGCAGACCAAGACACGCGGCAATGATTTGATCCACTTCTGCTTTTTTCTGAGGCACCCAATCATCGTCCTTTAACTGATCCAATTCATCGCGGACACCGAGAAGCCCGGGAACAGAGGCAGACGGATCGATCGGACGAAAGTCAGTAATCACTTTCGCAATCTTCGTCGCGACCGCATTCGAATTCGCAACTCGCCTCCAGCTCGTGTCGACACCATCAAACAGTCCCCCGTGCATTGCGTCGCCGGCGAGCAACTTGAAGTATTCCGTGCGCGCGCCTCTCCTGGCCGGACTTCCGACACCCTGACTTTTGTTCATGCTCACGCTGGCGGCAGCCATCTCGGTGTACGCCTTACCGAGGAGCGGGTTATAGCCGCCAGCCTCCAGGGTTGTCAGGCCAGCCGGATCGAATGGAAGTTTGCGATTGGTAAAGAAAAAAGGCGAAGTATTCCAGACCAGCCGCTTGGGTTGCCACGGTTTAACCAACGCGAGTTGATCGGGAAATTTCTTCGAGTCGCCTGCAGCCGGGAACGCTTCCGTGGCCAGGATGGCCGAAGCGGTATGATGGCCATGGGTAAGCCTGTCTTCCGGGCTAAAACGGGTCACGACAACGTCGGGCCGAAAGCGCCGCATGACCCAGACAACGTCTGAAAGGATTTTGTCCCGATCCCAAAATCGGAGCGTCTCCTCAGGATTTTTGGAGAATCCGAAGTCAACTGCGCGGGTAAAAAACTGCCGGCCATGATCGACCCGTCGCGCTGCCAGGAGTTCCTGCGTCCGGATCACCCCGAGTTTTTCGCGCAGCTCGGGCCCAAGAAGATTTTGTCCGCCATCACCGCGGGTGACCGAAAGATAACCGGCATCGTAAAGCGATCCGTTAGCCCAAAGCGAAATCAACGTGGTGTTTTCGTCATCGGGATGCGCGGCGAGGTAAAGAACGCGGCCGAGAACATTCAGCTTCTCGAGCCGAAGTTGAATTTCGCTCGCGTCCATTGCAGCGGGAAACAGCGGCGGTGTCGCGGCCATGACTTCAACTGCCCAAAACAGGCTCGCACCGCCGACGATAAAGCATTGAACGAGGCGCGCTCGCAGGTGTTTCACTCTCAAGAGATTGGCCCGAGCCCAAACTCGTCCCTCGAAGTCATGTTAACCCTGCGTGAACGCCGCGGCCCGCCTTTGGACGGACAATCTCCGAGCGTCCTACTCTTGATCGCATCGGCATTCCCTTCGTCCCTCCTTTGCAACTATCGACGCCAACTATTTGTTAATGTCCTGATGCGTTTGTAATCGGTCAATTAGCGGCTGCAAACCCGTCTTCTGCGCATCGGAGGTGGCTGCCGCTTGCGCCTTTTTCATTTCATCGATGGCGCCCGGAAAGTCTCCCGCAGCCGATTTGACGCGCGCCTCCGCCAAATGACCGTAAACATCCTGCGGATAGCGTTTCGCCACTTCCTTCATAATGGCGAGGCCTTGCTCGGATTTCTTGGCGTTCTGTTGACGGCGACCGTAAGAATAAAGCTGCACGGCGGTCGCTTTTTCCATCGCCTTGGCCCAGGTTTTATTGGCCTCATCGTCCTTATGCAGCGCCCGGAGCAGGTCCGTTTTCGTGCTGAGATTATCGAACCGCTCCTCGTTGGCGATGGACATGTCCGCCCATTTCAGTCCCTGTTCCAAGTCAAGGTTGTGGCTCAGGCAAAACTGGGCTGCTTCATCCGGAGCCTGCCAGGTGAACTGGCCGCGCCCTTTCATCTGCGCGCGAATATTGTCCAGCGTCGTCTGGTCGGTGACGGCGACTTTGAAGGGGACCGCCAGTTTTTCCCATTTCAGGGTGACCGTCGCCGACGTTGGCTGGAGGTCTTCGAATTCATATTCGAGCGCCTCTTCGTTTTCCTGAAGCGGGTGCGGCTTGACTGTCACCCGCAACGCGTCCTCGCTTTGGTTGTAGCTGTAGCTGCCCCAACCCGTGTTCGCTTTGGAAAAAATAATCGTCCAGGTATCGGCGGTCGGGATGGCGTGCAGACCATAGACGCCTTTTGGCAATGGCTGGCCCTCGATCGTCACCGGATCGCTCACCTCGAAAGTTGTGTTTTCATTCGCGCCGACTCGCCAAACCTTCCCGTAGGGCACGAGACCACCCCAGATTTTTCGACCCTTCACCAGCGGCCGGTGATATTTAATCGTTACATCCGCCAGCGCGATCCGTTGCTTGATCTCGGCAGCCTGACTGACGTCCGGGAGATTGAGATCGTTCTGGGCCCGAGCGGTCCAGGCAAAGGCAACAAGGGCGAGAGAGAAGGTAACCAGCTTGAGACGAGTTAGTTTCATAAAGCGAAGAAATGAGAATCCACTATTTGTCACAATTTGGAACGCTGCCAGTAATAATTCGATCAAGGATCGAAATCGTCGCGATTACTGTGAGCTGCTTTCGTCCGTGAAAAATAGACGGGACGACGGACCGAATCCTACGCGGCGAGAAGGTCGTGGGTCAGTTTAGTTAATTTTGAGCGCCGTAGGCGCGTCCTGTTTATAGCTTGGACGGTGATTTTCCGGTTAAAGCTCCTTTAGGAACGTCATGACTCAGGAAGATGTCGCTCCTGCCGGAGCTCTACTTCTTGGTAAACGATCTTCTATAGCCAGGCCGCGCCTACGGCGCTTCCATTTGTAAGTGACCCACTACCGGCGCCATTATGCGTTCTAATTTGCCGGCGAGCGCTCATTCCATATCCGGGTACGGCCCTTTACCGCCGTCGGCAATGAAGCGATCGATTCGCGCAGTGAGAACCGGCAGCGGCACCGAGCCAAGTTCCAGCACTGAATCGTGAAATGCGCGAATGTTGAATTTCGGTCCGAGGGCTTTCTCCGCTTTTTCACGAGCGTGCAGAATTGCCAGCTCCCCTAAGTAATAAGAGAGGGCTTGCGCCGGCCATGCGATGTAGCGGTCGACTTCGGTTTCGACCTCGTGCTCCGGCAGCGCCGTATAATCGTGCATGTACTTCAACGCCTGGTCGCGAGTCCAACCTTTCGAATGCACGCCGGTGTCCACGACCAAACGCGCCGCGCGCCAAATTTGGTAACCGAGCATGCCGAAGCGGTCGTAGGGCGTTTCGTACATTCCCATTTCTTCGCCCAATTTTTCGCAATACAGCGCCCAGCCTTCGCCGTAAGCCGAAATGTAATCGTGCTGCCGAAATTCCGGCTGATTCTTATGCTCAAGCGCGATCGGAATCTGGAATGCGTGCCCCGGCGCCGACTCATGCAGAGTCAAGGCAACGAGATTGTACAACGGGCGATGCGCCAGATCGTAGGTATTTAGAAGATAAACGCCGGGACCGCCACGGCCTGAAGTATAAAATGGCGCAAGGTCGGGTGGGACCGGTTTGATCGTGAAACGCATCCGCGGCAGATAGCCGAAGTATTGCGACGACTTTCCGTCGAACAGCTTTGCAATCCAAGCGGCGCGATTGAGCAGTTCCTGCGGCGTTTTGGCGTAGAACTGCGGATCGTCGCGCAAGAATTGCAGGAAAGCAGGGAACTCGCCCTTGAACCCGGTCGAATGCATCGCGTCCACCATTTGCGCGTGCAGCTTTTCGACTTCGGATAAACCCGTCTGGTGAATTTCCTCCGGCGAAAGATCAAGCGTCGTAAATTCGCGAATTTTTTGACGGTAATAAGCTTTGCCGTCCGGCAAGGCCTCGGCCGCGAGCGTGGTCCGAGTGTGCGGCACGTACTCGTCGCGAAAGAATTTCAGCAGGTCAGCGTAGGCCGGCTGCACGCTCTCGCGGATCACCTTCGCCGCTTCGGTCTTTAACGTCGCCTGATCCGACGATTGAACTCCGACCATCGCTTCGCGGAACGGCGTGTAGAGCAAATTGTCTTCGGGCTTGCCCTCGGCAATTGCCGTGATCGATTTTTCCCGCCCTTGCAAAGTCGCGCGCGGCGGCGTGAACTCGCGGGCAGCGCCTGCCCGCATATTCGCAATCTCCTCCCGAAAATAGCGTGGGATGTCGCGCATCTGCGCGATCCAGTTCTTGTAATCCATCAGCGTTTTGAACGGCCGGCGAGCGGTGTACCCCAAATTCGTCCAGAATGCGCTGTCCGAGTTCGCCGGCATTTCAAAGTCGCGGAATTTTTCGCCGGCGACGAAATCCTCAATCTCGCGCCGATAGATGTCGTAGTTGATCTGGTCCTCCGGCGAAAGCTCACCACGCGCGATCCCATCGAGCTTATGCAAAACGTCCTGCCAATAGTGCAAGCGCATTTCCTGCGTCGCCGGATCTTCCTTGGGCAAGTGATCGGCAACCGGCTTGGACGGGTCCTCTTGATCGGGAAACTGCTCCAATCGCCACTTCCATTCTGAGGTGTATACGGCACGAAGTTGGGCATCGGCTTTTGGAGGCTCGGCCCCGGATGCGCTGCACCAGGTTACCGTTGCAGCGAGTAACATTATTCGAATCGTTTTCATGTGGATCTCCGGCAATAAAAGTTTCGCATTCATGGTTAGCGGTTTGGAACAACCATATTATATAACGCACTCCGGGTAATCATTGGACACAATCCTGAACAACAGCGTCGCGAGTACGCGCCGCAACCCAAAGATCCTCCGGCGAATTACGAATGAATTTTCCTGCACCGTTGCTCGAACAACTGCGCGACGCTCGCCGAATGGTGGCCCTCACCGGCGCCGGCATTTCGGCGGAAAGCGGGCTCGCCACTTTTCGTGACGCGCAGACTGGGTTGTGGACCAAATTCAAACCGGAAGAGCTTGCGACCGCCGAAGCGTTCCAGCGCGACCCGAAATTCGTCCAGGATTGGTACGCCTGGCGACGTCAGAATGCCGCGGACGCGAAACCAAATGCCGGCCACCTGGCTTTAGTGGAAGTCGAAAAGCGCGCTCCGGAATTCCTGCTCGTTACTCAAAATGTCGACGGACTTCATGAGCGCGCCGGCAGTAAACGAATCGTCGAGCTTCACGGAAACATTCATCGGTTCCGTTGTTTCGAGAACGATTGCTCAACTGACAACTTCGACGCCGAAAACGGTCGATGTCGCTCGTGCGGCGGATATTTACGACCCGCTGTGGTTTGGTTTGGGGAAATGTTGCCAACCGCGGCCCTCGAAACCGCGATCGACGCCGCAGAACGATGCGACGCGTTCTTTTCCATCGGGACCTCGAGCATCATTTATCCCGCAGCCGATCTTTGGCGACGCGCGAAAAACTCGGGCGCAATCATCATTGAAATCAATAAAGATCCGACGCCGTTGACTCCCCTCGCCGATTATTCGTTT
Organism: Chthoniobacterales bacterium; assembly: GCA_025934755.1. GTDB lineage: Bacteria > Verrucomicrobiota > Verrucomicrobiia > Chthoniobacterales > UBA10450 > AV40. The sequence goes on along the minus strand of JAICWQ010000010.1, from coordinate 14,615 downwards.
CTCGGTAAAGCCGGCGAAATTCTGCCGGCCCTCTTCGAGATCGTCTGGAGCAAAAAGCAGTTCACGAAGTAGCCGACCCTGAGTAACATCAGCGGCCGTGAATCCAAACCAACCCTCGGCTGCCGAATCCGATTCATCTTCTCGCAACCGATGGATGGAGATGGCAATCGCGCTGGCCCGTGACAGCGTGAACAATGGCGGCGGACCGTTTGGAGCAATTGTGGTCTGCGGCGATAAACTCGCCGGCCGCGGTTGGAACCAGGTCACTCTGCTGTTGGATCCGACCGCGCACGCCGAAGTGACCGCAATTCGCGACGCGTGCCGAATGCTAAAGCGTTTTGATCTCCGTGGTTGTGAGATTTACACCAGCTGCGAGCCGTGCCCGATGTGTCTCGCCGCCATCTATTGGGCCCGTCTCGATCGAATATTCTACGCCTGCACCCGAACCGATGCATGTTCCGTGGGTTTTGATGACGAATTTATTTACAAGGAGATCCCACTTGAAATTGCCGCCCGGGCAGTGCCAATGATTCAACTCTCGCGTGAGGCCGGGTGCGATGTCTTGAAGACTTGGGATTCGAAGCCAGACAAGGTCCGGTATTGATTTAACTCCCCGCTGGCCCAAGGCGCCGTCGCGACCGCGTCACCGGACGATCACGTCGGTCAACTTCAGATTGATCGCATCAACCAGGCCCTGATCGGTCAATTTCAATTCCGGAATCGGCGAAAGACTCACAAACGAAAGGGTCATGAAGGGGGCATCCAGAGTCGTTCCCAACTTTGCTGCTGCTGCGTTCAGTTCCGAAATATTTCCGATCACCGTTTCGAGCAATTGATCGGAAACCAAACCGGCAATCGGCAGTGGCAGAGCTGCTGTTACTTTGCCGTCTTCGACTGCGACCTGGCCGCCGCGCATTTTCTCCAAAGCTTTGATCGCCGCGGCGATGTCGTGATCGTTTGTTCCGACCACGACGACGTTGTGAGCGTCGTGCGCGACGGTTGATCCCAGCGCGCCGCGTTTGAGCCCGAAACCGCGAATGAATCCGACGCCCACGTTTCCGGTTGCGCGATGCCGTTCCACCACGACCAACTTGAGGATGTCGCGATCGAGATCGGGAACAATCTGTTCGTTGACCACCTTCGGTGACTCGATTTTGGATTTGGTGACGATTTGTTTCGGCACAATCTCGATCACTCGAATTTGTTTCGCTCCGTTTGCCGCCACCGCGAAATCCTCTTTGTCATAACTCAAATTCATCGTGCTTCGCGGTTGATCGATTTTGCCCGGCGCCGGCGCGAGATAGTTTCCGTCCTCGGCGACGAGTTTTCCTTTCTTGTAGGTTCGCCGCACCCGAAAAGACTTTAGATCGTCCACCACCACAAAATCCGCCCAGAATCGCGGCGCGATCGCTCCATGGTTTCGCAGCCGATAATACCGCGCCGTATTAATCGTTCCCATTTGAATCGCGGTCACGGGAGCGACCCCGAATTCAATCGCCTTGCGAATCGAATGGTCGATGTGTCCTTCGCTCACCAGGTCCCCTGGCAATTTGTCGTCTGTCGCGAACGAACAGTTCGCGGAATTCTGCGGCGTCACCAACCCGACGATATCTTCGAGATTTCGTTCGGTGCTGCCTTCGCGCAAAAGCAAATGCATGCCGAGTCGGAGTTTTTCGTGCGCTTCTTCCAGGTTCGTGCTCTCGTGATCGGAGCGAACGCCCGCGAGCACATACGCGTTCAAATTTCGGCCGCGCAACCCTGGCGCGTGCCCGTCAATCACTTTTCCTCTGCCGGCTTCGATTTTGGCCAGTTCACTTTCGGCGCCCAAAAAAACTCCGGGATAATTCATCATCTCCGCCACCCCGGCCACGCGCTCATCGGCGATCATGAGAGCGAGATCGTCTGCCGTAAAACGCGCGCCCGCAGTTTCCAAATGAGTTGCCGGAACGCATGAGGGCAACATGATAAAGAAATCGATGGGCAAATTCTTGCTCGATTCCAGGACGTAGCGAATTCCGTCCATCCCGAGAACGTTTGCGTATTCGTGCGGATCGATCACCATCGCGGCGGTGCCATGCGGCGTCACTGCGCGCACCAGCTCCGGAATTGTCAGCATTGAGCTTTCAACGTGGAAATGGCCTTCGATTAAACCCGGCGCCAGAAACGCCCCGCCAATATCGATAACCTCGTTCCCCTCGTAATCTCCAAAGCCAATCACCCGGCCGCCATCGACGGCGATGTTCGCGCGATGAATCTCACCGCTCAGGACATTGACGACTTGCGCGTTCTTGAAGACTTTTTCGGCAGGTTTCTCGCCGCGCGCAACCGCGAGTTTGTGTTCGATCTGTCTCATTTCGCCGGCACAGCCGCCAATTCTTTCGGCGACGCCAACCGTTGACCGATCGCCATGAAAATTGCTTCCGGAGTGGCCGGCGTTGAAAGCAGCACTTGTCCGCCCGGCTGGCCAAAGGCTGCGATTGCGTCCCGGATCGCTTCCCGCACCGAAATTGCCAGCATCAACGGCGGCTCACCAACCGCCTTGCTACCGTGAATTACATCCGGTTGCGCCGCTTCCGACAAAAATTCCACGTTAAAAATCTTAGGCGTGTCGCCGACTGCCGGGATTTTGTAAGTGTCCGGCGAATGGGTAAGCAATTTACCATCCGTGTCCCAGATCAACTCTTCTGCAGTCAGCCAACCCATTCCTTGAACAAATCCGCCTTCGACCTGGCCGCGCGCCACCCCGGCGTTTATCACGTCGCCCGCATCATGCAGGATGTCGACGCGGGTGACTTGGGCCATTCCGCTGAAGCCGTCGATTTCAACTTCCGAAACTGCGGCGCCGACCGCGAAATAATGGAACGGCCTCCCCTGTCCCGTGTCGCGATCGAAATAAATTTGCGGGGTTTTGTAAAAACCGGTCGCGCTCAGACTCGTGCGGTTGAAGTAGGCCCGCTGAACTAACTCCGCGAAACTCAGCGCCGACTCGGGAACGTCGACATCGCAAAACCGATTGTTGAAAAACTGGAGCTTGTCTTCAGCCGGCGCCCGCCCATTTTTCTCGCCGAGCATTTCGATCGCGAATGGCAAAAGCCGGGTCCGCAGCGTATCGCAGGCGTTTTTGACTGCCGCGCCATTCAAATCTGTTCCGCAGGAGGCCGCGGTTGCTGACGTATTCGGAACTTTGTCGGTTTGGGTGGGCATCACTCGCACCCGATCGATGGAAAGTCCGAGTTCGCGCGCGGCGACCGCTGCAATGTTGGTGTGAACGCCTTGACCCATTTCCGTGCCACCGTGATTTACTTGCGCCGTGCCGTCTTGATAAAGAAGCACCAGGGCACCGGCCTGATTAAGATGCGTGGTCGTAAATGAGATGCCGAACTTCACCGGCGTGATCGCAATACCGCGTTTGCGATGTTTGTTCTTCGAATTCCATTCGCCGAGGGTTTTCCGACGCGAATTGAAATCGCTCGTCTCGATCAGTTCCTTCCAAATCCGCTGCAGACGGTTGTTCTCGATTTCCTGGCCGTAATGCGTGGTGTTGGTCGGGCCGGTCCCGCGATATAAATTTTTCGCCCGCACAATCTCCGGTGAAAGACCGAGCTCACGGGCAAGGCGATCCATGATCTCTTCGATCGTCAACATTCCCTGCGGGCCGCCGAATCCGCGAAAAGCCGTGTTCGAGGCGAGATTGGTTTTGGCGACGAACCCTTTGAACTGGACGTTCGGAATGTAATAACCGTTGTCGAGGTGAAAGACCGCGCGATCCGTCACCGCGCGTGAAAGATCGAGCGTCCAGCCGCCGTTTGAATAAAGGTCGATCTTCGCCGCGAGGAGCAAGCCTTCGCGGTCGTAACCAACGCGAAACTTCGCCAGAAATGGATGCCGCTTTCCGGTGATCATCATGTCCTGGTCGCGATTGAATCGAACGCGGACTTTGCGACCGGTTTTCGACGCTCCGAGCGCGGCCAGGGCGGCGAGCATTGCGGCTTGGGTTTCTTTTCCTCCAAACCCGCCGCCCATTCGCGGACATTGCACAACCACACTATGCATCGGCAGCGCGAGCAGATGCGCGACGATGTGCTGCACTTCGGACGGATGCTGGGTGGAAGAACACACAAAAATCGTTCCGTCTTCTCCGCGCTCGGCCCAGCCAGCCTGCGTCTCGAGGTAGAAATGGTCCTGACCGCCCATCGCGAACTCGCCTTCCAGCTTGTAGGGCGAATCGGCAAACGCTCCTTCAAAATCGCCGCGCTCGATATGATTTGCTTCGGTATGAAAACTTTTTTGATCGATCGCGTCCTGAATCGTGAAAATTGCCGGCAGCGGTTCGTACTCGACCACGACCTTCGCCGCGGCCGCGCGACACGCCTCCGGCGTTTCGCCGACGACCAGAGCGACGATCTGGCCGTGATAGGAAATCTCCTTGTCCGCCAGGAGGATCTCGTCGTGGCGGACCGCGCCGACGTCATTTAAGCCCGGCACATCTTCGGCCATCAGCACAGCGTTGATCCCCGGCATTCTTTTCGCCGCGGAAACATCGCGCCGAAGGATTTTCGCGCGCGCGTGCGGCGAACAAACTGGCCAGACTTCCAGCATTCCCTCCCCGACCGTGGCGTCGTCCACGTAAATTGCTTGGCCGGTAACGTGTTTATGTGCGCTCTCGTGCGGCAGGGCTTTTTCGCTAACACCGGGCTTCAGTCCGGTGGATATCGAGTCGTCGCGCACCGAAACGGCTGCTGCGTTACGATCACGATCTGACATTGGATTGAAGTCCGATGTTAATGAAACGGATTCGGACATCGATTCATGGAGGAATCTCTCGAACAAACTCGAGATGAGTCGTTGCCGGTAAGATTTGCTTCCGCGCACATCCGAGATCGGCGTGAACTCGCGTTCCAGTGCCGGCAAGATCGACGTTAATACTTCCGCGCCCCATTTCTTTCCGACCAACGCGTCTTCGGTCCTGCGAGCGCGCACTGGCGTCAGCGCCACGCCGCCGTAAGCAAGCCGCGCATGTCTCACGATTTGTTTCCCATCGAGTTCGATTGTGAAACATCCGGCCACGGTGCTGATGTCCATCTCGCGGCGTTTGCTGACTTTATAGAATCTCGTCCGCCGGTTTGTTCCTCTCGGAATAACGATCGTCTTAAGAACTTCTCCTGGCTCGAGCGCCGTCTTTCGATAACCGACAAAAAAGTTCTCCAGCGGCAAACTGCGTTCGCGCGCGGCGGAAGCAAGGACCACGCTGGCGTCCAGCGCCAGCAACACCGGCGCCGAATCACCAATCGGCGATGCCGTCACGAGATTCCCACCCATCGTCGCCCGATTCCGGATTTGCCGGGACCCGAACAGATAAAGCATTTCCGCGAGCGCTGGAAATTCCGGGCCGAGTTGATCCTGAATCGCGGTCAGGGTGGCTGCGCCGCCGACGCGCCATTCTTTTTCCGCTCTGCCGATTTGGGTCAACTCGGGAACGGCTTCGACCGAGATCAACGCGGGAAACCTTCGGAACCGCTTCGTAATATCGAGTCCTAACTCAGTCGCGCCTGCGATCAATCGGGCTTCAGGAAATTCGGCCAGGAACGCGAACAACTCGGCCATGGATGTCGGCCGCAGAAATTTTTCGCCGTTCCGTGCGTAACGAACCGAACCGAGATTGAGCCGGCCGTTTTTCAACGGAGCTTCGAATCGATCGTTATCAATCTCGCCACCGGACGAGTCCGTCCGACGGGCGGACCTGCAGGCAAATGCTTCTGCGGCGGCGGCGTTGATCGGGCGATACCCGGTGCAGCGGCACAAATTTCCCGCGAGTTGCTCGTCCAATTGCGTTCGCGTCTTCAAATCCTTTCGGTAATACCCTTCGAAGAGCGACATCACGAAGCCCGGCGTGCAATAACCGCATTGCGACCCGTGATTGTTCACCATCGCCTGTTGCACCGGATGCAATTTTCCGTTGGCGACACCCTCGACCGTGACGATCTCGCGACCGGTCATCAACACCAGAGGCACGAGACAACTGTTGATCGCCCGATAAGTGCGTTCCCCGCGACTATCGAGATCGACAATCGCAACCGAGCACGCGCCGCAATCACCTTCCGCGCAACCTTCCTTCGAGCCGGTCAATCCATTCGCCCGCAACCAATCGAGCAACGTGGTGTTCGGAGAAACCGCGTCGAGCCGGATCGGTTCGCCGTTCAACCGAAACTCGATCGCGCTCATCTCTGGGGAGCGCACGCGCCCTCGCGTGCACTCTTCGGCGCCTCGCCGAAGAGATCTGACTTTAAATGTGGAGTATCAGCTATTTTCAATCGGTCAGAGAATTCCGTGCACGAGAGTTTCCACCGAGGTCGCCGGAAACAGCACGCGAGGCGCGCGCGCTCCCCAACTGCAGACAATTGTTCGATTACGGCAGTCATTGTTGCTTCCGGCCCTGCAAAATTTTGAGGAACGAACGTGAGCGCAATTCCTCCAGCGTCAAGCCAGTGGCAAGCGCTTCGTCTTCCGTGATCGCGCCGCAAGCCATTCCGCGCAGAAAAAAGTTGAGAAGACCCTGGCCGGTTGCGGCGTCGTCAAAGACATCGCCGAACAACGACGCGAGTGCGGCTTTCTCGACAAAAGTTTTCAGACGATTTGAAGCGGCGTCGAGACCTTCCAGGAAAAATTGATAAACCGCGGCGTAACGAGTGACAAACTGCGCAGGGTGCAGGTCCCAGCCCTGGTAAAATCCGGTTCGGAGCGAGTGCAGATTGTCGTTGAAGCCAAGCGCCCACGCTTGATGAACCGCGTTTCGATTTTCTTCGAGCTCCCCCTTTGTCAGTGCCCGATCTTCGGTGGCGCGATGCGGACCGACCGGCAAAATGTTTGTCGCGCCGTCGGAAAGATGAATCCCGGTGCCGGCGAGTGAGACGAGCATGATCTGGCGCGCGAGATCGCAAACAGGGTGCCCCATCGCCTGATATTTCGCGGTGATTCCGCACGACGCAGTGTAATCGTAAACGCCAAAATGCACGCTGCCGCATCGGCCTTCCGCGGCATCCACCAGCGACATCACGGTGGCCGCTCCGCGCTCGTTAATAATCGCCTGCGGGGTTTCGATCATCAGCTCGATCTTCAGCGCGCCGGCAGACAATCCATTTTTTCGTTCGAGAATTTCAAACAACCGAACCGCTGCCGTGACATGCGCCGGAATTTGCACTTTCGGAACAGTGATCACGAAATTGGCGGGCAATTTTCCATTTGTCTTTTGAACCAACGTCGTAATGAAGACGTCGAGCGTTCGGATGCTTCGCGCGCGCAGATCCTCGTTCAGCGGTTTGATTCGAATCCCAATAAACGGCGGCAGGCTTCCGATTGCCAATCCTTGCCCGACTTCTCGCGCAGCCGAGGCAGCATGACCGTCTTCCTCAGCGTCCGCGCGATTTCCGTAGCCGTCTTCAAAATCGAGACGGAAATCTTCCACCGGCTCGCGTCGAAGCTTTTCCACGATGCGAGCGTAAAGCCGTTGGGCGAATTGAGTGTCACCTGACAGGCCGATTGCACGAGCAAGACTTGCCGCATCGGGCGCGTATTCTTCCAGCGAGCGGAGCGCGACCGCGCCGAGTTTTTTCGCCGAATCGGTTTTAAAAAGATGCGCGCCGCCATAAACGGTGTGCACGGCCTGGCGCCGGTTCGATTCGCCCGGATAACGGCGCATGAAAACCTTGCTCGCTTCGCTCAACTCGGAAATGAGACCGGCGATTTCGTTCGATTCGAAACTGGTGGCGGGATTCAAAGCAGTCGGCGTTAAATCATCAATGATACTGATCGCCGCCCGCAACGTGAAGATTTATGTGCGATTGGGCCGGACAAACCGGCCGACTGGCTTCGGTGAACATTTTCCCTGGCCGAAAATCGTTTGCCCGCGCAAAACCGTTTGAGTAACGCGACTGCGCAGGCGCCGGCCGGCATAGAGACTGTGTTGATGCCGATAGAGTAGTGAATCGCCCGTTATGTTTTCCTCGGCCTTAAGATCGACGATCATGAAGTCGGCGTCCTTGCCGATGGTGATCTCGCCTTTTTGATTCACCCGAAAGCGTTCGGCGACTTGCTTGCTCGTCAAATCCACAACTCGCTCAAGCGAAATTCCGCTGTCGAGCAACAATGCCGCCAAATGCTGGCACCCGGAAATTCCACCCCACACTTCGAAAAAATTCCCGCGCTCCTTCATCGGCCAGGGCGACGGCGAATGATCGGACCCGATTGTTGTCACGTCACCGAGCCGAGCGCGCAACGATTGTCGATCTTGATCGGAGCGCAATGGCGGGGCGCATTTTGCGACCGCCCCAAGCCGTTCCATGTCGGCAGCGGTAAAAAGGAGATAGTGCGGGCAAGTTTCGCAGGAAACGTCAACGCCATTTGCTCGCGCCTCGGCGACCAATGCAACGCCGCGGCCGCACGAAACGTGCACAATATGCAAACGACATTTTCTTTCCCCGGCTAAATCGATCGCGCATTTAATCGCATCCAACTCGGCCTCGATCGGACGCGACTCGAGGTAATCGCGCACACTTGTTTTTCCTTCGACGATTTTTTGTTTGGTGAGTTGCTGGGTCAGCTCTTGCGACTCCGCATGAACGGCCACGAGAAGATCGAGCTGCGCCGCGCGTTTCATTCCTTCATCCAAGACTGACATTGTGACGCGAGTGAAATCCTCAATCCCGCTATCGCACATGAATGCTTTCAGGCCGATCACTCCGCGATCGCGCAGCGTTTCAAGTTGATCGAGATTTCCGGGAACCAATCCGCCCCACAAACCGAAATCGACGAACGATTTTTCCTCGGCCGCGGTTTTCTTCGCATCAAAGCTCGGGCCGTCGATCGTTGGCGGATGGGCATTGAGCGGCATTTCGAACACGCAGGTTGTTCCGCCGGCTGCGCAGGCGCGCGAACCGCTGTCGAAACCTTCCCAGTCTGTCCGGCCCGGTTCGTTGAAATGAACGTGGGCGTCGATTACACCCGGCAAGATCGCCAATTTCGTCGCGTCGATTTCCTCGCGCCCAATGCCGCGAAGATTTTCGCCGAGCGCGGCGAATTTGCCGTCAATGATTCCGATGTCGCGCTCGGTACCACGCAGGACTAGATCGAAATCAGCCATAGCGGTTTAACCGATGAGGCAGGGCGATTGACCCAATCGCCCGCGGGCCGTTGAGGGCAACGGCCCCTACCTATTCTGAAATCGAGCATCCGTCCATCATGCCAACGTTCCCCACACGCGCAATCGGCTCACCCCGCCGTCCGGATAAATGTTGAGGCGCACGTGCGTGCAGTTGTCGATCCGGGCTAGTTCCCGCTCAAACAGCCGGCGCTCGTTCGCTCGCAGTTTTGTTTTCGGAAGAAGTTTGCGCCAGCGAACGTTGCCATCAATCAGCTCCTTGATCGAAGCAGCCGGCGCATTGCAACCTTCGATTGAGCAGCTGTCGGGGAAATTTCCTTTAAAGTGGTTGGTATCCACTTCGATTTTTCGGATCGCGCCCGGCGCGCCGAGTCTCAAGATAATCCAATCGTGTCCGGGACCGCGCCGGCGTCTCGTTTCCCACCCGTCACCCATATTTTTCGCCCGGCCGGGCATGATCAGGTTGGTCATCGAGCTGAAAAACATATCGCTGCAGGCGAGCGGCACTCCGCCGTTTTCGATCGCGGCCAGATCAATAATGTTGCCCGGTTTCAAATTACTCCAGTCGGGAACCACAATTCCGTAAACGCGAAGGCGGGCGACGCCGCCGTCTGGAAAAATATTTAGACGGACGTGCGTCCAAGTCTTGTCGCTCGTGATTTCAAACAGATTTTGCGAGCCGGGGTTCAAAGAAGATTTTTTGAGAATCCCTTTCCAGGAAAGCTTTCCAATGGCGGCAATCGTCTTCGGAAAGTTCCCCGGTTTGGCAATCGCATCGAGCGAGGCAAACGGCGGATGATTTCCAAGAAAATGATTGGTATCGATATCGATCTGCTTGATCACGCCGCGCAATCCGAGCTGAATTACGCACCAATCGTTGCCAGGTTTGCGGCGCCGCCGCGACTCCCACCCATCCATCCATTTCCCGCGATCGGTGAACTTATCCGGGATAAAAATTCCGCGACCCGGTTTGAGCAGATTTTCTTTCGCCGCGAAAAACTCATCGTTTGCAACGAGCGCCACGCCGCCGATGCGTTCCGAGGCAAGGTCGACAAGGCCAGGCGGAGTTGAGTCGGGTGAGCTCATTTCTTTTTATGCTTCGCGCAAAGAGCGCAGCGGTCGCAAAGGCCTTATTCTTAAAGGCTGACTTCTTCTACTGCTTCCGGCAAACCGTTGGCAATTCGCTTGATTCCGTTTTTCAAATGTTCTTCGCCGAAACTGATGAGCAACCCAAGCCTCCGATTGGCAAGACGCAGTTGCGTCAAGACTTGCTTGGCATGAACGGAGTTGAGCGCTTGGACTGATTTGAGTTCGACGATGACGCAATTACCGACAAGCAAATCCGCGCGGAAACCTTCGTCGAATTTCAACCCATCATAACTGATGGAAATCGGTTCTTGCCGCGCAACGCTCAAACCGGCCTTGCGTAATTCGTGGGCAAGGATGACTTCGTAGACTGATTCAAGCAGCCTGCGTCCGAGCGCGGTATGAACTCTGAGGGCTGCGTCCAGGATTTGCTTGGCAATCTGATTCTCCCTCACCGTAGCGTCCGTAGCGACCCTGGCGCGATGCATTCTTCAACTCCCTCGGTAAGTGCTATAGCTCCAAGGCGAAACCAAAAGCGGCACGTGATACTTCGTGCTCGCGTCGGAAATGACGAAACGTACCGGCACGCGATCTAGAAATTTTTTCTCACCGAAGTAGTCGCCCACGAAAAAGATCAATTCGTAATTTCCAGTCACCATCGAATCTCCGTCGAGCAATGGAGCATCGGTGCGCCCGTCCGTGTTTGTCTCAATCGTTTTCAGGAGCGCTTTCTTGTCCAACGACCACAGCTCGATCTTCATTCCTGCAGCTGGCCGCCCGCGCATCGTATCCAGGACGTGCGTTGTCAGGGCGCTCATTCGACCAAATCCTGTAATCGCAGATCAGCGATTTTGAAAATTTCGCGCAAGGCGATTTCAATTTCCTGTTCGCGGGAATTGGGAAGACGAACCGGAAACGCGTCGAGAATCGCCTGCTTTTTATTGAGCCGCGCGCAGATCACGAACGGAAAGCCAAAACGTTCGCGGTAACGCGCATTGTATTCCTGGAAACGCTCAGTTTCTTCCGGCGAAAGTTCGCCCAACCCGGCGCCGGCCTGCTCGGACTTTGATTCCGGCGTCAGCGGTGCCCGGCCAACCAAATCGGGATGCGCGCGAATCAGCGAGAGTTTTTCATCGTCGCTCGCTTTCATGACCGTTTCGCATAAGGCGGCATGCAGATCGGTCCGATCGGCGAACGGTCGCTTGTCTGCAGTCCGCGCCGGCACCCACGACGAATGCTCAAACACCGTCGCGAGCGCGGTGGTGAATTCTTCGCGATCGAGCGCGTTTAATGTCTGGACGTTTACCATCGCATTATCGGACTAAATCAATTAAGCATGAGACGCAATGCCGAAGCTCGCATCTCATCGTTATGGCAAGGCCCGCGTCCGCGTCGCGAAGATCTTGCGCAGCAACGATCGGCCCGCCTCCGCTGAGCTACCGCGCGACTGGCAATCAATCGTCGAGATCGATGTCGCCGCCATGCTGGCGGGCGATTTCGAATCTTCTTACACCGCGGGCGACAACACCAAAGTTGTGCCCACCGACACGATCAAGAACACGATCAATATTCTGGCCAAAGAAAAGCTGGGCGAAGAGATCGAGCCGTTCGCCATCGCCTTGGGCGAACATTTTTTGGAGCGCTACCAACAAGTCCGCTCGGCGAACATCGAGGTCAGTTCACGCGATTGGCGCCGGATGGAGATCGATGGAAAACCCCACCCGCACTCCTTTGTCGCCGGGAGCGACGCAAAAATGTTTGCCCGCGTCGAATGCACGCGAGAGTCCCAGTCCGTTGAATCTGGAATCCGCGATTTCCTCATTTTGAAATCGACCGGGTCCGGCTTCGAAAATTACCCAAAGGACGAATTTACCACCTTACCGGAGACGGCCGATCGCATCCTGGCGACATCATTGCGCGCGGTCTGGAGTTATTCAAAAAAACCCGACAGCTATCGCGCCCAAAATGATAAGATCATTGCGGCAATGCTGAAGGTCTTTGCGAACAACTACAGTCCATCGGCACAGACGACTTTGTTCGAGATGGGCACAGCGGCGCTCGGAGTTTGTCCGGAGATCTCGCGCATCGAGCTGGCGATGCCGAACAAGCATTATCTTCCGATTGATCTTTCGAAGTTCGACCGCGAGAACAAAAATGAAATCTTTACCCCAACGGATGAGCCGCACGGGCAAATCGAAGCGGTCGTAACGCGATGAAGCACAGTCAAGGAATGACGGTTCTAACCGTCGGGGGGAAAAGATTCGACGGCTGGGAAGCCGTCGTTCCTTGCTTATGACTGACCACATTCTGGAAGAGTTGTTGCGCGCCCGGCAGAGCCGAACGCTCTGCGCTTTGGCCACGGTTGCGGCAACGACCGGCTCTGTCCCGCGCCAGACCGGATCGAAAATGCTTGTCTACAACGACGGCAAGATCTCCGGGACGATCGGCGGCGGAAAATTCGAAGCCCTCGTGGTTGAAGATTGCCTCAAAAGCATCGCTACGAAAAAGACCGTTCTAAAAACTTATCCGCTGCGCGAGGACCGACCCGATTCGTTCGGCGCGATTTGTGGCGGCGAAGTCACGATCATGATCGAGCCGCAAAACTTGAACGCCGCAATCTTTCTGATTGGGGCAGGACATTGTTCCCTCGCCATCGCCAGGCTCGCCACCGATTGCGGAATGTATGTCACCGTTGTTGAAGATCGCGCCGAGCTGATTGAAAATTTTCCGGCAACGAGCAACCGCCTCGTCGCCGACGCGACAGAATTCATTTCTCAACGTGACTGGCACGACGATGAAGCGCTGGTCTTGGTCAGTCGAAATTACGAGCTTGATCGTCAGGCGCTCGCCGCTGCTCTCAAAAAAGGCGGCGCCGGCTACGTCGGAATGATCGGCAGCCGGCGCAAAGTGCATCGGGTGTTCGATGCGTTAAAGCAGGCCGCGCCGGTCGAGAAACTCAAAGATGTTTACGCGCCCATCGGGCTGGACATTGGCGCCGATTCGCCGGCTGAAATCGCGATCAGCGTGATCGGCGAAATTCTACAGGTCTTGCGCAAGCGGAAAGGCGGCCATCTCCGCAGCGGCTCCTAAATCATGCTAAATCCGAAACGCACGGTCGCGGATTTGAAGGAACTGCGTTCGCTTACCGGCGATCAAAATGGCGCGCAACGGGTCGCGTTTACTCCAACTTGGGCTAGGGCGCGAAAATGGTTGCGGTCGAAAGTGGAACCGACCGGCGCGGAGATTCATAACGACGCTGCCGGAAATTTCTGGGCGACCTTGGGCGGAAAATCGGAAAAGGCGCTCCTAATTGGTGGCCACATCGATTCTGTCCCGAACGGCGGTTGGCTCGATGGTTGTTTAAACACGCTTGCTGGCGTCGAGATTTTGCGACGCATCGCCGATCAATACAAAGGCAAGCCGCCCGTCACAGTTCGACTGGTTGATTGGTGCGACGAAGAAGGCGCCCGTTTCGGAAAAAGCTTATTCGGTTCGTCCGCGTGCTCCGGCAAAATCGACATGGATGAAACCCGCGGACTCAAGGACAAAGACGGGATTCGTTTGGTCGATGCAGTGAAAGAACACGGAATCGATTTCGAAAAAGTGAAGGATTCCGGAAAGGAACTCAAAAGCGCGGCCGCCTACATTGAATTGCACATCGAACAGGGACCCGTCCTGCTCGATCTCGGTCTTCCGCTCGGCACGGTCCTTGGAACTTTTGGGGTGGAACGCCACGCGATCACGTTTCGCGGCCAGGCCGCGCACTCCGGCAGCACGCCGATGAATCGCCGGCGTGACGCATTTCTCGCCGCCGCGAAAATGAGTCCCGAAATTTACGAGATCGCCAAACGAAGTGGCCAGGGTCCGAGCCGGACGGGCGGAGTTTGCACCATCGGTTCCTGCACGACAAAGCCGGGAATTGTCACCAGCGTGGTCGAGGAATGTCGAATCACCCTCGATCAACGGCATCTGGACGCCGACGCGCTACAGCGAATGTTGGATGAGGCCAAAACAGCAAGCGAGAGATTCGCCAAGAATGGAAATGTCGACGTTAGCTGGGAACGAATTTGGAACATCGAGCCGATCTTATTTAATAATGAGTTGATCGCGATGGCCGATGCCGCGATTTCTGAATCTGGCGCAAAACCACACCGCTTGCCCTCGGGTCCGTTGCACGACGCGGCTGAAATCGCGCGCGCTGGCGTTCCAACCGTAATGATGTTCGTCCAAAGTCTCCACGGAATCAGTCACAACAAAATCGAGGATACGAAGGAGGAACATCTCGAATTGGCCGTAACTGCCTTCGATAAGCTGGCCGATCGGGCGATCCATTGGATAGGTAGGGGCGATTGACCCCAATCGCCCGCGGGCCGGT
>JAICWQ010000162.1 GCA_025934755.1 Chthoniobacterales bacterium | reverse complement strand
GTCGACGGCCGGCCATCCCATTGTCTGGGCGCGAAACGAACACAAAAAAAATCGGCCGACCGTTTTGCTCTACGGCCATTACGATGTTCAGCCGCCGGATCCGCTGGACCTGTGGGAGTCGCCGCCCTTCGAGCCGGTCTTGAAAAACGGTTACGTGTTCGCCCGTGGTGCGACTGACAACAAAGGGCAAATTCTTGCTCACATCATTGGAATTCAGGAAACCCTGCAGAAAAATGGCGATCTGCCCGTCAACATTGATCTGGTGGTCGAAGGAGAAGAGGAAGTCGGCAGCCAAAATCTCGGAAAATTTCTCACCGACAATCGCGAGGCCCTGAAATGCGAGATTGTGCTGGTTTCGGACACGGGCATGATCGCCAAGCAAACGCCCACCCTGAGTTATGGACTGCGGGGAGTTGCGGCGCTTGAACTGAAAGTCACCGGTCCGAAGATGGATCTGCACTCGGGAGTTTTCGGGGGCGCCGTAGCGAATCCCGCTGCTTCTCTCGCAAGAATGCTCACCTCGCTCCACGACAAAGACGGTCACATCGCAGTGGAGGGTTTCTACGACGAAGTTGCGCCGTTACAAGATTGGGAACGCGAAGCCTGGAGAAAATTACCAATCGATGCCGACGGGGAAATGCTTGCGGAAACGGGCGCGCCCGCTCTTTTCGGCGAATCCGGGTTCAGTACGCTTGAGCGAACCTGGGCGCGGCCGACCGCTGAGGTCAACGGAATGGGAAGCGGTTACCAGGGGCCGGGAACGAAAACCGTTCTGCCGAGTCACGCAATGGCAAAACTGACATTTCGATTGGTCCCAAATCAACAGGCTGATGTGATTATCGAACGAGTGAAAAAACATCTGCAAAAAAATCTGCCTCCCGGTGTCACTGTGGAGATGACTGCCGGCCATCACGGCCCGTGGTATTTGACCGATCCGAACAGCAAGTTCGGAAAAGCTGCTCAGCATGCGCTTAAGAAAGCGTTCGACAAAACCCCGGCGCTTATTCGCGAAGGCGGAAGTATTCCGATCGTCTCCGATTTCCGAAAGATCCTTGGGGTGGAAACGCTGTTGCTCGGTCTGGCCTTGCAGGATTGCCGTGCCCATTCGCCAAACGAAAACTTTCCGCTGGAAAATTTCGACATTGGGATTCGAATGAATCAAGCGGTTCTGCAGGAATTGGCGGCGTGAAAGTTAAAGCGCGTTTTCTCTTCGTGATGGGATTGGCCGTCGCGATGAGTCTCGCGCCGGTTTGCGCCCAGGAACAAAAAGAAACGCTTGGCGACAAGTTAAAAAAACTTTTTGCGCGTCCGACGCCCACGCCCGTGCTGCGAAAGCACCACAAAGCAAGTTCACCGTCCCCACCCGAGACGTCGCCGGCGCCAGGAAGTCCGTCGCCCATTCCGTCGTACGGCGAAACGCCGTCACCAACGGAATCCATTCAGGCTGAAACGCCCCGAACTCAATATTTCGAGCCGGTGCGGCCAATCAATCCCGGCCCACGGGATCGAGGGCTGCCAACGATGATTCCCCCACCGCAAGTGGCGCCGGCGCCGGCCGAAACTGCAACCCCGATTCCTGAATTCACGCCGGACGAAATTCCGGAATTGAGACCGATGCCGAGCTTGCCCGAAGTGTTTTCGCCCGGCACAACGCCGGCCTCGCAAGGAGCGAGACAAGAGAGCCCGAAGGAAAAACCAGCACCAATTCCGCCGGAAACAATTCCGAATGCGGCGTCCAAAGGTTCCCCCGAGATGAACCCGAATGCTCAATCGCCGGCACCGGCTCTGACGTTTTCTCCAGCGATTTTAGAAAAGTTAAAAACTCCGACGCCATTCCCGAAGAAAACGTCATCTCCTGTGATTTCGATCGCGGAAATCTCCGATGCATCCGGCTACTCGCCCGACGTTAAGAAGATTGTCGACGTTGGTCTCGATCTAACGACGCGCAACCTCACTTATAAGTACGCGTCAGCCGATCCGGCAAAAGGCGGCATGGATTGCTCCGGTTTCATTCATTACGTGTTTACGGAATCGGGAATGCAAAACGTCCCTCGTGATGCCCGCGAGCAGTATGCCTGGGTGCGGAAGGCGGGAAACTTTCAGGCTGTGCTGGGCCACAGCGACGACACTTTCGAGCTCGACGGGTTGAAGCCCGGCGATCTTCTTTTCTGGGCAAACACGTCCCGCGCGAGTCGTGAGCCGGAAATCACCCAAATAATGATCTATGTCGGTCGCGATAAATCCACCAATCAACGGATGATGATCGGCGCGGGCGAAAACGGCACGTTCAACGGGGAGAAAAAATCCGGGGTTGGCGTGTTCGATTTCAAATTGCCCTCCGCTGAACAAGCAGATGAGGAAGCGACGTCAGTGTTCGTTGGTTACGGGCGCTTCCCGGATTTGTCCGGCAACTGATTGGGCGTCGCGGTTGGCGATGATTGTGGAGTTGCGCTCGCGGCGGGCGATTGGCTTTGCCAAAGATGTTTTGCGAAAGCGACCACGACCAGCATTGTCACGATCAGAATTACGATTCGCTGTTCACCCTTGGTCAGCTCGAAAATATTTCGCATTGGCTTCGCCAAGGCTTACGGCGCAACGGGCCGCGCGTATTGAATGGGGTCCTTGACTCCCGCTTCGTCGAAACCTTTTCGTCGCAGCCGGCAGGAATCGCATTCACCGCAGGCGCGACCGTCCGGGCGCGGATCGTAACAGCTGTGAGTCAGGGTGAGATCGATCTTCAGCTCAACCGCCTTGCGAACGATGTCGGCCTTCGACATTTTGAGCAGCGGGGCATGGATTTGGAGCCGGGCTCCTTCGACACCCGCTTTGGTCCCGATGTTTGCCAGCGTTTCAAAAAGCGCCATGTATTCCGGCCGGCAATCCGGATAGCCGCTATAATCGATTGCGTTGGCGCCGATGAAAATGTGACCGGCGCCGATCGATTCGGCCCAGGCCAGGGCGTAAGCGAGAAAAATCGTGTTGCGCGCGGGGACGTAGGTGACCGGAATTCCGGCGCCGATTTCTTTTTCGGAGCGTGACTTCGGAACATCGACGTCGTCCGTCAGGGCGGAACCGCTAAAGATGTGATTGTCGATTTTTGCGATGAGATGTTTTTTCGCCCCG
The DNA here is from genome assembly GCA_025934755.1 of Chthoniobacterales bacterium. Lineage (GTDB taxonomy): Bacteria > Verrucomicrobiota > Verrucomicrobiia > Chthoniobacterales > UBA10450 > AV40. The sequence continues at coordinate 3,103 of JAICWQ010000162.1, read as the reverse complement.
AACGATTCCGCTATTTTCGTTGCCGCTTCGAGCTCACGCCGGTGGCGTTGCCCGTAATCAAAAGAGAGCGCGCAGGTTTCGTAGCCTTGGGACCGAGCGATCGCAAGGGTTGTGGTGGAATCAAGACCGCCACTGAGAAGAACGATTGCGTGTTTCATCACAAGTGGAAATTCGAAACAAATTCGAATAACGAAACGTCGAAATTTTCAAGAAGCGCCTCGAAACCACCTGTTTCGATCATTTGGATTTGCGATTTTGGGATTGTTTTGGCTTTCGGATTTCGAATTTTGGAGCAAAGGGTTTGGATGTTCCGCCCGCACCCTCAGTGCGATTCCACCTCGTGCGGAGAATTGCGCAACAACGGTCGCTTCGTAAGGCGAGCAAGCTTTGACAAAATCGTCGAGGATACGATTGGTCACGGCTTCGTTGAAGGCGCGCTCGTTGCGATAGGATGCGAGGTAAAACTTAAGCGATTTGCTTTCGACGCAGAGGCGGTCAGGTACGTAATCGATTTCGATCCTTGCGAAATCCGGCTGGCCGGTCACGGGACAGAGACAGGTAAAATCGTCCGTTTCAAAATGAATGTGATAATTTCGTCGCGCGGGGTTTGGAAAAGTTTCGAGGCGCGCTTCCGACGGCGATGCGGGCAGTTTCGTTTCACTGCGGCCCAAAAGGGTCAGTTTTTCGCCTTTAGCAGTTGTCCGCTTCATCGCTTGAACGTTCAACGTGTAACGATGAACTTTCAAATTGAATGGCGGAACCCCATAACGAGCATTCGAAAAAAGAAAACCGCATAAGCGTGGTCGACATGATCGCGCACGACGCCAAAACGGACGAAGCGGTGCTGGTGATGAACGAGCCGCAGCTGTGGGACGGCTCGGACGAGCAGCTGTTTCAATTGCAGGAACGTTTCAATGTTTACGTGTCATTTCTGCTCGATGGCGAATTTGCCGAATGGCATCCGGAGCTGGCGAAAAAACGGGCCCGGATCGAAGTGCGATGCGCTCACATGCCCGATGCCCGCGCAATTGATCTGTTAACCCAGATTCGCGACCAGCTCTCCCACCAGGACATCGATGTGCAGGTGGTTGTTGGTAGCGGCGGTTGATTCGCTTTCTTCCGAAGCTCAGCTTTTCGGGCTGCCGTCCATGTCGTCGCCTCCCGGCAGCTGCGTTCACGAACCGCCACGGCGAATGAGGTCAATCGCCGGTGCCTAATACTTTAGAAACGAGATGATATCGGTCGATTTGAGCTTTTCCCGGCCGCGCAAGAATTCCAGCTCGATCAAAAAAATCGCGGCAACGAGTTCGCCGCCGACCTTTTTGATCAAGGTTGCGGCTGAGGCGGAAGTGCCACCGGTGGCAAGCAGATCGTCGATGAGAACGATTTGCTCGCCCGGCACGATGGCGTCGACATGCAATTCCATTTCGGCCTCGCCGTATTCGAGGGAGTACTTGGCGCTCTCGGTCTTGTAGGGCAGCCGTCCTTTCTTTCGCAGCGGAATAAAGCCGATTCCAAGCTCGTAAGCGACGGCCGATCCGAACAAAAAGCCGCGGGCATCTATTCCCACGATCTTGTCGATCTTCTTACCCTGGCATTGTTCGAGAAAAAGATCGATCGAGGCACGAAACAGTCCGCCGTCTTTCAGGATAGGCGTGATGTCTTTAAATATGATTCCTTTCTTCGGAAAATCCGGCACGTCCCGCACGCCGGTGCGCAGTTTTTCGAGGGCATCGGGGTTCACGAGGACGATGCTAGCGGGAGCGGGTGATTGGTCAATGAGACATCATAAGCGCTTCCGGCGAATGGGAGTTCAGTCGAGCTAACTCATGCCGGTATTGCCAAGCATCGGCGTCCCTCTAAAATAGAATGCTCCGATGGACCGATACCTTCTCATTGCCTCAACCGTTTGTTTCCTGGTGGCGATCGCGCACACCGTTCTTGAGTTACGCGGCGGGATTTTTCGCGCAATGCGCTTCAATTTTGTCGCGGTGGGGCTAGGGTTCATTCTCCAAACCATCTTCCTGTCGGTCCGCGGTCATGCGGTTGGCCGATGCCCGATCACCAACTTGTTTGAGGTAATCATCTTCGTTGCCTGGTCGGTTGCGCTTTTTTACATGGTCGTCGGTCCGGCCTACCGACTTTCGCTGATGGGCGCGTTCACTGCGCCGTTGGTGGTTTTACTTCAGCTGACGGCGTTGATCCTGCCGATTGATCATCCCCATCCAATAAAATTGCCGCCGAATTCGTGGCTTGAATTCCACGCCTCGATCTCGCTCGTCGCGTATGGAGGCTTCGCCCTGGCCGGCATCGCAGGAGTTATGTACCTCGTGCAGGAGCGCCAGCTCAAAACCCATCAAATTCATTCAATCTTTTATCATCTCCCGCCGTTGACGGATTTGTTTGCGGCGATCACCCGATTGTTATGGTGGGGATTCGCGCTTTATACGGTCGGACTATTTAGCGGTTTTTTTGTTGGGGAGCCTTTGCCCTGGACACAAATAATCTGCGCCATCGGCGTCTGGATTTTATATGGAATAATCCTGCAAGGCCGTTATCTGCACTGGTTCGCGCCCAAGCGGGTGGCGGCGCTTTGTGTGATCGGTTTCAGCGCAGCTTTAACTCTCCTTTGGGGAATCACCTTCACTGCTCAAACCCACGCGCCATGAATCTTTTTTGCGTTGGATTGAGCCATCACAATGCCAATGTCGAAACGCTCGAGCGATTTGGCGGCAACTCGGAAGTTGCCTCTCTCTTACGAAGTTCGGGATGTGCCGAAGCTCTGGTCCTCGCCACCTGTAACCGGGTTGAAGTTTACGGCGCCTCCGAATCTCGCGTATCAACCCTCGACATCGCTCGTTGTCTGGATCGCCGGATTGACGCGACTTCGCCCGGCGACGGCGCGGCAAGAAGTCATGCTTCGGCCGAGTCCGCGCCTTTCTATCGATATGAGGATGCTCAATGCGCCCGGCATTGCGACGCAGACGGATGAGCAGTTCGAGAAAGCCGTGCGTGAGGCGTATCCGCGAGATGCCGAGCGCATCATTCCGGCCATGCGCGCGGCGTATCCTGGCAGCACGCCGGGCGATCTCACGATTGCTCT
>JAICWQ010000182.1 GCA_025934755.1 Chthoniobacterales bacterium | reverse complement strand
GGACAAGATCGGTTTGCATCGCTCCGCACGAGCGCGTTCTTTGCGGTGCGATGCATAATCGTTCGTTCTTTCGGAAAGGTGTCCGAGCTCTTCTCGGATTCTGCCTGATCGCCCTGGTCGGTCTATCGATTCTTTACTTCCGACAGCATTCGCTGGTCTATCATCCGCGTCCCTACGACGAGAGTTCTGCCTACGCGTTTCCAGCCGATGGTGTCGAAATTAATTACCGGGTAGGTACTGGAAAATATTCGGCGTATTATCTTCCCGGCGGCAAACCGTTGCCGAAACGAATCTGGCTGGCGTTTTGCGGCAACGGGTCGCTGGCCCTTGATTGGACGACGATCCTTCGCGATTATCCATGGAATGGTGACGCGTTTCTGCTGATTGATTATCCTGGCTACGGGAAAAACGGCGGTTACGCAACGATTTCAAGCACGCGGGCCTCGGCCGATGCCGCATTGAGCGCATTGGCCGCACGGCTAAATCAAACCGAAGATCAACTGACGCTCTGCACGATTGGTCATTCGTTAGGCGCGGCGGTAGCGCTCGATTTCGCCGCCCGTCACGATGTCGAACGTGTCGTTTTGATTGCGCCTTTCACTACCTTGCGCGAAGAAGCGGCAACGATCTTCGGGGGCTGGATCTCAAGTTTGCTGATCGAAAGTTACGACAATCGGGCGAATCTCGCGGAAACCGTCCAGCGTAATCCGAAGTCCCGATTTGCGATTTTCCATGGAACCAAAGACGAAGTGATTCCAGTTCGAATGGGCCGCGAGCTCGCGCGGGAATTTCCAGTCGTCGAATTTTTCGCAGTGGAACAGGCAGACCATGTGAGCGTTCTTAATCATGGACATGACAAAATCATCGATTGGATGAACCATTAAGACAGCTTGGAACGGTCCAAGCTCTGAGTGGGAAGAATGAAACCGAAGCCCGAGATTGAGAGCGCGCGATTTCCGAAGATCGACTGCTTCTTTCAAGCCGGCCGCGGTCGATGGGACGGTTACTCGGGCGACGAATGGGGCTTCGGACGTCCGAATCTTGGTCGCGAATTTTTGGTGGAGGCCGCTCGCGAACGCGCCAAGGAAACGGCGGTGTTCGCGATTATTCTGGCTGCAGCGGCGTGGCCGGTGATCTACATGATCATAACCGTCGTGCAGTTGTACTGGAAAACCGGACGTTGATCAACGTCGCGGCGGCCAAAGAAATTCGTCGCGATATTGCGGGGTGGTTTCAGGCGCGAATCCGTGACGAGTGATGTTTTCTGTGACCACTCGCGGCACCGTAAATTGAAGTAGGTAATCGGCTCCGCCTGCTTTGGTGCCTCCCCCGCTCATTTTGAATCCGCCAAACGGATGGCGGCCAACTACCGCCCCGGTGCAGGAGCGGTTGATGTAAACATTTCCGGCGCAGATCTCCGCTTTGGCGCGTTCGATGTTCGCCGGACTGCGGGAGAAAAATCCCGCAGTCAGCGCGAATTCAGTGCCATTGGCGACCTCAAACGCTTGCGTGAGATCGCGGACCTTGATCACGCTGAGCACCGGTCCAAAAATTTCCTCGCAGGCAATCTTTGTTTGTGGACTGACATTGGTAAAGATCGTCGGCGGGATGAAAAAGCCTTTCACCGGAACGTCCCCGCGTTGGAAGGCGAGACGGGCTTCTTGCTTGCCACTCTCGATGTATTCGAGAATTCGTTGGTGGGCGGCGCCATCGATCACTGGACCGACGGTGACACTCGGGTCTTCAGGATTTCCAACGTGCAAACTTGCGGCCGCATTGAGCAAGCGTTCGATCGCGCGCGGGTAAATGTCTTCCAAAATGATCAGGCGCGAACAGGCGGAACACTTTTGTCCCTGATAACCGAACGCGGAATAAACTGTGTCGACAATCGCTTCATCCAGGTCGGCATCGGAATCGATAATCACGGCGTTTTTTCCGCCCATCTCACAAATCACCCGTTTGAGCTCGCGCTGGCCTTCGCGTGTTTCGCCGGCGCTTTTCCAGATGCGTAATCCGACCTCTCGCGAGCCGGTAAAGGCAATAAGATCGACGTCTTTGTGATCGACCAGATGCTGGCCGATCAGCGAACCCTTACCGGGCAAGAAATTCAAGACTCCGCGTGGAACGCCGGCTTCCTCAAAGATTTCCATCAACATGGAACCAATCACTGCCGATTGTTCGGCTGGCTTAATGATGACGGTATTGCCGGTCACGAGTGCGGCGGTCGTCATTCCGGTCAAAATCGCGAGCGGAAAATTCCAGGGCGCGATGATAAAAGCGACCCCACGTGGCCAGTAATGCTGATAACTTTCCTCGCCAAGAACGTGTTGAGTGAGACGCGGACGCCCGATCAGGCGCATCTGTTGGGCGTAGAACAAACAAAAATCCATCGCTTCACGGATATCGCCGTCGGCTTCGGCCCAGGCTTTCCCGACTTCGAACACTTCCAGCGCGGAAAGTTCGTAACGGCGGCGTTCCATGATGTCGGCCGCGCGTTCCAACAATCGGCAACGCGCTTCAAATGAGGTCCGACTCCATTTGTCGAACGCGTCGCGGGCAACTTTGACCGCGTGTTCGGCCTCAGGAATTCCCGCTTCGGCCACGTGGCCGACGACCTGGTCGGGATTGCTCGGGTTGATCGACGCGATTGTCTTGTCTGTCCAGATCTTTTCGCCGTTGATAACGATTGGATATTTCTGACCCAGCTGCGCTCGGGCATGCTCGATCGCCGCGCGCATTTTTTCCTGATTTTGCGCGTAGGCGAAATTCACCAGCGGCGCGTTTTCATAAGTGTCCCGGGGAGAAGTGTTGAGGGAACCGCTCTCGCCATTAACTTCGATGCGGCGGGCGCCGTTCGGTCCGTGAGTAACAAGCTCGCCGGGATCCCGCAGCAGTGCCTGTTCAGAAACGTTGTCGGAAAATTTCGCGCGAAGAAATCCTTCGTTCGATGTGTTTTCAAGCAAACGGCGAACGAGATACGACATTCCAGGCAACAGCTCGCCGACCGGACAATATTCGCGGACGCGGTAACCCATTTCTACGAGTGCGTGCTTGATTGGGCCAGCCATCCCGTAAAGCAGCTGAAATTCGAAACGGCTCCGATCAATCCCCAGCTCATCCGCCAAGGCCTGGGCGTGCGCGATACTGCGGACATTGTGCGAACCGAATGCCGCCGTCACGATCGACTCGTTCTCGAGCAAAATCCGGGTAATCAGTTCGAAATTGCGATCGCTCTCCGGTTTTTGGAGGAATACCGGGCAGGGCCATCCGTTCTGACGCGATTTTATTTTTTCGAAGTCCCAGTAGGCGCCTTTAACCAGCCGAACTGCGAACCGGGTACCGCGCTTTCGGCCCCAGTCGAGCAGGTCCAGCAAATCCGTTTCGGCGTCGGCCAAATAGGCCTGGACGACGATCCCGATGTGCGGCCAATCGCGAAATTCCGGTTCGTTAAACAGCGTTTTGAACAGTTCGAGCGTCGCTTGTTTATGCGTGAAACTTTCCATGTCGAAGTTCACGAACGCGCCGAGCTCGCGAGCGCGACGCAAGATTGGCCGAAGCTTTGGCGCGAGATGAGCAATCGCGTCCCCCGGCGCGGCAGGATTCATTTGGGAATACAGCGCGGAAATTTTTACCGAGAGATTGACCACCGGGAACAACTCGGAGTTTTCGCCGAGCGGATCAGTCCAATCGCGGGTTTCGCGGCACAGATGCTCCAGCAATTCGAGACAGCGGGTGGCGTATTCGGCGGCTTCTTTTTCGCTAACGACCGCTTCGCCTAACAAGTCGACCGTGAATCCGATCCCGCGGGCGCGTCGTTTGCGGAGCGTTTTTAAGACGTCCCGGGGGTTCTTGCCGGCAATGAACTGGCGGGCCATCCCGGACACATTCCAGCGCAGAAGTTGTCCGCTCAGCCAGGGAACGATCCAGGCCGCCCGCACACCTGTCCGCACCAAGGACCCGTAACCGTTCCGCATGTCCGCGAAATATTCGTCGAGATGCTGAACGATGTCCGGCCCCCGGTGGAGCGATGCCAGAACGTCGACAAACCGAAAGAGTTGGACTTTGAAATGCTCGTCCCGCATCGAAAGCGCCATCATTCTCTGATAGAAGCCGGCCTTGCTGAAAAGCGGTTCCGGATGCTCGTCGACCAGCTCAAAAATTTGTTCGCCGCGTCGTTCGATTTCGGTCTGGAGCGCGTCCATAACTAAATGCTAATCGCGTGCTAATCCGAGGTAAAGGCGAGGAATTTGGTCCTCTCGGGGAAAAAATCACCGGTGGATACGGTCACTTTGCGGGTGACTTCCGAATCTTGGGATTAAATGCCGCCTCAGTGCGGCTCAGATTCAGGGAGCAGTTAGAGTGATTTGCCTGGCGGACCCTGCAGGCCCTGGGGCTCGGGTCCGTCAGGCAATATCTGCTTTTGCAGGATTGCCATTTGCCGCCTGCTTCGAAGTCGATTAGCAAGGAATCGCGATGGACAAACCCCGCGAGCACCACGAATTCGCCAGCGACAACACATTGGGAATTTGCCCCGAAGCCCTGGCTGCTCTCGAGGACGCGAATTATGGGGCGGCCGAATCTTACGGGGACGATGAGTGGATGCGGCAACTGCGCCAATCGATTCGCGATATTTTCGAGACCGATTGTGAAACTTATCTGGTTTTCAACGGCACGGCGGCAAATGCCCTTGCTCTGGCGCAACTGTGCCAGCCTTTCCACAGCGTGCTTTGTCACCGCCAGGCTCACATTCAAACCGACGAATGCGGGGCGCCGGAATTTTTCACCGCCGGTTCCAAGCTGCTGTTGGTTGGGGGAGCCGCCGGCAAGATTGATCTTAAAGAAGTTGAATCGGTAATCGCGGGCCAACCCGAATTGCATGCCCACAAACCGCGCGTGATCAGCCTCACCCAAGCGACCGAGCTGGGCACGGTCTACACTCGCGATGAGATCGACGCCATTGCAGCGTTCGCCAAAAAACGGGGAATGTTTTTGCAGATGGACGGCGCGCGGTTCGCAAATTCTGTCGCCGCGCTGAAATGCGCGCCAAAGGAAATCACCTGGCAACGAGGAGTCGATGTTCTTTGTTTCGGTGGAACAAAGAACGGTCTGGCGGCGGGCGAGCTTGTGATCTTCTTCAAGAAAGAACTCGCGCATGAATTT
>JAICWQ010000141.1 GCA_025934755.1 Chthoniobacterales bacterium | reverse complement strand
GCGGCGGCAAAGTCCTCCTTCGCGCGGGCAAAATCTTCTTCCGCAGTTTGTTCCCGTTTCCTCTGCTCCGCCTCGGCAGCGCGCTGTTCTTCCAAACGTTTGGCTTGAGCAGCTTGTTCTTCAGCTATTCGCCTGTCAGTTGCTGCACGATATTCCGCAAGCCTTTTCTGCTCTGCAGCCTGTCGCGCCTTAAGGTCTTCTTGAAATTTCGCATACTCCGCTGGATTTAGCCATTTGCCCTCAATCTTTCGGTCGCCCGCATTGTATTTTGTCAACTCTTCGTCGAGAAGTGCGATACTACCGCGAATGTGTTGAGCTGCCTGTGGAAAGCTGCGGACTACGCCTTCGAGTTCCGATTTCTCTGCCAACAATGACGCTAGACTGGATTGGTCAACCAGATTTGAATAAGCGTTCCGGTCTGGGAGCGAGATCTTCTTAGCTATCAGGGCGTTTTCAACTGAGAACTGTTTGCCGCGCTTCGTAATAAAGTAAGAATGGTAGCCGGATTCATAATTACCGCGCGGCCTTTGACTTTCATATGGAATGACCCTGGAAATAGTGGAATCCCACGGATTTGCCTTCACCAACAACACTCCGGCAGCATCGACATCGCAGATGCGAAAACACAGACACGCGATGATCATTGAGAATTTCATCTGGGGATTGACCGTCCTTGAAGTGACGACCCGTGATTAATCCAAGCGGGCACGCGAGACAAGCACCGGTTAGAATCAATGGACCAAATAAACCTGGCGGATGGGGAGGGATTCGAACCCTCGGTACCTTTCGGTACACACGCTTTCCAGGCGTGCACAATCGACCACTCTGTCACCCATCCAAAAGATCGATGACAACTGTAGCGGCGGTCTATGACCGTCGCATTAATTTTCCGGCGCTCATAGAGCGCCGCTACGGTCAGAGTTGCAGGCGGCGAAATAACTCGTCGAGCGGCAACTGGATGCCGATGAAAAATTCGCCGAAGTCGGCGTACTCGGCGCTCACCGGATCGAATCGCATCTCGTAAACGATCGACTTGATCTGGAACGTGTCGCGCGCGAACAGGGTCACCCCCCACTCGGCATCGTCGAGCCCGGTCGAACCGGTGATGAGCTGCTTCACTTTGCCTGAATACTGGCGGCCGACATTGGCGTGGCCTTTCATTAATTTGCGACGCTCGTCGAAGGGGAGTGCGTACCAGTTGCGCTCCTCGCCACGCCGCTTGCTCATATTATAGAAGCAAACGACCGGCCAGTCCGGCAATGTCGGATAAACCCGCTCCTGCCGGTAATGTTTCATCCGATCGCGAAAGGTATTGAGGGCTGCTTCCAGTTTCGCTGGATCATTTCTGATTTCAGGTTCGAGCGTGGCCGCGTATTCCTCGTCCGTCGTGATGTACTCGCTTTCCTCAGTGAGCGACAAATAACTGTAAACCGGCGTCAGCATGTCGGGGCCAAGGCCGAGCGACAGCTGCTTCTCGATCTTGTTCGCATTTTGCAGATCCGGCGTGATTAGCATGAACCCCAAATCGGCTTTCGGCGTGACTACACTCATCGTCAGCAGTTGGGTCGAATCCATCGCGCGAACTTCCTGGACGATTTTTGACAGGTTTGTTTTGGCCGTGTTCTGATCCTCCCGGCCAAGCAAATTCCACTGACCGTGCTCGATCGTGTAAAACAAATGCACGCAGTGCCAGCCTGCTTCGGGGACGAGCGTCGTGCTTTTGTCGGTCATTGTTGATCATTTTCCGCTCGCGCGAGCGACGGTCAAGACGTTGTAGCGACGTTTGTTCTCAAACGCCGAACTAATTAAACACGCGCTTGGACAAGCGCCTCTACAACTTCGGCGTCGCCGTCTGCGCGCTCGGCAGATGTTCCAGACAATATTCTTCGCCATTACTCGAGACGCGGAATTCCAGGTCCGAATCAGCGAGCTCGGTCCTTCCGCAGACGGCGCATTTGTGGAGCGATTCGGTTTCCGGCCTGGATTGCTCTTCGAATCTCTTTCGGCGAGTTGAGACATCACGGCGGTGCCGCGCTGCGTGAATGTGTCCGGGCCCAAAAAAGATCAGATAATTGGCAAACGCAGCAATCATCGCGGCACGATATGAATTCGAACGGGTGACAAAGCCGAAAATCAGGACCGCGGCGAATATCCAGGCCATCCACTTGATGCGCACCGGCAGAATAAAAAGGATGTACATGATCTCCTCCGGGTAAAAGCGCGCAAAAGCGAAAAACAACGACGCGATCAGCATCCCATTCGAAAAATTACTGCCGAAAAAGAACGCGGCGATCGTCGTTCCGATCATGCCAATGACGAAATATAAGGTTAATCGAAACGGACCCATGGCTCGCTCGGCGCCTTCCCCGATCCACCAGAGAAACCAGAGCGCGAATATCACCCACAAAGGATGCAGGCTTTGCGGGATGAAAATGTAAGTGACCAGGCGCCAAACTTCCCCGTGGAGAACCTTCGCCGGATCGAGATCGAGAATCGACGTATAACCCGGATTCAGAAGCGCGAGCAGGAAAACCAGCGCGGCGAATCCAACCAGGATACGCGGCAGTCCCGGAATGCCAAGAAAGCCGAATCGGCGTTCGAGTTTATCAAGCAGGTTCATCGTCGCGTCGCACCCTAGAGAATGCGGGATCGATGTTCAACTGCTCCCACCAAGAACACAACGCAGACAAAGGTCTTAAAACCTGAGGTTCGGCTCGTGAACTTTGTGCGAGGCATCTTTACCTTGCTTTGATTGACGATTACGGTGGTTTCGATGGCCGAAACTGCGACGAAAAAAACGGCGCTTTATCCCGAGCACGTGAAGCTCGGCGCAAAAATGGTGCCCTTTGCCGGCTGGCTCATGCCGGTGCAATACACCGGCATCGTCGACGAACATCAGGCCGTCCGAAAAAACATCGGGATGTTCGATATTTCACACATGGGCCAGTTCATTGTCGAAGGAAACGACGCGCGCGCTTGGCTCAACACCATATTGACCAACAATGTCGAGAAGCTCGAGGCCGGCCGCGGCCAATACACCTTCCTCCTAAATGAAAAAGCTGGAATCATCGACGACCTGATCGCCTACCGAATCGGCGGCGCGAAATTCCTCCTGGTCGTAAACGCCTCCCGCGCCGATGAAGACCTTGTCTGGTTGAAACAACACGCGCGAGACGATGTAAAGATCGAGAGCCGCAGCGCGAATTTTGGCGGAGTCGCCATTCAGGGCCCGGGTATCGGCGAATTGTTTCCCGAACTGCCAGCCCGCAACCACATTGTCGATCGCGACTTCGAGGGGATGCCAATCTCGATCGCGCGCACTGGATACACTGGCGAAGACGGCGTTGAAGTTTTCTTTCGGAATGAGGACGCGGCGAAGTTTTGGAACGCGGTCCTGGAAAAGGGAAAGCCGCTTGGGTTGAAGCCGTGCGGGCTCGGCTCGCGCGACACCCTTCGTTTGGAAATGTGTTACCCGCTCAACGGCTCCGATCTTTCCCCGGAACGGAACCCGATCGAAGCCGGCCTTGGTTTTTTTGTCGATCTAACGAAGCCTGACTTTATTGGGCGCGACGTTTTGGTAAAGACCAAGGAAAACGGCCCCCGCGAAAAGCTCGTCCCGTTCAAAATGAAAGATAAAGGGCCGCCGCCGCGCCCGCACTATTCCGTTTTCGGAAACGGCGAACGAATTGGGGAAGTCACCAGCGGCACCCTTTCCCCAAGCTTGAATTGGGGCGTAGGAATGGCGTATGTCTCGGCCCCGCACGCGAAAATCGGGACGCAGATTGATATCGAAATTCGCGGACAGAAATTTCCGGCTACGATTGAGAAAAAACCGTTATACAAAAAATCATGAACGTTCCAGACGATCTGCTTTATACTGAGAGCCACGAGTGGATTAAGCGCGAAGGCGAGAAAATTCGCGTCGGCATCAGCGACCATGCGCAGGCAGAGTTGACCGACGTTGTTTTTGTCGAGCTGCCGAAGATCGACCGGCAGGTGAACGCAAAGGAAGCGATCGCGGTCGTCGAATCCGTGAAAGCGGCCAGTGACATTTACGCGCCGGTCAAAGGCAAGGTCGTCGAAGTGAACAAAGCGCTCGAAGCCGATCCGGGATTAATTAACCGGGAGCCGTTCGGCCAGGGCTGGATCTACGTCTTGAAAGTCGACAACGCCGACGATCTCAGAAATCTGAAAGACGCCGCGGCCTACAGGAAGCAGATCGGCGGTTAGATCGAACTTGTTTTCGGCCAGGCGGGTGCGCTCCCGGGAACGAATCCGTTTTGATCCGCCTAGTCCGCGGTTTGCGTCAGTCTTTGCCGAAGAGCAGTTCGTCCACGCCGCGAAGGACCTCTTCGACGCGGATGGGCGCGGCGAAAAAGCTGTAGCCGGATAAGATTCCACCGGAAACCATCTGGCTTTCAGGGCGGAGGCTGGTCAGCGAAAGCACCGGTGTGTCTTTGAGCGTTGAGTCAGTGCTGACCTGGCGCTCAATGATCTGCTGGGTCTTGTCTGCGGTATCGACGAGGATGAGATCTGGCTGAAACCAGCGGGCCGCGTTGATCGCGAGTTTATCGTCATGCTCCTCGCGGATGACATATTTCCCGGCCCGTTCCAGGGCTCGGCGAATGAGACGAGTGACACCGGGTTCGTGATCGATTAAGAGGATCTTCTTTTGAAACTTCATGGTGGTTGACTGGTTGGAGCCTCGTTACCGAGCATCGCGTGTGCCATCCCTTCGGAGGGAAACGGCTTTCATGTTGCCATCAGTGTGCTTAATTTTGCGTTCGCCATGAGCAGCAAGGCAAAGCCCCCAGGCTCCGAGTTGAACTTTGAAAAGGCGATGAGCCGGCTCGAGGCGATTGTGGAACAGATGGAAGGCGGGAAACTGCCCCTCGAGGACTTGATCGTGCGCTACGAAGAAGGAATGAGCCTGGTGAAAGTTTGCCAGGAACGGCTGACCAGCGCCGAACAGAAAATCGAGATCATCGCTCGCAATAGCGCCGGTAAGGCAGTAGTGAAAGATTTTGAACCCGCAACCGAATCGTCTAACGATGATAAAGCTGGGGAGAAGGAATTAAAGAATGACGAAGTCAGACTCTTCTGAAGCAACTACCGTGGTGGCGCCGGAAAAACCGAAGCGCTTGCTTGATGGAATCCATTCGCCGGCGGACATCAAATCGCTGCGCGAGCAAGACCTGCCTCAGCTTGCGCAGGAAGTGCGTGAAGAGCTGATTCACGTTTTGTCGCACACCGGCGGACATCTCGGCCCCAACCTCGGCGTGGTGGAATTAACGATTGCGCTGCACCGCGTGTTCAACACGCCGACAGACCGTTTCGTCATGGACGTCAGCCATCAGGGCTACGTTCACAAGCTGTTCACCGGACGATTGGACCGGTTTTCAACAATGCGCCAGTTCGGCGGACTCAACGGGTTCCTGTTGCGAACCGAAAGCGAGCACGATTGCTATGGCGCGGGTCACGCCGGAACTGCGCTCTCGGCCGCGCTCGGAATGGCGGTTGGCCGGGATCTTCGTGGCGGCAATGAGAACGTCATCGCGATTGCCGGAGATGCAGCATTTACCTGCGGGATCAGCTACGAAGCGTTAAACAACATTCGGACACAGACGAAGAAGTTCATCGTCGTTCTGAATGACAACGAATGGTCGATCGCAAAAAACGTTGGCGCTATTGCGAATTATTTTAACCGGATCGTCACGAATCCGACCTACGCGCACCTGCACGACAAGGCGCGCGATTTCGTGGAATGGATTCTCGGCAAAACCGGCGTGCATCTCGCCCACAAGGTTGAAGAGAGCGTCAAAGGCCTGCTCGTCCCAAGCGTGATCTTCGAAGAGCTCGGCCTGCGTTACTATGGGCCGATCGATGGACACGACATTCCGCTGCTTATCCGGACGTTTGAATTTCTCAAGACCCAGGACGAGCCGGTGTTGCTGCACATTTTGACGAAAAAGGGCAAGGGTTACGAACCGGCGATCAAGCAGCCGGACAAATTCCACGGCTTGGGCAAATACAAGGTCGAGAGCGGCGAAACCGCGCCGACTCCGACGCCGACCTACTCGGAGATTATCGGCAAGACTCTGGCGAAATTCGCGGACAATAACCAAAAGCTGGTTGCAATCACAGCTGCGATGCCGAGTGGCACCGGCCTGGGCAATTTTCAAAAGGCCCATCCCGAACGTTATTTTGACGTTGGGATCGCCGAAGAACACGCGGCCCTTTTCGCCTGCGGCCTGGCGACTCAGGGGCTGACCCCATTTCTCGCGATCTATTCGACGTTCTTCCAGCGCGCCTATGACATGGCCATCCATGACATGGCGATTCAAAAGTTGAACGTTCGGCTTTGCATGGACCGCGCCGGATTGAGCGGCGATGACGGACCCACCCACCATGGCCTGTTCGACATCGGCTACCTGCGCCACATCCCGAACTGGGTTCAGATGCAACCGAAGGATGAAGATGAATTCGTGGACATGCTTTGGACGATGGCAAATTACAACTCCGGACCGATCGCTATTCGTTATCCACGCGGGTCCGGAACCGGGGCGAAGATCAAGCCCGAACCGAAACTTCTCGAGATTGGCAAGGCTGAAGTGGTGAAGCACGGCCGGGAGGTGGCGATTTTCGGCCTGGGCAACATGTTCGAAGTCGCAGAGGAAGCAGCCCGGAAATTGGAAGAAAAAGGAATTTCAGTCGCGCTGGTCAATCCGCGCTGGATCAAGCCGATGGACACCGGCACCCTCGAGTTTTTCGCGCGGAGCGTGGAGGTTGTAGCGACGATAGAAGACCATGTTCTACACAACGGATTCGGCTGCGCGGTGATGGAGCATTTGCATTCTCAACAAATCAACACGCCGGTCGCTCGCGTCGGCTGGCCTGATGAATTCATCGAGCACGGCGCAGTTCCGCTCTTGCGGAAAAAGCACGGCATTACCGCAGACGCGCTGGTCGAGAAAATCCTGGCCCTCCTCAAGAAAAAACCGGCGGCAAAGCCGGCTATTGCTTAAAGGTTGAGGGATAAGGGATGAAGGATGAACGATGAAATTCATTTCCCTCGAACCTTCTTTGAGATCGACGTGAATATCGCAATGAGCTGTGACGTTTCATCACTCAACAGCCGCAAACGCTGCGGCCGGATCGTTGCGGAATCGCCGAGTAATTCGAGCCAGTAGCTTGTCTCCTCCAATTCCTTTAAGGAGTCGCCAAGCTTCGATATGAATTCTGCGTTCGAGCGTGCTCGGCATGCTTCGCGATAGTTTGCGCCGACGGAGGTACCAGATCGCAAAAGCTGCTTGCCAAGCGTTTGCGCGACTGCAACTCGCGATAAACTGGAATAGAGCTTGATAATGCGAAGGGCAAAGTATTTGGTTCTGCTTCGTAAATCTTCGTTCTGGGGTTTCGTATCGCTCTTTTCAACCCTTAGGCTTCATCCTTCAACCTTCCTTCCATGGCTACGATTGAGGCCCGCGATCTAACGAAGATCTACCGTACTTACCGGAAGGAGGGCGGCCTCTGGGGCGCAGTTAAAGGACTTGTTAAACGCCGTTACGACGAAACGCGCGCGGCCGATGCGGTTTCATTTCAAATCGAGGAGGGCGAATTCGTTGGATTTCTCGGACCCAATGGCGCCGGAAAGACAACCGTGCTGAAAATGCTGTCCGGCTTGCTGAACCCGACCTCGGGCGACGCGCGAGTCCTCGGCTTTGTCCCGTGGGAGCGGCGGAACGAAATGAAGCGGCAGTTCAGTCTGTTGATGGGACAGAAGAACGCGCTCTGGTGGGATTTGCCGGCGCAGGAGTCGCTCGAATTGAACCGGGCGATCTATGGAATCGATCGCGATCGGTTCAACAAAGTGGTCGGCGGACTGTCCGAGCTGCTCGAGGTCACGGACAAAATGAATGTGATGGTCCGGGAACTTTCCCTTGGCGAGCGGATGAAAATGGAATTGATTTCGGCGCTCATTCACGAACCGCGGGTCTTGTTCCTGGACGAACCAACCATCGGTCTCGATGTCGTAAGTCAAAAACGCGTCCGCGAATTTTTGCGCGTTTACAACCGGGAACACCGGATCGTGACGTTGCTGACGAGTCACTACATGCAAGACATCGAGGAACTGACCCACCGGGTTTTGGTGATCGATCACGGCAAGATTTTCTTTGACGGACCG
>JAICWQ010000236.1 GCA_025934755.1 Chthoniobacterales bacterium | reverse complement strand
GTGGCCAGTTTATGTCGCAGGCATTCAAATCCTGACCACGGAGCTTGCAACCGGACATCGGATTGGCTTTCTGAGCGTGCTCAACGGAGCCGTCAAATATTGGCCGCGAGTCGCCGGGCTGTGCATCTTTGTCTACGGCATTTTTCTTTTGATCATCTTGCTCGGCTTTTTCATCGCTGGCGTCCTTGGGGTTGCCGGGGCTTTTGGACCAGCGGCGCAACTGGTCATTATTGTAATCGCCCTCGGCTTGCTGGTGTTTCAGGTCTGGTTGTTCTGTCGCTTCTTTGCTTACACCCTTTTCTGGCAACAGTTCGCAGTGATCGAGAATCTTCCCGCCTTCGCTGCGTTGAAAGAGAGTGGGAGGCTCGCTCAGAGCGGTCGCGATCTTCCATGGTACCAACGTCCCCTTTGGCGCGCCGCCCTGATCTTTTCGCTCTGGACCGCATTTTTTCTGGCGATGAAGATTGGTCCGGAGTGGGCGATGCTGCGCGATTATTTTCTGGAACTGTCGCGCACCCAGGATCCGCAAGCCCTCTATCAAAAGATGACCGCCGCCATGCAAAGCCGGGGCGTCGATTATCAGGCGCTGGCCCTGAACGTCGGTCAACGAATTCTCCAGCCGCTTCTCGGCATCGCGTTCGTCGTGCTGTATCTCGATTCCAAGCCGGACGCCGAATAACACCCCTGCTGTAGCGGCCTCCGGCGCGACATCGGTTCCTCTCACAGCGTCCACCACGGAAACGACGTTCCACTAGTTTTTTGTCGCGGCCTTCGTGATCCCGTTGTGCCGTTGTGCGAGACCTTATGGGACGAAAATATAGTTCTCGGGCGAACCAGTTACGCCGGCCAAATCTTCCAGTTTTCGCGAGACATAATTCAAATCGGAAAAAAATTGGAGAGCCGCGCCACGGTTTTCGTCTTTGATCTCAATCAAAACCGTTGGCCGGTGCGTGGCCAAAGTCTGTTTTGCGCCTTCAAGGACATGAAGTTCATGACCTTCGACATCGATTTTGATGAACGAAACGTCCGGGATCTGAAAACTGTCCAGGGTTGCGATTTTTACCGGCTTGGTGAACTCACCCGTTGCCTCCGGATAATTTCCCGGGGCCAGACTGGCCCAGCCGGTAAGCGGCAAACCGTTAAGCACCGGTATGTGCAGGGTGGCTTCCCCGGCTTCGGACGAAAGACCGACCGGCATCATCGTGATGTTGCCGGGATTATAACTTTGCAAATCTCCGGTGAGTTCGTCGTTAATTTCAAAGGCGTAGACCTTGGAAAAAATTTTCGACATGCGGAACGCGTAAAACCCGGCGTTCGCCCCAATGTCCAGCGCCACATCCTTCTTCGAAACCAATCGCGGCAACATCCGCAGTTCCGGCTCGAGCAATCCGTCCACCGAAGCGAGCCAATAACGAAACGGCAGTCGCGATCGCCTTGGCACAAACGGATAGATCGTCTTGCCCAAGATGCGCGAAACGAGCCGAGTGGATGCCATTCGGCCTAATTTACAACCGGCTCTCGCCGCCGCTCAATCCTGCCGAGCTGTCGGCTCGTCCAGCACGACTTGCAATGCACACTTTTCAACATTCGATATTGCTGGCCCCAAGGACTCGTCACTCGTCACTTCTTTAGTCCAGCGGACTCTTCACTCCAATCCCCGGCTTGTTCAAAACGTGAGTGTAAATCATCGTCGTGCTCACATCTTTGTGGCCGAGCAGTTCCTGCACCGTGCGAATGTCGTAGCCACGCTCGAGTAAATGGGTGGCGAACGAATGCCTGAGCGTATGGCAAGTCGCCGGCTTTGAAATACCCGCGGCACGCACGGCGTTTTTCACCGCCGCCTGCAACAGGCCTTCCGCCATATGATGCCTTTGCTTTTTTCCACTGCGCGGATCGGTGCTGATCCGCGTCGATGGAAACACATATTGCCAGGACCATTCTTTTTCCGCGTTGGGATATTTACGCGCCAATGCATGCGGCAAATGCACGCTCCCAAAACCTTCGACTAGGTCCTGCTCGTGCTGCGCTTTGATTTTTTGCAGATGTCGCTGCAACCCGGTGGCCAGGTTCACCGGCAACATCGTTACCCGATCCTTTCCTCCCTTGGCGTCGCGGACCGCGATTCGCGCGTACCCAAAATCCACATCTTTGATCCGCAGACGAACACATTCCATTAAGCGCAGCCCGCTGCCGTAGAGAAGACCTGCCATTAAGCGCGGCGTTCCCGAGAGGTGGCGGAACATTTTGCGAATTTCATCACGGGTCAGGACCGCCGGCAAACGAGCGGGCTTCTTCGCTCGTTCGACGTCTCCGAGCCAGCCGATCTCTTCCTTTAACACTTCCTTATAAAGAAAGAGCAGCGCGCTCAGAGCCTGATTCTGTGTCGACGCAGCGACCCCGCCGTCACGGGCGAGATGAGTCAGAAACGCGTTGACCTCTGGTTCGTGCATTTCGCTCGGATGCCGTTTACCGTGAAACAGAATAAACCGGCGAATCCAGTCGATGTATGACTGCTCTGTCCGAATTGAATAATGTTTTCGGCGAATCGTATCGCGGACGAGATCGAGCAGTTTGGGTTTGTTTTGGTCGTTCATGGGGGTAAAATTGGGGGAATGCAATCGATTCTGCTCCCTCCGTTTCCGAACTCAAGCCGGATTAGGTCCAATTTTTGCGCCTTTAAAGACGCAATTTTTGGATCTACTTCTCGTTAGGC
>JAICWQ010000201.1 GCA_025934755.1 Chthoniobacterales bacterium | reverse complement strand
TTCCGGGATTTGCGGGGTCCTCTTGTTCTTCGAAGATTGCGACTGAGTGATAGTAGTACCTGGAGATAAAATTTTGATCGCTTGATACAGGGGTCCCTGCCGGGAATACGACGTAGACTGGATGCCCGTCTTTAATCGCCAGAGTGCGGGCTTGTTCCAATACACCGAGCAACAGACTAATCGCGCCCTTGCGACCACTCGATTTTGTGAGACTAACGGTGGGAATCAGAGCGGCCAACAACAGTGCGATGATTCCCATGACGACGAGGAGTTCGAGCAGGGTGAACGCTGCGTGACGAGTGGCGGGTGACGAGTGACGAGCACGAAGAACGCGTAATGGAAATCTACGACTGCGCTGCACACGTTTTTAATAACGCGTAATGAGCAAAATGTGAACGCTGAAATGCGGATTAAGTCGGCCGCAGGGAGCGGGAGCACGGGCGCACGGGGCGAGGAGCAAGCGGGAAACGGAGGTTCGGAACGCGATCAAGACCCTCTCTTTT
The DNA here is from genome assembly GCA_025934755.1 of Chthoniobacterales bacterium. GTDB lineage: Bacteria > Verrucomicrobiota > Verrucomicrobiia > Chthoniobacterales > UBA10450 > AV40. Next base: position 3,457 of record JAICWQ010000201.1, on the reverse strand, counting down.
TTGACCAGAGCGGCTGGTCGGGACGAAGAGCGGCGAGAAAGTGGTCGCAGGGCAGGCAGAGAATCTCGCCGATCTTGCGGCGTTCACGGCCCCGATACAGAAGGAAGCACTCACTGTTGGGGTAATCCTCCCGAAAGTTCTGGAGGCCACGCAAGTCTTCGGACCGGATCCGCGCGCTATTCTTCACTTCGATCGCAAACAGCCCCGAGGCGCCATAAAGAATGAAGTCGACTTCGACCCCGTGGCGGGTCCGCCAATAGAAAAGGTCCTGTTTTTCGCGACGATAAGCAATCCAAGCGCGCAAATGCTGGGCAACAAGACCTTCCAGCGCGGCTCCCTCGATTTCCTGGGGCCGGTCGAGCGGGCCATGGGGGCGCAGTGATCGAAAAACGCCGGCGTCAAACAGATAGAACTTGGGATGGGCGGCCAGTTCGCGTTTGGCTCGCCGGGTAAAAACGGGAACCCGATACGCGAGGAGCAAATCCTCAAGGATTTCGAGATAACCTTCGACGGTCTTGCGCTCGACCTGACATTCCCGGGCAACGTTGCTGGTATTGAGAGGCGCCGCATGGGAAAAGCTTACCGCCTCAAGGAACCGGGAAAAGGCCCCGATATTTCTGACGAGGCCCTCGGCGTGGACTTCTTCGCGCAAGTAAAGAGCCGAATATGATGCAAGCACATCGTCAGGCTCAGCGGCTTCCACCACCAGAGGCACCAACCCAATCCGAAGCGCGCGGGCCAGGTCGAATCGATTTCCGAGTTCGGCGGCAAGATAGGGATGCAAAGTGCGCAACACCGCGCGCCCGGCCAACAGATCGGTTCCAGATCGCTTGAGCTTGCGGGCGCTGGAACCAGTGAGAATGAATTGCCGTTTCTGTTTCGATTCGATCAAGGCATGGACAACCGCGAGCAGGTCGGGGATTTTTTGGACCTCGTCAATGATCACCTGACGCGTGGCTGGGTTTCCGGCGACGAGTTCGCGAAGCTGTTCGGGTCGCGCGCTGGAGGTGCGGAAAACGGGTGGATCGAGAAGATCGATTCGAAGTGCGTCCGGGTATTGATGTTGGGTCCAGGAGGATTTTCCGGTGCCGCGGGGGCCGAAGAGGAAGTAGCTCCCGCTGTGGGGCGGCTGGAAAAATCGAGTTACGAATTCCATTTTGAGGCTCAATATGGAGTTACAATACCCATTCTGCAAGAACAATCGGAAGGTTGAGAGTTGAGAGTTGAGAGATGGGGCCGGACCTGCGACCACCAAAATCAGACTCCGAAGGGACGGTCTTGCTTTTCCTGGGTTAAAACTCACTCCTTGCCCACAGTTGGTCGCTGCTGCCCGCGCGGTTTTGCCTTTTATGTTGCTCGTCTCACCCACTCCATTCCTGATTAGGTAAGCTCTGGTTTGCGAGCGGTTTAACAGGATTGAGAAATTCGCAGTTTTAAGAGGGAAAACGGGCCGTCGCCCAGCGTAGGGGCATGCTTCTAGCTTTTAGAGCGCAGCGTGCTGGAACACACACTGTCTGCCGAGGAGCATAACCAAATCCTCCAAACGATTGAGATGTTTGAGGCGATCACTCAAACACAACCCGAAGACTATCAATCGCTTGAGATCCTCAAGGAAGCTTACACCAAAATCGGCCGGCACGACGACTCGCTGAAGATTTCCCGCAAGCTGGCCGAAGCCTATTTCAATTCCGGATCGTTCACGCCCGCGCTCCAAGAATGTGAAATGATTCTGACCCGGCAACCGAATTCGCCCGAAGTGGTGGCGATGCTGGGAGAGATCGAGCAACGGTTGCAGGCTTCCGGCCAGGCAATCGTCGAGAAATCGAAGACGGCAAGCAATCTGGTCAATGGCCCGTTCACGAAAGCAGACGGTTCGCTGGTTTCTCCAAACGTCGAGGGTTCGTTGATCGATGTCGATCCCTCCCGGGGAAAAAGTCTGGGACGAATCGCGAATTTGCAGGAACGCGGTGACGATCATCTCGCGAAATTTTTGATTGTGCAGCAGCTGTTCACCGAAGAGGCGGTAAACAGCGCGCTGGAAACAACCAAGGAAGCGAACAAGGAGCTTCACGGACAAGCAATGGGCACGTCGATGTTGGAGGCGTTGACCCGCGAAAAGCCGCAACAACTCGAAGCGGTCCTTTCGGCGTTGATCGACCGGACGAAGTTCGCGTTCGTTCCGCTGGAATATTACGACACCGACCGGCAGATCGCTCCGATGTTGCCGGAATATCTCACTCTTGGGCGTTTGTTTGTCCCGTTCGATCTGGTCAGCCGCACCATCATGGTGGCGTGCTGCAATCCTTTTGATTCCGCCGGGCGCGACGCCGTCCAGCAATCGGTCGATTACACCGTTTCGTGGTATCTGGCGCGGCCATCGGCAATCGCGCAGACCCTGCGTTCCATTTACCGGCTGAACAATTCCTGAGCGCTCCATGAGAAGTAAATCTTTCGGCGAACGGATCGCAGACGTGTTGATCGAGGAGGGGTTGCTTCTCCCGAATCAACTCGAGGAGGCGATCGGCATTCAAAAGTCCGAAGGCGGACGGTTGCTAAAAATTTTGACCGACCGTCAGTTCGTGACCGAACAGGACATGGTGTTCAGCATTGGCCGTTGTCTGAACACGCCGCCGATAAATCTGTCGCGGCTGCGGGTGCCGGAAGAGGTGATGTCGATCGTGCCCCGCGAAATGGCCAAGGCGAACAAGCTGGTGCCGATCGCGCGGTTGGACGGAAAACTTTTCGTGGCAATGGCCGACCCGACCAATGTGCTCGCGGTCGACGACCTGAAGCGGCGCGTCCAGCTCGAGATCGTCCCGATGATCGCGACCGAGCGCGCGGTGCTCGATACCCTCGGGGGAATGCACGGCGCAGGCAACATGAGCCAGGTGCTCAAGCAAGTTTCGGAACAGGCTGCGCAAAATGCCGACTCCGTCGAAGTCCAGCAATCGAAGCGCGAAGAGATCGATCTGGATCGATTGGCCCACGACAGCGAAGACGCGCCGGTCATCAAGATTGTAAATTTAATTCTGGCCCAGGCGGTAAAGGAGAAGGCGTCGGACATTCACATCGAGCCGTTTCAAAACACCCTCAAGCTGCGTTACCGGATCGATGGCGAATTGATCCCGGCTGAGTCGCCTCCCAAGGCGCTGCAACTCGCGATTACGTCGCGCATCAAGATTCTGGCCGGACTGAATATTGCGGAGCGCCGGGTTCCACAGGACGGACGTTTCCGGATCCGCGTGCTGGGCAAAGAGATCGATCTTCGTATTTCGATTCTACCAACATCGCACGGCGAAAAAATCGTCATCCGTATTCTCGATAAAGGATCGCTGAGCGGAAGTATCGAGCAGATGGGTTTGGACGCGGACACGCTGTCGAAATTCAAGAAAGCGATCGACGCTCCGCACGGAATGATTCTTGTCACCGGCCCGACCGGTTCCGGCAAGACGACCAC
>JAICWQ010000245.1 GCA_025934755.1 Chthoniobacterales bacterium | reverse complement strand
GGAAGATCGAGCTTGGAGTAAATTTCCGCTTCCGTTTTTCCCGCGACAGTTTTTCCTCCCTTCAAAGTGGTCAGCGCGTACTCGTTCAGCGTGTAGCCCATCGAATTCGCGCGGCCGCGCAGCGCCACGTTGTGTTCCTTCGAGCCCGTGAAATACAGAAGCGCGGCGCCGTAGCTTTCGTGCGGGATCGCGCGAACGTCAACCTGCATTTCATTCGGCAAGAGGAAACTGACTTTGTTTTCGCCGTGCGCGAGCACTTGCTGGATAGGAGGGTATTTCAAGATGTGTTCGAATATGCCGTCCACCGACTTCTGCGAATATTTTCCCGCGGGTATGACGATGAAATCCAGATCGCCTATGGTTTCCTTGCCGCGTCGAAGCGAGCCGGCGGGCGTGACGGAAGCGATTTGCTTGCCAAGAGCTTGAATGTACGCGGCGACCTGCTCGGCTGTGGCTTCGGCGGCGTTGATGCGGAACCGGCCCGTGGATTTTTTGAAGAATTCCACCGCGCGTAAAATATTCTCTTCGGTTTTTTCACCGAAGCCGGGAACGTCGCGCAGTTTTTGTTCGCGCGCCAGTTTGGCAACGTCTTCCACGGTCCCAGCTTTGAATTTCTTCCAGAGAAATGCCGCCTTCTTGGGACCCAGACCTTGCAGCGAGAGAACGTCGAGCAAGGTTGGCGGATATTTTTTCAGGAGCTTCTTGCGCAGGCCGTAATCACCCGTCTTCAGGATTTCGTCGATGTGCTCCGCCATGTTGTCGCCGATGCCGGGAAGCTCGGTGAGTTTCTTGCGATCCTTCGCGAGTTCCTCGATGCGTTCGTGGAGGCTGTAAATCAGCTCGGCGGCTTTTTCGTAGCTCCGGTAACGCCCAATGATCGCGCCGTCAATTTCGAGCAGCTCCGCCGTCTCGTGCAGTATCCGCGCAATCTCCCGATTTTCCATGGCGTGATTATAGAGCAAACGTTCGAGGAGTGAAGCGATTCGATTTCTCAAGCTTGAAACACGTGGGATGACGCAGCAAATAGCTTTGTTGCATGTCAGTTCATTGCTAAACTTGGAGTTAAGCTAAGAGGGAGAGCGGGACGATGTCTGGCAACGTCCTCATCAAAGACCAAAATATTCTCGGCGGCGTCCCTGTTTTTCGGGGCACGCGCGTGCCGTTTCAGGCATTGCTCGATTATTTGGAAGGCGGGCAAACGCTCGGTGACTTCCTCAACGACTTTCCCACCGTTACTCGAGAGACCGCCATTGGCGCGCTGGAAGAAGCGAAGGCGCTCGTTGTCTCGCGGCTCGGATGAAAATTCTTCTGGATGAGTGCATTCCCAGAGCGCTTAAATCCAATCTGTCAGTCGAGGGGCATGAGTGCACCACGGTTCCCGAGGCTGGTTTCGCCGGCTCAACGAACGGCGAGCTCCTGAAGCTGGCGGAGAGCAGCTTCGAAGTATTCATCACGCTGGACAAGGGAATCCAGTACCAACAGAACCTGACTGGTTCCGAGATTGCGGTTTTGCTGATTCGAGCCAAATCAAGCCGCGTTGCGGACATTCTTCCACACATTCCAGACTGCCTCTTGGCTCTTCGTTCGATCAAACCCGGACAGATCATACAAGTGGGCGAACAGTAGTTTAGGAAACTTTGACGACGTTGGCGGCTTGCTCGCCTTTGGGGCCTTGCACGATGTCGAATTCGACGCGGTCGCCTTCACGGAGCGTTTTGAATTTGTCGCCGACAATACCGGAGTAGTGCACGAAAACGTCAGGGCCGTCGTCGCGTCCTATAAACCCGAATCCCTTGGCGTTGTTGAACCACTTCACCGTGCCGTGCATGGTCATTGCCTTTCCGGGTGCCCCATCCTTCGCGATTTGTGCGAAGGGTGGGTTTTTTCGCTTTCTTGCTCTAAGGGGCGGCGCGGCGGCAGAAGCGCAAATAATACAGAATGGCGGCGACGGATTTCGCGTCGCGGAGTTTCCCGGTCCGAATCCAAGTTTCGATTTCGCGCGGCGCGAAGCCGCGAACGGTGATGCGCTCGTCATCCTCGGGTTGCGCGGTGCCGGCATGAAGATCGCGCGCAACGTAAATCACCATGCGTTCGCTGACGAAGCCCGGAGTGGGAAAGAGGTCAAGAATTTTCTGCCAACGTCGCGCGCTGTAGCCAGTCTCTTCGAGAAGTTCGCGTTTCGCGCCAGGAAGCGGCTGCTCGCCAGGCTCGATGCGTCCAGCGACGAGTTCCCACAGATAGCCGCCGACCGAATGGCGATACTGGCGAATTAGCAGCAAACGGCCGTCGTCGAAAACGGGAAGAACGACGATGGAGCCGTTGTGAACGACCAAGTCGCGCGTGGCGCGGACGCCGCCGGGCTCGATGACCGTGTCGCGGCGAACATCGAAGACGCGTCCGTGAAACATAGTCTTGCTTGAAATGATTTTTGCGCGCGCGATGGCTTGCCTCCGGTGAAT
>JAICWQ010000246.1 GCA_025934755.1 Chthoniobacterales bacterium | reverse complement strand
GGTGATTGAAGATTGCGCGCAGGCGTTCGGAGCGCAGTATCGCGGGAAAACCGTGGGATCGATCGCCGTTGCCGGCGCCTTTTCATTTTTTCCATCGAAAAACCTAACGGTCATGGGTGATGGCGGTTGCATTACCACCAATGATTCGGCCCTGGCGAAAAAACTCAGGATGCTTCGCGATCACGGGCGGAGTTCGAAATACGTGCACGAATTCGTCGGCTACAACTTTCGGTTCAACGAAGTTCAAGCAGCCATCGGCCGGGTCGAGTTGCGCAACATCGACAAGTTGAACGACCATCGCCGGGAGATTGCGGCCCGTTACAATGAGCGCCTGGACGGGGTTGTGAGAATTCCGCCCGAACGCCCTTGGGCGCGGCATGTTTATCACATGTATGTCATCGCCACCGACCGGCGCGATGACCTCGCGGAGTTTTTGAAGAGCAAAGGGATCGGCACCGGAATCCATTATCCGATCGCGAACCATCAACAACCGGCGATGGTGAAAATGTACCGCGACCTGCCGCGTCTGCCGAAAACGGAAGAAGCGGTGACGCAAATCCTGTCCCTTCCAATTTACGGCGACCTTCCGTTGGAAGATGTCGACGATGTTTGCGACGCGGTCCTCGAATTTTTTGGGAAGAAATGACGACGCCGGAGCTGAGCGTCGTGATTCCCTGTCACAACGAGGCGGAAAATTTGCGCCCGCTCCTGGCCGCGATTCACGCTGCAGTTGACCCGGCCGGAGTGGATTACGAAGTGGTGATTACAGATGATTGCAGCACGGATGATTCCTGGAGTGTTTTGCAGGAGATTGCGGCGAGCGATCCCCGTCTGCGGGCGCAACGTTTCAAATTCAATTGCGGCGAATCGGCCGCGAGCTGGGCTGGAATGCAGGCGGCTCGCGGTCGCTACATTGCCACCCTCGACGCCGATCTTCAAAACGATCCGAAAGATTTGCCGGCGATGATGAAAGCGCTGCCCGAGTTCGATTGCGTTTGCGGGACGCGCGTGGAATCGCGAGGCGAGGGGGACAGTTGGGTCCGGATTGCCTCATCGCGGATCGCGAACTGGGTGCGGAACAAAATATCCGGGGAAAATATTTCGGACGCCGGCTGCACCTATCGCGTGTTCAAGCGTGAATGCATTTCCCGAATAAAATTTTTTAACGGCGCGCACCGTTTTCTGCCGACGTTGATCAAGCTCGAAGGTTTCTCCGTGACGGAAGTGCCGGTTTCGAACAACCCACGCCATGCCGGCAAAAGTCATTACGGCGTTTGGAACCGATTGTTTAAATCCTTTCGTGACCTGCTTGCTGTTCGCTGGATGAAATCGAGAAGATTACGTTACGAAATTGCCGACTCCCTCAACCGCCTATGAATTCATTGTTTATCGCCGTGACATGGTTTGGACAGGAACATCGTGTTCTTGGACTGGACTGGAATTATCTCGTGATCATCGGCCTCATCGGGAACGCGACTTTTTCAATGCGTTTCCTTGTCCAATGGTACGCGTCGGAGAAGCAGGGTGAAAGCGTCATTCCGGTGTCGTTTTGGTATTGGAGCATCGGTGGAAGCATCATCATGTGTCTGTATTTTATATTCCGGCGCGATCCGGTCGGCATCCTTGCCTATTTGCCGAATTCGATCATTTACATTCGCAACCTGATGCTGATCCAGAAGCGGAAGCTTGCTTACACCGCAGCCAGCTCGTCTCAGCATCCTCGTGAAACGGAATAGCGAGGATGGGGAAAAGAAATCCGCGAGTTGACGCTTATATTAAGAAGGCTCAGCCGTTCGCCAGGCCAATCCTGAAGCATTTGCGCAAGATCGTGCGGGCAGGCTGTCCGGGTTGCGAAGAATCGATCAAATGGCAGATGCCGTTTTTTGATTACAACGGTCCGGTTTGCTTTATGGCCGGGTTCAAGCAACACGCCACGTTCGGATTCTGGAAAGGCAAACTGCTTTTCGGCAATGAGGACAAGGGCGCAATGGGGCACTTCGGCCGGCTCACGTCGATCACGGACCTGCCTGACGAGAAAAAATTGATCGGTTACGTTCGGAAGGCCGCGGAGCTGAACGAGCGCGGAGTCAAGAGAGAGCGGCCGAGAGCACGCACGAATCGAAAGATCGCGGTCCCGCCAGAGCTGCGATCGGCATTGGCAAAGAATTCGAAGGCGCGAAAGACGTTCGAAAATTTCAGTTACAGCCACAAAAAAGAATACGTTCAATGGATCAGGGACGCGAAGCGTGATGAAACGCGAAAGAAGCGTTTGAAGACCGCGATCAGGTGGATGGCGAAGGGCAAACCGCAAAATTGGAAATATCTTTGACGGAATTGCCCTACAAGGTGCGCCATGAATTAATGATGGCAGGCGATGCGCCCGCCCTACAATCAATTCTCCACGAATCGCGAGAGATCATCGGGCAACGCGCCCATCCATTCGTG
>JAICWQ010000225.1 GCA_025934755.1 Chthoniobacterales bacterium | reverse complement strand
GCCGGCCGATCAATCGTCGCTGAGCTGCATCGAAACGATAAAAATCCTCGGTCAGGGTGGAGACGTGGACGACACCGGTCATCAATGCATCCGGCAATTCAACGAGCAGTCCGTAGTTTCGAACATCGACAATCGCCGCGCGGAAGACCTGAGGGTTTCGTTCGTCGAGTTGCTGCTGAAAAAATTGCAGCTTTTTCAGCCGGACCGATTCGATCTCCGCGTCGGCGGCGTTGCGCTCGGTGTCGGAAATGTGTTTCGCCAGGGAATCGAGCTGTCCGATATCGATCTTGGATCGACGTGAGGAATGAAGTTCAGCGAGGGTGCGATGAACAACAAGGTCGGCGTAACGACGAATCGGACTGGTAAAGTGCAGGTAATTGGCTTTTGCCAAACCGTAATGTCCGAGCGGTTGCACGGCGTAACGCGCGCGTTTCAGACTCTTGAGCAAGCCAATCTTGAGCGCCTGTTCTTCCGGTTTACCGCGAACCGAAGCTAAAAATCGCTGCACTTCTTTGCGATTCGAAAGATCGCCCACTTTGTAACCGAAGCTCAAAATGAATTCGCGGTACTCGCCGAGCTTCTCCGGGTCCGGCTCCTCGTGAACGCGATAAATCGTGGGGAACGATCGAGTCCGGAGTTCGCGCCCGACCGCTTCATTCGCCGCAAGCATGAACTCTTCGATGAGCTGATGCGATTCGTCATTCTCGACTCGCTCCAGACGAATCGGTTTGCCTTTGGCGTCGACGTAAACTTTGACTTCGGGGAAATCGAGATCGAGCGAGCCCTGCTCGAACCGTTTGCGGCGCAACAACGAGGCGAGTTTCCAGGCGGTGTGCAATCGCCGGCTGAGTTCGCCATTCGGTTTCGATTGCAAAATGGCATAAGCCTCTTTGTAAGTGAGCCGCTTGGCGCTCCGGATCACGCTCTTGGCGAAATGCGCGCTTCTCGCGCGTCCGCTTCTGTCGAATTCGATGAAGGCCGAAAACGTCAGCCGGTCAACGCCCGGATTTAAGCTGCAAACGCCGTTGCTCAATCGTTCCGGCAACATGGGAATGACGCGGTCGGGCAAATAAACGCTGTTGCCGCGCCGGCGGGCTTCGCGATCAAGCGCGCTGTTCGGGGTTACGTAGGCCGAGACGTCAGCGATGTGCACGCCGAGTTTCCATCCGCGATCGGTCTCTTCGACGTCGATCGCATCGTCGAAATCGCGCGCGTCATCGGGATCGATCGTGGCGATGAACTTGTCCCGCAAATCTTCGCGGCCTTCGATCATCCGCTGTTCAACCGATGTCGGAATCCGGTTCGCTTCATCAGTAACGCTCTTCGGAAATTCTGCCGGCAAATTGTACTTCCGAATGATCGACAGCATGTCGACGCCCGGCGCGCCGGCCGGGCCGAGAACCTCGACGATTTCGCCTTCGGGATTTACATGACGCGACTGCCAATCTTCCAGGCGAACCACGACCTTGTCTCCCGGGACGGGCGCTCTTGGCAGCTTAGTGCGTGGCGGGACCTGAACGTAGACGTTGTGAACCATTCGGGGGTCGTCCGACACGACGTAGTAAAAATTTTTCGAATGCTGCAATGTCCCAACGATCGTGTCTCGGGCGCGTTCCAGGATGCGAATCACCCGGCCTTCGGTGCGGTGACCGCTGCGGGCGGCGCGCCCTTTGCCGTGGCGGGGCGGAACATCCCGGTTGATTCGAGCCACCACGCGGTCGCCGTTCATTGCCGTGCCGGTGTTTTCTGAGGCGACGAAGATGTCAGGTTCGCCTGGTTTTTCCGGGACCAGAAACCCGAAGCCGGCTTGATGGATCGATAATTTGCCGGTGATGAGATCAGCTTCGGAGGGCAGGACATAGCGGTTCTTGCGAATGCGGACGATTTCGCCGGCCTGCTCCAGTTCGCTCAATGTTTGCCCAACCAGAACGCGGTCGCCCCCTTTTGCTCCGATCGCTCGGGCAATTTCATCGCGGTCGCGCGGCCGGTAGTCCGTTTGACTCAGTAACCGCAGAAGCTTTTCGCGAATTGTCCGGCCGTTTTTGCTCATAGTGACGAACTATATTGGAGGATGTCGATCCAACCACGAAGCATGAAATCAATTATTGCTGCCGGATGCGTGTTCGCGGCCGCGACGATGGTCTCGCTTGCGGGCGAAGGAGCGAAAATGAAAATCACGAGTCCAGCGTTCCAGGAAGGCGGAACGATTCCCGAGAAGTTCAGCAAGAAGGGCCAGAACGTCAGTCCTGGTTTGCGTATCGAAGGGGCGCCGCCCGAGGCCAAGAGCCTGGTCCTGATCGTCGACGATCCCGACGCTCCGGGCGGATTATTCACCCACTGGCTCCTTTGGAATATTAATCCGAAGACAACTGAAATTGCTCAACAAAGCGCGCCGGCTGGGGCGGTGTGGGGCAAAAATGATTTTGGCGACGCGGGTTACGGCGGACCGCAACCGCCGTCGGGCACCCATCGCTATTTTTTCAAAGTCTTTGCCTTGAATGCCACGCTCGATTTGAAGTCCGGCGCAAAACGTAAAGAACTCGACACGGCGATGAAAGGCCACGTTATCGGGCAAGGCCAGCTGATGGCGAAATACTCAAAGAAGTAAGATTTCGGGCGCCGTTCGAATAAGACGGTAGCCGTGTTAGTCTGACTTAATGACGACACGGCTTTGGAAAATCGCCGACCGCATTGTCGATCTTTCCAGGCAGGGAATGATCATGGGTGTGGTAAATGTCACCCCGGATTCATTTTCGGACGGGAACGAGTTCTTTGAGTGCGAGGCCGCGGTGGAGCGCGGAATTCAAATGGAAGCGGAGGGAGCAGATATTATTGACGTTGGCGGCGAATCGACCAGGCCCGGAGCCGAACCCGTTTCGGTTGCAGAAGAATTGCGACGGGTGATTCCGGTGATCGAGAAACTGCGGGCGAAGACCAATATCCCAATTTCAATCGACACTTCGAAATCCGGAGTTGCCGCGGCTGCGCTCAATGCTGGAGCTTCGATTGTGAATGACGTGACGGCCGGCCGCGCCGACAAGAAAATGTTTACCGTTGCCGCAACGCGAAAGAGCGCACTGGTGTTAATGCATATG
>JAICWQ010000199.1 GCA_025934755.1 Chthoniobacterales bacterium | reverse complement strand
GATAGTTGAAACACATTCGCAGCCGATCAGCACGATTAGCTACGAAGGAAACGGTAGCGGAGGAGTTCTGCATGCCGGAGAAATTGATCTGACTCTCGATGAAACCCAGTTAAGCGGACAGCAACCAAATGTCGGGACGACGAAAGATGGGCAACTGGCATTGTCGTTTGGTGGAAAAGTTTTCCCGTTTGGCGCAGAGCTTTCGCAAGGAGAAAAGCTCGCTGCGAGTGTCGGCAACGGCGATGCCGCAACCGTGTCGATCGAGCACAGCGCGCTGGCCTGGCCAAATTTCTTCGAGGTCAATTTCATGACCGGCAACTCGCCGAAGTGGAAGCGTTACATTTATCGAAAGCTAACCTGGAACAAACCGAACGGCGCAAAATTGGAGATGCTTTGGCGCTACGAACAGTTCTTCTATCAAAATGACGGATGGATCGAAGCGTTCATGGTGCGCCGGGAAACAACCGGCTTGATTCGCGTTGAAATTTCAGCCCCGTCTCACTAAATCGGTGGCAATGCGGGACCGCGAGTTGGTTCGAATTGCAGGGCAGGCGCTCCGCCTGCCGTTTCTTAATTTCGATTACGGCACAAATTTGTCCGACAGCGCGAAACGGGATTTGATCGAGTATCTGAAGACGTTGTAGCGCTGGGCGCTTTTTCACTAAGAGGGTTCTTCAGGCCGGGTGAATTCGATTATCGCAAACGTCGAAACCGTTTAAACGGTTTCCGGAGCGTAGTTACGGCATAGCACCGCGCGGAAGCGAAGTGTTAATTAAACGCCTCGACAGAGCGAGGCGACTACAACAAAGATTAACCATGAAGAAACTCGGAATGATTTTGCTAGGAGTTTATCTGATCATCGACGCCCTGCTCGGGTTCGGCATTAACATCGGTCCCGCGGTGTTCGTGCTCTATCTCGTCGCCTGCGCGGCCGGCATTCTCATTTTGATTGACGCGTTGAAGACCTCTTAACGTGGCATGGGCTTCCAGCCCATGAATCATCGGCCAGATGCCGATGCCACTGCGCGGATTTTTGGGACATCAAGAATCCGGACTCCGCTCGGCGGATTTTCCACCGCCCAGACCAGCGCGGTCAACATCTGGCCGATCGTGACCAAGCCGAGCCGCGCAGCCGATTCCCTCGTCTTGGGGATTTTCTCAAGGACCCAGTAGACGGGGAGGACTGGGTAAGGCCACCAATGTCCCGGACCGAGAACATACCACGGCCTAACGAACGTCGCGTTAATCGCGCTCTGGCGAATCATTTGTTCGCCCGCGCTTCGGATCTCGATGAACTCTTTCATTGCCGGCGCCGGATGCGCAACACTGAGATAGACAAAGTGCTGAACCCCGGCGTCAACTGCGGCTTTAATTGCGACTTTGATCGAAACGAGATCGATTTCGCGAAACTGTTTCGCTTTGGCAGGGCTAGGATGCGGAACACCAATGAGATGAACGAAGGTGTCGGCACCGCGAACATGCTCGGTGTAGGAATCGATTTTCAGCGGGTCGCCGACAATCCCGGTCGCCCCTGACGGCAGTTTCTTTTCCGAGCCGCCCCGCACGAGCGCATTGATTTCATAACCGCGTTTTCGCAAAAGCGGAATGAGCCGTGAACCGATGTAGCCCGTGCCGCCGGTCACGAAAATGGAGTGAGGCATGAAACTAGAACCGCACCGCCGCCGGTCGCGTCAAGCTTTGAACCGCGACGTGCTCGAAATTCGAAATTGCGCTTCGGGTTGGCGCTGTCAAACCCCCGGTAAAATTCAGCCGATCCGAGCTTGGTTATTTTGCTCGCCGGGATTTCCGGCAGACGAACGAAATAGCCGCGCCCGCGAGGAAAAGGATTGAACTGGCGGGCTCAGGCACAGCCGTCGCGTTGGTCACGAATGCGATGTCGTCGAGATCGGGCGCGCCGGTTCCAACGCCGGAAGACGCGATTGAAAAACCGGTGATTGTTTGTCCGGAAGGCGCAACGAAACCAAAAAACGTGTCGCCCAGACCTTTCAGGCTATCGATAGTGGCCGTTTCAGTGACCGAGCCGCCACCGCTGAAATTTGCGATGCCCGTCACCGTTCCGTAATTGATCGGCACCCCGGTGTTGGGATCGCTCGCCGACAACGCGGTAAATCCGACCTCAGTGACACCAGTTTCGCCCGGCAATCCGCCAGTGAGATTACTAAACGAAAAGGCGTAGCTAAAGCCGTTGATGTTATCGAGATAGTTACTCAACGAAATCGAAGTCGCGTCGTGGGTAGGTCCGCCCGAGCTCACGAACATCGGGGTAATCGGGTTTGTTTGAGTGAGCGTGATTGTTTTGGACTGACTGATTCCGTAGCTGAGGATGTTCGCTTCAGGCAAATTTCCGCTGGCTTGGGTATCGAAGTTCCAAACGCCGCCCGAGTCGATGGCGAAAGCCGCTGCGAGAACGGCGTTGAAGGGCCCTATTGTGGAATAGACTGCGCCGTTGCCTGTGCTCGCGGTTGTTGTGTTCGCGGCAGTTGCGCCGCCGGTCCCGGAACTGAAGGCGGCGTTGAAATCTACGTTGTTAGGCTGGGTCGTAGTTTCATCGTAAACGCCGACCGTCGGTATCGACGCTGCCATTACCATCGAGCCGGCCAAGAGAAACAAAAACAGGCAGCCACCTGCCCACCGGAGTCGCGTTGCGTAATGGTTAGTCATCCTTCCCAGCCCTTGTTGCTATCGTATCAACTTTCGTTTCAAAAAGGAAGCACCGTTTCATAAGATTGAACTCTAGTTGCGAAGTTGGGCGACATATTGCATTGCTTTCGCGAATGAATTGGCACTTTATGGCCCTCGCGGTCTTGCTGTTGGCGCTCTCCGCCAGCGCTCAAACCCGGCAGCCGTTGCAACAACAACCCGTCCGGGCCGTGCCGTTGCGCGCGTCGCCAATCCCAGTGCCGCCCGTTGCGCCAACCCCCAAACCGACTCCCAAAGTTTTCGTCGCCCTTCCAAATTACGACGAGGAAACGGCAACCCGGCTCCAGATTTTTCTCGATAACAACCAGTTCGGGCCGGGCAAGATCGACGGAAAGATGGGCGAGTTTTTCCGAAAAGCGCTCATCTCCTTCAAACACGCGCACGCCCAGCGCGAGACCGGCGTGATCGATAAATGGATGCTCGATCAAGTGCCGCAGACTTTCACGACTTACACGATTAAGGGGGACGACCTCGCTTACGTCGGCGAACTGCCCTCGGACCATCCGAGCCAGGCCAAACTGAAGTTTCTGCCCTACACGTCGATGCTGGAATTCGTCGCCGAACGATTTCATTCGGCCGAGGATTACATTCGAAAGCTGAATCGCGATCTCGACTGCGATCAGCTCGAAGTGGGCGACGAGCTCAAAGTTCCGAACGTGTTGCCGTTCGAAATCGAGAAGGTAAAAGAAGTGCAGTTGAAGCCGAACAAAGCCTTAGCAGCTCGGAAAATCTACGTCGACACCACCGAACGGCTGCTTGAAGTCTTCGACAACGATAAATTGGTCTGCGTTTTTCCGATCACGCCGGGTTCCACCGCCCTGCCGGCACCCGTGGGAACGTGGAAGATTGTGGGTGCGGCGACCTGGCCCTGGTTTCGATACGACGAATCGATGCTCAACTACGGAGTTCGCAGCGAGGAATATTACAATCTCCCGCCGGGACCGAACAATTTGGTCGGCGTGGTATGGATGGGTTTGGACAAACCGGGAATCGGCATCCATGGCACAAACAATCCGGAGACCATCGGTCGCGCTGCCAGTCACGGTTGCATTCGTCTTGCGAACTGGGACGCCATTCGGGTGAAGGATGTGGTTAGCGTTGGGAACACCGTGATCATCTTCTGAAAATCCGAAACTCGAATATGGAAATCCGAAACGAATTCGAAAGCTCAGAAGCTCAGAAAATTTAAGGGTCCGGTTTTCGGGCGATTGAGCCAAAAATCTTCATCAATTCCATCGCTTCACCGGAAAGCTCCTTACGTTGCCGCTCCAGATCGTCACTGACGATCCAATAACCGCAGCCAGTAAACAGTCTTGTTCGTTTTTCGCCGGCAGGTCT
>JAICWQ010000172.1 GCA_025934755.1 Chthoniobacterales bacterium | reverse complement strand
GACCTGACCGGCACGTTCGCGATTGGCATTCAGGTCGATTCGGTGGCAGCCAACGTGGCCATTTCGAATAACACGGTTCAGCTCGGCCAATTAGCTAGCGATCTTGGGTTGAATCAAAGCGCCGGAATTGCGATCGTGCGTTGTCATTCAGTGGTGGCGATCTCTAGCAATACGATAACCATCGGTCCCGGGTTCGTGTACGCCGGCATCATCATTTACGGCGATGGTGACGCCCGCTTTCACGTTTTCGATAACACGATCGACAGCACAGGTCCGATCCCCGATGGGATTGACGTCTTCGGTGACACGGGTTCCAACGGCCCGACTGTTTCGGCGGTGATCGAGCGCAATTCGATTACGGTGCATAACGACTTTTTTGCGGGTATCGGCGTCGCCGGCGCGGTCAGCAACTGTACGATTCAGGGTAACACTGTGAGAGGCGATGCCGGTGCGGCTATCATCGGTTCCTTAATCTTCCCGAACGATATGGTCAGCTCCAACCGCTTCCTGAACAATGACATCGCAAGCGTGGCGACTTCAATCGCGTCGATCTTTTTCGATGCGAACACGGCTAACAATCTCGTACGGGGGCAGTGCGTCAGTGTCCTTGATCTCGGAAGCGGCAACGATGTTTCCTGTCCAAATTCTCACAGCAATGTGAATTCCGTTGCGTTCTCGGCGCGACAACAGATGCTTCAACGCCCGCATCGGGCGCAATCAGCAGTTCACGCGCAATCCAACGGCCCGAATCGGCCTTAAGTTATTCCGGCGCGAAAAGTTTTTGCAGCTCGGCGTAAGACGTGGCGTGTTCCAGTTCGTCAAAGGTCCCCTTCTCCATCAATTCTTTGGCTGAACGAACGAAGCCTCCCCAGGCCGCGCGGGCGAACGCGCCGCCAACGCTCACTCGCCTCGCGCCAATCTCTTCCGCATCGCGCATCGACATTCCGCCAGGCCCGCCGATCAACACGTTAACCGGTTTCGGCGCGACGGCGTCGACGATCGCCTTGTTGCTGTGGCGATCTTTGAATCCCGGTGCGTATAAACATTCGGCGCCGGCTTCGGAATATTTCACAAGGCGTTTGATTACTTGATCGAGTTTTTCGCGCCCAACCAGAAATCCTTCAGCACGGCCGACGAGCAAACAATTCGTGCCATGCAGCGCTTCGCGCACCGCGTGGATCCTTTCGACCGCGAGATCGACATCGTAGAGCGGCGATTCTTTTCGATCGGCCGCGTCTTCGATCGAAAGCCCGGCGACGCCGGTCTCGGCGCAGAGCCGCGCGTTTTCCGCGCACCAGTTTGGATCGTCAGCGTAACCGTTTTCGAAATCGGCGTTCACCGGAAGGTCAGTCGCTTCCACGAGCTCGCGGATGTGCGCGATCATTTCATCGCGTTTGACCGAGCCATCGGGAAGTCCGCGCGAGAAGGCGAAACCCGCGGACGTGGTGGCGATGGCTTTGAATCCGAGATGCTGCAGATATTTCGCGCTTCCGATATCCCAAGGATTGGGGAGAGCAAAGCATCCTTTTTCATGGAGCTTTTTAAACGTCGCTCTTCTTTCAGCAATCGTCGGCATCGTCCGTCTATCAACTCTCAGCCCTCAACTATCAACTTTCTTCATGTCCCGTGGATTTGGAAGGGCAAAACAGCCGTTTCGTGGCGTTTTCGAAACTCAGCGCGTTTTTCTTCAATCGATTTCATGAAAGAACTAACCACGAATTAACACGAATCGACACGAAGAGTTTTGAAACAGAAGACAACAAAGAGAATAAAGCTTTTCGCAAGATTTCATTTTTCGTAGCTTTCTTTTGCAAGGACCTTTCCGAATTCGTGCTAATTGGTGTCCATTCGTGGTTAAAAAGAATTGACGGGAGACAGGAACCGAGGCTTCGATGGTCGCATGAAAACGAAATTCATTCTGACTCTTTGCCTTCCACTGGCTTTCGCTGTGACATCATTCGCCGCGGGCACAGAAGAGAAAGCGGTCCGGGATGCGGATGCTGCCTGGTCCAAGGCTGCCCTTGCCAGAAATCTCGATAAAACGGTGTCCTACTACTCCGACGACGCGATCGTTCTGCCGCCAAATGAGGCCGCGATTACGGGCAAGGATAACATTCGAAATCTGTGGAAAGGCTTTCTCGACAGCCTGACCAGCATCAGCTGGAACACGACTCGCGTGGAAGTAGCGAAATCCGGGGACATGGCGGTGACGACCGGCGCCTATGAGATGGCCATGAAAGACGGCATGAAAGATCACGGTAAGTACTGCGAAGTTTGGGAAAAGAAGGGCGGCACATGGAAGGTCGCCACCGACATGTTCAGCTCTGACTTGCCGGCACCTGGGTCTTCTCCTTCTCCGGCGGCCGGAGCAGCGGACAAGAAGTAAAAACAGTGACGAGTAACATGTAGTCAGCGACAAGTTTCTAAGAAATCAATTATACCCGATCACGTGCGAACGGTTATAAGAAGCGACTTGTGACGAGTGACGAGTTAAATAAATTTGCACAGCGTTACGCCACGGCCTGGTGCAGCCAGGATCCAAAGAAAGTCGCGGCGCTTTTCGCTGAGGACGGCTCCATCAGTATCAATAATGGAGCAGCGGCCACCGGCCGCGCTGCGATCGCCCAGGAAGCGCAGGCATTTATGGCCACATTTCCGGACATGATCGTGACGTTCGACAAACTCGAGCCGCGCGGAGATTCCGCCGTGTTTCATTGGACATTGACGGGGACGAACACCGGACCGGGCGGCACCGGGAACAAAGTTCGAATCAGCGGCAACGAACTTTGGAAGATTAACAATGACGGATTGATTGCTGAATCCAAAGGCAGCTTCGATGCGGAGAACTATGCGAGGCAGCTGAAGGATAACTAGACAGGATTAACAGGATTCCAAGGATCGGGTCTCGCAACAATCGGGCAAATCCTGTCTCGTCACACGTCACATGTCACTTCTCCATCCCGCTTGCGATTCTCTCTTTGTTCCCCAAATTAGAAGCTCACCGCATTTCGCGGTTGGCTCTCTATGGCTGGGGTTAAAACATCCGCAACGTTGTTAGGCGATTTTCGCACGGACGCCCGCGTGCTCGTCCTTGCCGCGTTGGCTCTTCCGATCGGAATCATCAGCGCGCTGGTAGCGAAAGGGTTGCTTTGGCTGATCGCGGAGATTTCAAACCTTGTCTTCTTCCAGAGATTTTCGCCCGAGCTCGGATCGCTCGTTCATCATCATCTGGGAGCGTGGGTAATTCTGGCGCCGGTCGTTGGTGGCCTCATCATCGGATTCATGGCGCGATACGGCTCGGATAAAATCCGCGGGCACGGAATTCCGGAAGCGCTGGAGGCGATCCTGCTCGGCGGGAGCGTGATTCAACCCAAGGTGGCCTTGCTCAAACCGATTTCATCCGCCATCTCGATCGGCACCGGGGGTCCGTTCGGCGCGGAAGGCCCTATTATTATGACCGGCGGGGCGTGCGGCTCGATCCTGGCCCAGTTGTTTCATTTGAGCGCGGCTGAACGCAAGACCCTGCTGGTCGCCGGTGCGGCCGGCGGAATGTCAGCAGTGTTCGCTTCCCCGATTGCGGCGACACTTTTGGCGGTCGAGCTTTTATTGTTCGAATGGCGGCCCCGCAGTTTTATTCCAGTGGCGTTGGCCTCCTTGGTGGCCTACCTGGGGCGTCTTCCACTGATCGGTTCGGCGCCAATTTTTCCGGTCGTTTCGCATGGCGCGCTGGGACTTTGGCCGATTGTCGCAGCGGCGGGAATCGGAATCGCCGCAGGTTTTGGGTCGGGACTTTTGACGGGCATCGTTTATTTCTTCGAAGACGTTTTCCAAAAGCTGCCAATTCACTGGATGTGGTGGCCGGCCATCGGCGGATTGTTTATCGGACTCGGGGGATGGATCGATCCGCGCGTGCTTGGAGTTGGTTACGATTTGATCGGCGGATTGCTTGCCGGCAAAATTCTCGGCGCAGCGTTGCTCGGATTAGTCATTGCCAAGGCGGTGGTTTGGGCGATCGCCCTCGGGTCAGGAACTTCAGGCGGCGTGCTCGCGCCGTTGCTGATTATTGGGGGAGCGTTGGGAGCGGCGATCGGACAATTCCTGCCAACCGGCGATGTCCCCCTGTGGGCGATGATCGGCATGGCGGCGATGATGTCCGGCACGATGCGTTCGCCGTTAACCGGAATATTTTTCCTGCTCGAATTAACGCACGATTTGAGTGCGCTGCCGGCTTTGCTCTGCGGATGCGCGGCGGCCCTCGGGGTGACGGTATTATTAATGAGGCGTTCCATTCTGACCGAAAAACTCGCGCGGCGCGGCCAGCACATCGCTCGCGAATACAGCGTCGATCTTTTCGAACTCGCGCGCGTCGCCGACGTAATGGAAACGGATGTTCCGTTGATTCCCGCGAAAACACCGCTGGGGAGGTATTCGGCGCGGATTGCCAGTGGGGATCCGTTGGTCTGCACGAGACAGGCGAGCCTTCTGGGGGATGAAAACGGGGAGTTGATCGGAATTATTACCCGAGGCGACGTCGTGCGGGCGTTTGGGCGAGCAACCGATGAAGACCTGACCGTGGGCGAAGTTGGCTCACGCGACCTGATCGTCACTTTTCCCGATGAAACACTGCATAACGCGATCGCGGTCATGTTGAAGCACGATGTTGGGCGATTGCCGGTGGTCGACCGCTCTAATCCTCGGAAAGCGTTGGGGTATCTGGGACGCGTCAGTATTATGAACGCTCGCCAGCGTTATCATTTGGACGAAGAAGAACGCGCCGGAGGCTTTGCCCAGGTGGTCGGATAACGGGCGCGTGGTGGAGGCGAACGGGCCTCCCCTCTTATAATAAAGAGCGCGAAAAAGATTGACGGCGTCAACAAATCCCGGCTTCATCTGCGCCCATGAAATCTAAAACTATTTTAGTCTCTCTGGCAGTTTGGGTTGCGGCGGGAGCGGTTTGCTTTGGCAGCGCATTCGATGGGACCTGGGGGTTGAACGCGAAAAAATCGCATCTCGGACGGGGAACGGGCCGAAACAACACCGTTAAGTACGAAATGTCATTCCCATTTCGAACCAAGGTCACGATCGATGGCATGGATGCCAAAGGGAAATCGATGCACGATGAATGGACGGGAATGTTCGATGGCAAGGATTACCCGGTGACGGGGGATCCGCAGTCAGACGCCCGCGGTTACCGAAAAGTTGATGATCGCACGATGGAGTACTGGGTGAAAAAAGGCGGGAAAGTCGTGGCGAGTGGCAAGATTGTGGTGGCGCCGGATGGCAAGAGCCGCACCGTCACGAGCACGGGGATGGGACCGAAAGGCAAAAAGTTCCATACTACGGCGGTTTACGATAAGGCGTAGGCCGATTCAGAAGTCAGAGATCAGCGGTCAGCGGTCGGCGGTCAGGAAGCCATATCCAAGGCAACGCTCTGGCCGAAGTAGCGGGGCCGTAAATGTTGAGCGGGATTCGTCGGAAAATGCCGAATCCCGTTTGACTTTATTGCCGGACTTTATAGTTTAGTGGCCCGCAATTAAGCGGTCCCGGCGTGGCCGGGGTTGTTCTCCTCTGGCTCGAAGCGAGCCGACCTCTCGAAAGTTGAGGCGTTGAAAACGTTGAGATTGTTGAGATGGTCGGATTTTGTTT
>JAICWQ010000224.1 GCA_025934755.1 Chthoniobacterales bacterium | reverse complement strand
CCTGGCGTTCTTGACTTGCGTTTCTGCTCTTGGTTGTCATCCCGCCTGCCCTGAGGCACGAAGGGAACCCGGTCGCCAGCACATGGCGACCGGTGTGAGGGATCTGCTTTTGCCGTCACCCGCCACTAGCCACCGCTTGTCCCCCCTCGATACCACTTGATCAACGCCCCGATTTGATCAACGATCCGATCCGTCTTGAGCCAATCTTGACCCAAATGACCCGCGCCGCAAATCCATCGCCGCCCGCAACTGAATTCGCACACGCGCCATTGCCCGCGCCCGTCTTTCACGACCCAAAACATCACATTAAAATCTACCAAGGCGACTGCCTCGAAATCCTCTCCGCGCTTCCCGAATCCTGCGTCGACCTAATCTTCGCCGACCCTCCTTATTTTCTCTCCAACGGCGGCATCACCTGCCACGCCGGCAAAATGGTCAGCGTCAACAAAGGCGCATGGGACAAGCTCCCCGGCCCCGACCTTGGCCCGGTAAGGGCCAGATTTGACAAGGTTCACGAATTCAATACGGCCTGGCTCGCCGCCTGCCAACGCGTCCTCAAACCCGACGGCTCCATTTGGGTCAGCGGCACCAGCCACGTCATCCATTCCGTCGGCTTCGCCATGCAGCAACTCGGCTTCAAGCTGCTCAACGACATTTCCTGGGTCAAGCCCAATCCGCCTCCCAATCTCTCCTGCCGCTACTTCACCCACGCTACCGAGACGATTATCTGGGCCGCCAAAGGCAAGAAGAGCCGCCACAAGTTCAATTACAAGTTGATGAAGCAGATGAACGCCGGCCGCCAGATGAAAAGCGTCTGGGAAATCCTGCCTCCCACCTCCGAGGAAAAGCGCTTCGGCAAGCATCCCGCGCAAAAGCCCCTCGCCCTCATCGAGCGCATCCTCCTCGCCTCCTCCAACGAAGGCGACCTCGTCCTCGACCCCTTCCTCGGCTCCGGAACGGTTCTCGTCGCAGCACTTCGTGTTCACCGTCGCGTCATGGGATGCGAGCTGGAACTGCAATCGCTCTCGCTTTCCTTGCGTCGCATCCGTTCCGAACTGGTACAGGTCGATATTTCTGTCTCTTGTGTCCAGTTTTCCCTTGATCTGTTTCCCGATCCTATGGATCGATCAAATAACACAAATATGAGCGGCCCAATCAGCGCGAAACTCGTTCGTCGTGAGCGGAACTATTATTTCGTCGGCTCTTCGCGGCGCGAAATTATCTATTCCGCGCCCGCCGACTCCCTCGAAGAAGCCTGGCGCAAATTCACGCTGAGTTCGCGCAGCGCCACCGAAGTCCTGTTCATCATCAAAGCGGAAACAGAGATTTATCTGAGAGATGGAACGTGATCTAATGCGCGCGTGCGACTCGAACTTCCCCGCGCGAGCCTCGAACGCTATAAGAGCAATTCACAGCGTGCCCGAATCGCTACTGAAGCATGGGCCACGAAGAATCTATATTGTCTGAATTGCGCTTCTGACGAGCTTTCCTGCTCTCCGCCGAACACCGCCGCCGTCGATTACACTTGTCCCAAGTGCGACGCTTCATTTCAGCTCAAAGCGCAGTCGCATTCATTCGGTAGCAAGATTCTGGATGCGGCATACGCAACCATGCTGCAAAAAATCCGCGAAGACGAAACACCGAATCTCGTCGCTCTCCATTACGATTTTGAAAGCTGGAGCGTGCGAAACGTTTTTCTCGTTCCGGAATTTGCATTTTCTATTTCGGCCATCGAAAAACGAAAGCCTCTCGCGCCGACTGCGCGTCGCGCCGGATGGACTGGCTGCAACATCCTGCTCAAAGAAATTCCGCCCGATGCCTGGATTTCCATCGTCGCGAATGGTAAACCAGCAAATCCATCGCTAGCCCGAAAACAATTCGCCAAGGTTCGCCCGCTGGCAAACCTTCGCCCCGAAATGCGCGGCTGGACGCTCGACGTTCTGAACCTCATCCGCTCACTTCACAAACAAACTTTCACTCTCACCGACGCCTACACTCTCGAACCCCATCTCGCCTCGCTCCATCCCGCCAACCGCCACGTCCGCGACAAAATCCGCCAGCAGCTCCAGATTTTGCGCGACCTCGGCCTCCTCCATTTCGTCTCCCCCGGCCACTACCGTCTTCCATAGCACTGGGTGCCGCTTTTGTAGGGCCCGATCGGTTTCATCGGGCCGTGCCGTCCGCAGGACGGCGTTTATCCTGTCCGATCCACCGCTACACACACCCTTACCTTCCCGCCTCGCGCAATAACGCCCATCCTTGCAATGCAGGCCGATAACTCCGATCGGCCCCTACAAACGCTCTCACCTTCCAACCCCTCGACTTCATCGGGCCGTGCCGTCCGCAGGACGGCGTTTATCCCCGTCTTGCTCTATAATTGCCGTTTGCAACGACGAAGGCGCTTTCATCTCTCCAAGAACTTCTACATTGGCCGGCGGACGTATTTCCTGACAATCTGTTCCGCGGGCCGCGCACAAATATTTCTCAACCGAACCTTGGCCGAAAAAGTCATTCTCTTTCTCAAACAGGACGCCGCGGCCACGGATTTCCTCCTCCACGCTTGGTGCCTGATGCCTGACCATCTCCACATCCTGGCCGAGGGCACCCATGAACAATCGGATCTTTTTCAATTCATCAGAAGATTTAAACATCGCACGGCGACAGAATTCTCTTCCACTGACCGAACTCGACTATGGCAGCACAATTTCTATGAGCACATCGTGCGCAATCGTGAAACTGTGGCTCGCATCGCCGGCTACATCTGGATGAATCCGGTCAGGGCGCGCCTCTGCCAGCTTCCAAACGAATATCCCTTCGCCGGTTCACTTACGCTCGGCTGGACACAAACGCTCGGATCGGACAAATGGCTTCCACCATGGAAAACAAAACCTGCGGGTCGATAACTCCGATCGGCCCCTACAAATACCTCACCTTCCCGCCTCGCAGAAAAACGCTCCTCCTTGTAGGGCCCGATCGGCTTCATCGGGCCGTGCCGTCCGCAGGACGGCATCGTCTTTGCTTTTCGTTAAAGTACCCTCTTCGACCACAAGGCACATTTACCACAGCCACCACCTCTTGCCTTTTCTCCTACAGCGGCT
>JAICWQ010000134.1 GCA_025934755.1 Chthoniobacterales bacterium | reverse complement strand
GCCGGCGCCGCGGCTTCCGGGCGGGGCTTTTGCGAGGAATACTTTACGCGCTCTCATTCGTTTATGAGCGCATCGTCCAGCTTCGGCTCTATTTCTATCGCAAGCGGATTCTTCGCGAGCGCCCCCTCGGTTGTCTCGTCATCAGCATTGGCAATTTAACTGTCGGCGGCACCGGCAAGACTCCCGTTGTCGAAAAATTCGCGCGGGCGTTGCAAGTCGGCGGCCGACGGGTCGCGATCCTGAGCCGCGGTTACAAGAGCCAGCCGAAGCCCACCAAGCGCAATTGGTTAGACCGAATCTTTGGTTCAACGGACGACCCTCCCCGGGTTGTTTCCGACGGAAAATCTTTGCTGCTCGATTCGTTGACCGCCGGAGATGAGCCTTACATGCTCGCGCATAATTTGAAGGACGTGATCGTCCTGGTCGACAAAGACCGGGTGAAAAGCGGGCGTTATGCGATCGATAAATGGAAAGTCGACACCCTTTTGCTCGATGACGGGATGCAATTTCTCCATCTCAAACATCGACTCGACATCGTTCTGGTTGATCGGCAAGCCCCCTTTGGCAACGAGTTCCTTCTGCCACGGGGCACATTGCGCGAGCCGCCGCGTAATTTACGGCGCGCGAGTTACATTTTTATCACCAAGAATACGGGCGAACCGAATGACGACCTGATCGAACGGATCCGCCGTTACAATCGCACCGCTGAGATCATCGAATGCGCGCATCGCCCGCTCTATCTCCAAAATATTTACACTGGCGAACGGATCATGCTCGATCGCTTGCGGGGAGCGTTCGTTGGCTCGATCTGCGCCATCGCCGTGCCGGAAAGTTTTGAGGGCGCTCTGAAAAAGCTTGGCGCGAACGTGAACCTCGGGTTGCGTTATATCGATCATCATTACTTCACCGAGAACGAAATCCGGAGTTTCATGAACCGCTGCATCCGGCGCGATTTGTCGATGATCATTACCACCGAGAAGGATGCGGTGCGCATGCCACGCCTGCCCGAAGCCGACGTCAAGGTCCCGATTTATTTCATGCGGGTCGAAATCGAGATCCTGAGCGGCCACGAGACCTGGGAACATTGCGTCGCCCGGATCTGCAAACCGCAGCCCATGCTCTCGCCGGAGCGATTCTTCGCTTAGTCCACAGATTTCGCAGATTTACACGGATTTTTCAGAGAGGAGATCCTGTTTTCCTTTAATCTGCGCAAATCTGCGTAATCTGTGGATAAACAAATGCCCACCAAAGCCGAGCTCGTCGTTAAAGGAAAAAAGCTTTCGGTCTCGAACCTGGACAAAGTGCTTTATCCGAAGGTCGGATTCACCAAAGGGCAGGTGATCGATTATTACATCAAGATCGCGCCAGTGCTTTTGCCGCATCTCGAAGATCGGCCGCTTACGATGAAGCGTTACCCGAACGGCGTGGATAAAGGATTTTTTTACGAAAAAAATTGTCCGTCGCATCGGCCGAAATGGGTGAAGACGGCCAAGGTGTGGAGCGAAGGCAACAACCGGATGATGGATTATTGCCTCGCTCAGGATTTGCCGACGCTGGTCTGGGCCGCGAACCTGGCCGATCTCGAGCTGCACACGTCGCTCGCCAAAAAGAAGGACGTCGCCCGGCCGACCATGATGGTGTTCGATCTCGATCCCGGGGCGCCCGCCGACATCGTTCAATGTTGCCAGGTCGGACTCTGGCTGCGGGATTTACTCGGCGCAATGAAACTAAAATCGTTCGCGAAAACGAGCGGATCAAAAGGATTACAGGTCTACGTGCCGTTGAACACGCCGGTCACCTTCGATCAAACGAAGGATTTATCGCGGGCGCTGGCCCAACTTCTTGAAGGCGAACACGGCAACCTCGTGACTTCGAACATGTCAAAGGCGTTGCGAAAAAACAAAGTGTTCGTCGATTGGAGCCAAAACGACGAACACAAGACGACGGTCTGCGTCTACAGTTTGCGCGCCAAGGAAGAACCGACTGTTTCAACGCCGCTCACCTGGGAGGAAGTAGAGAACTGTTTGAAGAAGAAAAAAGCCGATCTGTTGAAATTCCGTTCCGACAAGGCTGTGGAGCGGGTCAAAAAAATGGGCGACCTCTTCGCACCGGTCGAGAAGCTGAAGCAAAAACTGCCGAAGAAATGGAAGCTGTGATTCACCGACGCACATGCGCAAAGTAAATGTGAACGACGTTGAGTGGCAGGAGCGCCAGTCGCCAAAGGGTAAGTTTGGCCGGAAAACGAAAAATATTTCGATCGCGCTGGGGCGCGATCCGCAGTCACTCGATCCGGCGAAACGGTGGCCGTTCGATCTCGCGCTGGTCAACATTCCGAAGGGGAAATCACTTTGCCCATATCATTCGCACTCGAGCGAGTCCGAGCTTTATCTGGTCGTCTCCGGCAGTGGTAAAGTTCGTGACAGAGATGGCTGGACCGAAGTCGGAGCCGGCGACGCTTTTATCTTCGGGCCGGGTGAAGCACATCAGCTTAGCAACGCCGGCGATGAAGATTTCGTTTATTACGTGATCGCGGATAATCCGCGCGGCGATTCCTGTTTTTATCCGGACAGTGGCAAGTTCGCGGTCTGGAAGGAAAACGGGGAGGAAGTGATCGTGAAAGCAACCGGCGCGGATTACTTCGATGGAGAGGAATAATTCGGGTAGGGGCCGTTGCCCCCAACGGCCCGGCGGGCGATTGAGGACAATCGCCCCTACCTGCGCACAATGCATAAGGTAAACATCAGCGACGTCAAAGAAAACCCGTGGCAATCGCCAAAGGGCAAGTACGCGGTTGCGTTCAAAGGAATTTCGGAAGCCCTCGGGCGTGGTCGGGAGCGGGAGTCGGGACACCGCATCTCTGGCGATGCTCCGGAACGGCCTCCCTTCGATTTGGAATGGAACCGTATGCCTCCAGGCAAACCGAACTTCCCATTTCACGCTCACTCCGCCCAATGGGAAATGTATTTGATTGTGAGCGGCAAAGCATCCGTGCGCCACGAAGACGGCGCAACCGAAGCCGGGCCAGGCGATGCGTTCATTTTCGGGCCTAACGAACCGCACCAGATTACCAATTCAGGAGATGTTGACCTTATTTATTATGTGATCGCCGATAATCCAGTTGGCGAATCGGGTTATTATCCCGACAGCAAGAAGTGGAAGGTGAACAAGACATCGCAAGCTGATCGCGTCGTCATCAAAGGCCACGAGGCGGATTATTTCGACGGCGAGGAGTAGACACTAATTTCACGAGTTTTCACAAAAATAGCTTATCCAATTTGTGCGAACATTTGTGATAATTCGTGCAATTCGTGTCTCGAACATTAATCACGTTAAACTGAGGTTATGGAAGAAAAAAAGAACGCCTGGAATTTCCCTTACAAGACTTATCTCAACATTCTGCACGGGCCGCTGGAGTTGATCGACGTTCAGAAACTGGCCGATGGGTGCACGGACAAGTGGTACAACCAAACGCTTTGCAAAGTGAACGATTCAGTGGTGCGAATCGGCGTTTTGGAGGGCGAATATCACTGGCACGAACACAACGACATCGACGAATTCTTTTTTGTGCTCGATGGAAATTTTCTGATCGATCTCGAAGACAAAACGGTCGAGCTCAAGTCGCGCCAGGGTTTTGTTGTCCCAAAAGGGGCTCGCCATCGGACCCGCGCGCCGAAGCGTTGCGTGATTTTGATGATCGAGCGGGCCGACATCGTCCCGACGGGCGACTAACGAGATAATTGCTTTCCGAGGCTAGGAACTTCCACAAATTGCACAGATTTTCACGGATCGGGTAAACAAAGGCATCCTGTTAGAAATCTGTGTTAATCTGCGAAATCTGTGGATAAGAATTCTGCTCTGCGGACGCTGCGAGGTCTGCGCTCATTTGAATGAAAATTGTTTCCGGAGGCCAAACTGGAGTTGACCGGGCAGTGCTCGATGTCGCGATGAAGCATCGAGTCCCCTGCGGCGGTTGGTGCCCGGAAGGGCGGCTCGATGAAGAGGGAAAAATTCCCGACCGTTACCCGATGACCGAATTGAAAAAGGGCGGCCCGGATGAGAGAACCGCGCGCAACGTTCACGACTCGGACGGAACGATCGTAATTTACTTTCACGAGTTGAGCGGCGGGACGGCTTACACCGTTGGGTGTTGCATCGAGCAGCGTGTGCCCCATCGATTAATCGATGCCGCAAAGTATTCGCCGGAAGATGCGGTGCCGTTGATGGCGGCATTCATTCGCGATCACGACATCGACATTTTAAATATCGCGGGGCCCCGGGCCAGCGAATGGGCGGGCGGTTACGATTACACTTTTCGCGCAATCGACGTCCTGTTGAGTCGAATGCGATTCAGCGCGCGGCGACGGTAATCACTCGTAACGCAGCGCTTTTACCGGATCGAGACGCGCGGCGAAGTAGGCCGGAATCAAGGCCGCAATCGCGCAGATCAGGAACGCGCTGATGCAAATCACGGTGACGTCGTGCGGAACAACTTGCGCGGGTATCTCGGAGAATTGGTAGACTTCGCGCGGGAAAATCTCGATGTGCAGGGTATTGGCGAGCCAGTGACTGAATTCGTTGCGGTAACGAATCAGGGTCATCCCCAGACCGAGACCGGTCAGGGTTCCGAACAGACCGACCACTGTCCCCTGTCCCAAAAACACCCAGATGATTTGGGAAATGGTTGCACCGAGCGCTTTCACGATCCCGATCTCGCGACGTTTCTGGACCGTGACCGTAATCAACGTGCTCATGATTCCAAAAGCCGCCACCACGACGATTATCAAAAGCAAAAAGAACATGACATTACGTTCCAGCCGCACCGCGTCGAAAAATTGACGGTTTAAGTCAATCCAGGTCTGAGCGAACAGTGGCGGCTCGATAAAACTCTCGATCGATTCTTTGACCTTATCGGCGCCGTAAGGGTCGGTGATCCGGACGGTGATGCCGTGGACAGAGTCGCCCAGATTATAAAGCTCCTGACCGACGTAGAGCGGTACCAGAAAATATCTGGAGTCGTATTCGTAGCGCCCGCTTTCGAAGATGCCGGTCACGAGCAATTCTTTTGGCAATACGACGTCGCGCAATTGATTGATCGCGGTTTTCTCCTGGTCTCCTTTCGCGTTCTCGAGCTTCTTAATCTGATCGAGAATTTGTCCGAGATTGCCTGGCGAATAGACGGTCAATTTGTCGCCAATCCGGATTTTGAGTATCCGGGCCAGATCGATCCCCAGCACCGCCGAGTCGCGGTCGAGGTCGAGTTTGCCTTCCTTTATGAATTTCTGAATCGGGATCACTTTTTCTTCCTGCGCCGGATCAATCCCGCGCAGGAGCGGCGCGAAGCGTTGACTCTGAAACTCGACGATCACCGGTCCCTGCACGTAAGGCGCGCTGGCGACCACGCCGGGAACGTTATCGATCTTCGCTTTCAGCGAGCGCCAATCTTGAATGACATCTTCGCTGGTAACGACGACGTGGGCGTCGAAATCCATGATCTTTTGACGCAACTCGCGATCGAATCCGGTCATCACCGAAATCACCACAATGAGCGCGGTGACGCCGAGAGTTACGCCGAGCACGGAGATCAACGTGATGATCGAAAGAAAGGTGCGTTTCGGTTTGAGATAACGCAGGGCCAGGAAAAAACTGAATGGCAGTTTCAAATCGCCGTTACCGTGGACGGAAACGGGCGGCGTTTCCAGAGCGGAATCGATCTAAATGCGAATGAGCATCTCGATTAGCAATTCCATCGCCAGCACCCAAACGAGAAGGACCTGCCATAAACGCAAATTGCGCGATGCCCGTGAATCATTCGTGACATGCGGATTCCGGCCGAACAAATTACCGAAAAGGCAAAGGCCGGCGACAGCCACAAGGACTAGACAGATTCCAAAAATACTCGCAATGCTGGCTCTGCATCCTGGAGCTTATGGATCGCGCCGACGAAATGAGTTTCCACCGATTGATTTCGAATCTGCCGAGGAGTTCGGCCGCGTTGAGAGCTTTATAAGCCGACGGGATGACGCGCCTCAAATCGCCAGGTATCGCGCCCGTCAAGATGCCAGCGTGGACCGACATCACCGCCGTAACGAAGATCGGTGGTATCGAGGCGAAGTCCCGCAATCATCGCAAACACGTGTCCGTGCCGCGAGTAAATGGTGAACCATCGGCCGCGGCCACGTTCACCGTAGCGCATGAAGTCGCCCGACGGGATCGGTTGACTGAGCAAGCCTGCATAGTGAAGGGCAAACGAAACCGTCCCTGAACAATCGTAGCCGTAATCGTGAAACGAGCCGTGTCCGCCGCCCCAAACATATGGACGACGGCAGATTGTGTTCACTGCCCAGATTGCCTGCTTCACACTGTCGGGCGCGTTTGACGGAGCGTAGGCAATTCCGTTCCGCAGCACCGCGCGATTACCGCGGATCATCGGATGCGAATCGGTGAGATCGAACTCCGGCGTTTTTACTTCGGGCTCTTGATCCGTGCTTTGAATCGGTTCGATCCGCTGAGCATGAGGAACATAATAAGCGACTCGAAGAGCTTGGGCGCGCTGGGGTGGTCGATTAAACGTGAAAGGTTGAAGCGGCCCGCCGTCTGAAGTTCGCGACCCGTAAATTGGCTCGCGCACCGGCCATGATTGGCAGCGGCCGTTGACGGCGGATGCGAGGACGAATGCGACGATCAAACCTAGAATAAGAAAAGGCGGGCGCAGCACGCATGCCTACAAGCTGCTTTCAGGCCAACTTCTCTTGTAGCGGCGGTCTCCGACCGTCGAAACCGCGTCATCGAGACTCGCCTACGAAGTCGAGATTGAATATTCACCTGCATCCGGCCAATCTTGAGATTCCTTAACGAATCCTGCTCGCGCTGGATTTCCCTGCACGTAGTTCCATTTCTCTGAATAAGATTCGTTGCTTCGGACCACGTGGTCGAAAAAGCCTTTTTGCCAGTACGGCGGCCGCAAATGAGTCGCTCGGAAATGAGACGATAGAGTCCCTTTTGATTTCACGAACTGAGACAGACCAGTTGTTCATCATCCAATCCGACGAAAAGATGTAGATGGTCCGGCATAAGGACATATTTTCCGATCCATGCGCCGTGTTGCGGGACCCGGCTGCGCGAAGACCCTGAAGCAATCGTGGCGCCCCTCATGTGCCAGCAGACTTTGGCGCTTTTCGACGCAAGCCGTCACAAAATAAATTGGATCCCGTTCAAAAACGAAATCGAGGCGGGTAAGTCTTGGGGGTTTCAGATTTTATCGACGGTCAGAGACCGCCGCTACAATGCGTGCGCCTTGAGATCCTCAAGGCTAACAAATTCCAAGGCCGAGGAATGGGTCGCTTCGAGATCCACCGGCGCGGCGCGGTTAGCATCGAGCGCGGACTTCCAACGGGTAACGCAAACGCACCATTTATCGCCAGGGTTGAGTCCCGGAAAGCCCCACTCCGGGACCGGCGTGACCAGATCGTTCCCATCAAGTACAGAAAAATCGAGAAATTCCCGGGTGACTTTCACGCACACAGTGTGCAAGCCAACATCTTCCGGACCGGTCCGACAGTACCCGTCGCGATAAAATCCGGTCATCGGATCGCGACAACAACATTTTAGTTCGGTACCTAGGACATTAGTCGGCATGAGCTGAAACCGTGACTCGTTAGATCGTGAACCGTTGACTCCGAAGAAGCATTCTCAGCCAAAGTCGGGCTCTTCGGTGGAAACAGCCGATTCGCCTTCGCTTTGGCGCAGGGCCTGTTCCACCGCGCGCCAGGGAAGCATTGCGCACTTTACTCGCTGCGGAAATTTCCGAACGCCGCGCATGACCTGGAGATCACCGAGATTTTTTGGCGTGTCGTTCTTGCCGGTCGTGACCAAATCGCGAAATGCGCCAAGCATGCGTTCAACTTCCTCGCGGGTCTTTCCTTTTAGCTTCAGGGTCATCAACGAGGCCGAGGCCTGACTAATGGCGCACCCGTGACCGGTGAATTTGATCTGTTCGAGACCTCCGTTGGCATCGAACTTGATCGCGAGATGAATCTCGTCGCCACACGACGGATTATCGCCGTGCACCTTGACCGAAGCGTCGGGCAGTTCACCAAAATTCCGCGGCCGTCGGGAATGATCCAGGATCACTTCCTGATAAAGCTCTTCCAGTTCCCCAAGTTCGGTGCTCATTCGAAGAAGGTCGCGGCTTTCTGGAGAATCTCGATCATCCGATCGATTTCTTCCCGTGTGTTGTAGAGATAAAAGCTGGCCCGGGTCGAACCGGTCACCCCGAAGCGACGCATCAGAGGTTGATTACAATGGTGGCCACCGCGCATCGCGAGGCCGTAACGGTCGGCAAAAGTTGTAAGATCGTGTGGATGGGCCGCGTCCATCACGAAACTAATCGCGCCCGCGTGTTGTTTAGCGGTCCCAAGCACCCTTAGACCGGGGACCTCTTTCATTTTGCCCAACGCATAATTCGTAAGATCGACGTCGTGTTCGAAAATTTCGGCACGCCCAATTCCTTCCAGATAGTCGATCGCGGCGCCGAGACCGATCGCCCCGGAAATGTTGGGGGTGCCGGCTTCGAACCGGTGCGGCGCCTTTTTGAATGTGCTCTTCTCGAGGGTCACGCTGACAATCATTTCGCCGCCGCCGTGGTAAGGCGGCATCGCATCCAGGATTT
>JAICWQ010000051.1 GCA_025934755.1 Chthoniobacterales bacterium | reverse complement strand
GTCGTAGCGGTCCTCCAACACTTCGCGCAGAATCGATTCCGCTTCGGCGTAATTCCCGTCGGCAACATCCTGCTCGGCCAGCCTCACCCCGCTGTCGCAAAAACCAGTTAGCGCATCATCGTGCGCTTTGGCCGAGGTGACCGCGTCCGGAAGGAAATTCAACGCGGTTCGAAATTCGTCATGGGCCAGCCGATAATTTCTCGCCTGCATCGCCGCCTGTCCCCGGGCGACTGCCGCCACCCCGCGAGGCAAACCCGCCTGGCGTCGCTCGATTTCCTGCTTCGAGATGCGGTCGATATTTTGGGCGAACGCAGTCGAACAAAGCAACGAGAGCAGGAAAACTCGAAATCCGAAATCCGAAATCCGAAACAATACCGAATATCCAAATCTAAATGTTCGAAACACCACCAGCGGTCCGGTTTGGGCGTTCGAATTTGTTTCGGAATTCGACATTCGAATTTGGGTCATTGTTGAACCAAACCAATTTCGATCGGCTCGCCTGTCCGTTGCGAGTTCACGATCACTGCCTTGGCCGGTCCAACGTCTATCAGCTTATATTTGATGTTCTCCTGTGGTTTCAATGAAAATTCCTGATCTTTTCGCACTTGGAATTCCTGACGCTCGCCCCAGGTGTAGACAAACGTGGCGACGGACTCGGGTGACATCGCGACCTTTTCCTTGACCAGGGTGAGCGGCTGATGCGTTTCCTCCTGCTCAAGGGTCAATTCGGAAACATCGATGTTCGTCCCGTACTTATTCTTTTCATATTTCTCGGTGAACTTCGTGACTTTGAACCGGGTGCCTTTGATTGAGTCGCCGACTTTCACAAATTGGGTCGGCTGTTTCATGTCGATGGTGATGATCGCGAAGGTGCCGCCAACCCAGGATGAAAAGACGAGACGAAACGGCTCCTCGGCCGCCGACTTCAATTTGAGCTTGGTGTAATACTCCGGATGGGAATTGGGGTCGTTTGGATTGGTGTGGCCGCCCCATTCGTCCAAGTTGTCGAATCCGTCCTTGTCCGGATCCTGTTCCAGAACATCGGCGTCGGCGATGGGCAATCCGAATTGTTCCAGCCATTCGTTTGGAACGGGGGGATGAATTTCAGTCGTCTGGAGCGTGGCCGGAAGTCCGTTCGCCGCGATAAAATGTTTTTCCGGCACAAATAGCCCCGACCGCCCTCCGGATGTCCATTGTGGAGGCTGGTGCAGCTTTTCGATCGCCGCATCCAGCTCCTGTGCTTTGGCCATCGGCGACGCAGCTTTCAATGCGGGTGCCGGCGGCATAACACTCAGTTGCGAGCCGAAATCGACGACGTTTCGCCAGATAAAAATCGAGCAAACAAAAAGCAACACCGCCGCTGCGATCAGCAGCACGCGTTCGTAATGTGCGCGGAGCAAATCCATATTTAAAACGTGAAACGCACGAGCTCGACCGCGGCCGAGGCTTCCAGGTGTTCGTTGCCCACGATGAATTTTATCGCGCTCGGCGAAGTCGCTGGCTTCGCCGGGACGTTGCCGCTTGCCCCACCGCCGGTTTGTTCCCGCGGCGGCCCTTTTTGCTGCTCGTTGCGAACATGCAGAGTGCGGACAATAAAAAATTGCCGATCGAAACTCGCGATTTGACTCAACACTTTGCGCAGCGCGGTCGGCGACGCGGTGAAACCCAGGTCGATCACTGCTCGGTCGATGACTTTTGCGGCCTCCGGCGGAGCCTTTCGCGCCGCGGGGGAAGCGGCGACCATCGGTTGGGCTGGCGGAAGGGCGCGCTTTAAGTCCGTGATGGCGTCCACCCGGTTATCAATCAGGATATTGATCAGCAGTTCTACCTGACTTAATTCCTGTCCAAGAAGGGGTGACGCCGCAGTGTCCGGCAACGCCGCGGTGAATTCGTCGAAGCCGAGACTGAAGTTTTCCGGAAGCTTCACCCGATTGGCGCGCGCTTTTTCGGTAACGCTGGCGATGGCCTCCCGCAAACGAGATTGAAATTCATTCGGCGCAAGCGGCGTCAGGGGCACAACCTGCGATTTCAGTTCCTCTTTGGTCTTGTTCAGGGTGGCGCCGTAATTCTCCAGCGCGGTTTGGGTCTTCCGAAAATTTTCCTCGTTCGGAAACGGATTCAAATGTTCCAGGCGAGCGCGCTCGATCGCAACTTCATTGAACTGCGCGGACGCATCCGAAAATTCACCTTTGGCCTGAAACAAAAACCAAAATGCGATCAACAGGCCGGCCGCAAAGGCAATCAGGAAATTTCCGACCCAGCGATTTTCTCGATACCAATTCATGGCAATTGCACCGGGTTCTTGAGATTAAGCCGGAGTTCGTAAGGGAAAGCCCACTCCGTGTTGTTTGGGATCGTCGACTTGATCGCGCGCGCTTGATTGTTGGGGTCGACATTGAAAAATGGCGAGCCGACAAGGTTCCGGAAGTAATCGACGACCACTTCCTGTTGCTTGGGAGGATTATATAAATAGAGACCCCGCAGGAGCAGGCCGTCGATTGAAGGACCGGCGTTCGGGCTTTTCGCCATTGGCCTCGGTGGCGGCGGGGATGGCGGCGTATTTTCCGCCCCGGGCTTTTGGTCGAACCCGACCGTTTTTCCGCCGGAAGTTGGGACCAGTTCAGTGATCCAGATGTTCTCCTTCGGCAGTCGCGCGTTAAGGTCCGCCAGGATCTGCGTCCAAAAAAATCGATCATTGATGGCGGCGACGAGGGGCGCGCTGACCGTGTCCGACGCCGTCGCCTGTTGCCGGAGCTTGTCGATTTTCAGCTCGGCTGCGCGCATCGGCGCATTGATATTTCTGATTTTCTCGGTGGCGGCTCGGGTGACTTGGGCGGCGCGAGTGTAGTAAAAGCCCCAGCCGAGGAGGGCGAGAACAACCGCCGCGGCCGCCATTGCAAAAAATGGCCGTCGTTTTTCGAGCTCGTGACGCCGGGCAACAACTGCGGGGCGCAAGTTGAGCGACATCGGACAATCGCCAACTGAGCGCAAAGCCAGGCCGACAATTTCGCCGAGCAAATGGGCCGAGTGCGCTAATTCTTCGACCGGCGCCGACGGGGCCACGGCGACATTGCGCAGCGGGTTAAAATATTCGACCGGCAGCTGCAATTTTTCGCGGAAGAATTCCCGCATGTACGGCGTGCTGGCCGTTCCGCCGCAAAGAAACAATCGTTCCGGCGCACTCCCCTGTTGTTGCGCGCGATAATGACTGATCGAGCGCATCACCTCCGCGTGAAGTCGCGTCATGGTGCTTCGCATTAGTTTGGAAACCCGCGCCACCTCGGGGTCCGACGGTTCGGCGTAGGCGCCGCCGAGACTGACAAAGCCATCGCGCTTTTTTCGAAAATCCGCGGCCGCAAATGGTTCGCCGAACTCTTTGGAAATTGCCGCGGTGACCGAGCTGCCGCCGATGGGGATGCTGCGCGAGAAGATTTTCTGCGGTTCGACAAAGAGCAGGTTCGTGGTGCGCGCGCCGATATCGACGAGCAACGAACAGCCTGTCAGTTCGCCGTAGTTGTAACGAAACGCGTTATAGAGCGCCATCGTCGCCACATCGACAGTCGCGGTCCGCAATCCCGTGTCCTCGACGACGCTGTTGGTCTCATCGAGCAGGTCGGCCTTGATCGCTACGAGCACGACCTGGACTTGTTCTTCGCCGCCGCCGCCAATGAGCTGGTAATCCCAAACCACTTCGTCGATCGGGAACGGGACGTTCTGCTGCGCTTCGAAGGCGATGATTCGTTCGATTTTTTCCTCTTCGACCGCGGGCAGCTTCACGAAACGGGCGAAAACTGATTGGGCCGGGACCGCGTAATTGACGGATTCGTGCCGGATTTGGAGTTCCGCCATCATCTCACGAAGGGTTGACGAAATTTGAGCGTGCCGCATTCCCTCGGCCGCCGGTTCCATCAGCACTTCGCGCAACCTGTAATTCACCAGAATCAATCCGCCTTGCGGTTGAGGTTGAAACTCAGCCAGACTGAGGGTCTGGGAACCAAGATTCAGACTGATTATGCGCGTGGACTTGGGCATCGAATCGGCAATCAGTGGGTCGGCGTTTTAATTTGCGCGTAGCGGTCCCAATAAAGTGGAGCGAACGGCGTTTCGTTTTTATTCAAAACAAATCCGGAGACCGGCGACAAGGCTGCAAACCATTGCCCGGTGGTATGGGTGAGGCTCGATTCGTCTTTCACTGTCCCGTTCTGGACAATTTGGACAGCGATGTTCTGAAAAGCGTTCGGCAACAATGTTCGATTTCCGCCAAAACGCGCCAGCGCTACCGGCGCCACATACATCACCGAGCGGTTTGGTCCCCCCAAAATATTCACGTGGGTCACCTCTCCGGTTAAAAGCCGCCCACTGAACAGGACATAATATTTCAGAGTCAGCTCGTCCGTCCATTCCGGCGCCGCATTAAATTCGACTTCAACTTCCAACCACCGGTTGTTGGTCCCGCCACGATACGCTCCGATCCCGTAATCCGGGGTGGGAATCAAATTCCTGGTAATTTTGGTGATCTGAAACTCGCGCGCGCCGGGCGCTCGGACCTGAGCAAAAGAAAGGAGCGGGAGAAGGACGAACGCGAAAATCCAAATCCAAACGGTCCTTCTCATTTGCCGCCGCCGATTTTGCCGTAATCGGCAATCCGACAGCGAGGAAAAACCGTCGTGTCGCTCCTGATCAATTCTCCGCCGGAATCGATCGAATGCGTTGCGGGAGGATCGAGTGAGAACCACCCTTTGAACGAGCCTTCCCGGCACAGTCCTAGCTCTCTCCACTGAGAGCAATGGACAAAGCGCAAGTCGATGCCCTGATCCGGGCCATGCTCAAAACCGGAGAAAGAGTATCGGACCTTCTTTTCATTACCGGAAAAACTGCCCTTCTTGAAGTGGACGGACTTCTGATCCCGTTTCCAGTCAGCGCGGATGGATCGCCCATCACATCCGCGTTTATCGACGCTTTAGCCGAACATATTACCGCCAAAGACCCGCGGTTATTGTCCGATTACGACTCCACCGGCTCATGCGATTGCAGCTATGTGGTCGAAGGCCTCGCTCGCTTTCGCGTAAATATTTACCGAGAAAACAACCATCGCGCGATTGTCATGCGAAAATTGCAAGCGCAGGTGCCGAGCCTCGCCGACCTGGGTTTGCCCGCAGTTTTCCCCCAAATCGTAAAGGAGAAACACGGGATCGTTCTAGTGACGGGAGCGACCGGCAGCGGCAAAACAACCACCCTTGCAGCCCTGATTAGCGAGCTCAATCGGACTCAGCCAATTCACATCGTGACCCTGGAGGATCCAATCGAATTCTTGCACCCCCATATCCGGGCGGCAATCAGTCACCGGGAACTCGGACGAGATTTTTATAGCTTCGCTCAGGGTTTGCGAGCAGCCCTGCGCCAGGCACCAAAGGCAATTCTAGTCGGTGAAATCCGCGATCGGGAAACGATGGAGATCGCGCTGACTGCGGCCGAAACCGGACATTTGGTCTTCAGCAGTTTACACACAATCAATGCAGGCCAGACGATCAACCGCATCCTGGGTTTCTTCAGTCAGGATGAAGAAGAACAAGTCCGTTACCGGTTGTCCGACACCATTCGCTACATCGTCAGCCAACGGCTCATTCCAAAATCACCCGACGGACGATTGTTAATCACCGAAGTCCTGGGCAACAGCTTGAGAACAAGAGAAACCATTCGTTACGGTGAGAGTGAGGGAAAGACTTTTCACGAAATCATCGACGCTGCGACAAGCTTCGGTTGGCATTCGTTCGACCATTGTGTCCTGAAGGCATTCGAAGCGAATGAAATTACCGAGGAGACGGCGATGCTCTATTGCAGCGACAAGGGAAAAGTGCGACGCCAGCTTGACTTACTTAATAAGCGCACCGGTCGCGAACCGGAGGCTCCGCCGACGCTTAAGCTTCAGGTAAAGCCACAAATAACAGCGCAATTTTCCCCTCCACCCGAGTCGACCGAGTCTGTTCCGGCCGGCCAATCGGCAATTCGACGGGTGATTCAGCCGCGACCGCAGCCGAAATAGCTTTGCCGCAGTTTGCCTGCAGATTGGACAAATCGCCCGCCCTTAATTGATTGTTTGATGTGAGACGAGGCGTTTCGATCGCGTTGGTGGTGGTTCTTTTCCATTGCCTGGGACGGAACATTTGCCAAAGCGCGACTCTGGCCGGTCAACCGGTTCGACCGGGCGCCACCCTCGATATTCGATTTCCGATCGACAAATATTTTCAAGATTATGCTGCTGCCGGTGGCAACCCGCGGCCGACAACCGGCCGCGCATCGATTAGTTTTCCGAAAGACTTCGATCCCAACCGGACCTGGCCGATTTTGGCCGTGATTTCGACCTCGGACAATCATCGCACCAACGTGATGGACGCCCCGGCCTACCAGGCTCCCGGCACAGCCGAAGGATGGATCGTTCTCGCGACGGATGCGACGATTCCGGCGCGTGACGATTCGGACACGTGGCGACTTGGACTTCTGGGCGCCGGCCTCCAGATGTTGCACAAAGAATGGCCCCAATCGTCCCGATGGCCGGTCGCGTTCGCCGGATTTTCCGGCGGCGCCAAGCGAAGCGGTTTCATGGGAGCAATGCTAGCCAGCACGCACGCGGCGAGGATCTGTGGATTTTTTCTGGCTGGAATCAACAACGATCGGATCAGCGTCGCTTACAAAACGTACCATCCACCACCCGACTTCTTGAATATTCCCATCTGGCTGAGTAGCGGAATCACTGATCCGATTGCGCCACCGTTTAAACAGGAGCATGTCCGCGCGTCACTGGTGAACACCGGGTTCAAACACGTCCGGCTTGAATCGTTCGCCGGCGGCCACGAACTCGATCCTTCCCAAGTCCGACTTGCTCTTCGTTGGTTTCGCCAATTGGGAAACTTCTGAATCGCCAAACCGCCGGATACGCTGGCGCAGTTAGTGCTTTTTAGAGCCGGCACCGAAATGAAGAACCTGCTCGCCTTCCTCCTGATTGGGTTTGCCGTAGCCTATTATTTTGGATACGAACCCTCCGACTTCATTCCGTCGTTTCAAGCCAGCAGCACTCCGCCGCCAACAGTCAGACGCCCACCGCCGCCGTCGGCAGAACAAACTCCAAACCGGGGCCAGGTCCAAACCGTAAGCGCCGGACCCTCAAACGACGGCTCGTTGGATCACCGCTGGCAATCGTCCCCCGGGAAACCCTGAGTCGAATCGCCGTCCCCAACATTTTGCGCATCTCAAGCGCGAAACGGTTCGTGGTTTCGTTCATTTCGGCGCGGTCTCTCCGGCGGCGGCCAATCACAGACTCGATCGTGTGCAACGCGAAGATTTGGCTTTTCTTCCCGCCGTGCCGGACGTAAGACCGGCATCCGGGCAACGCCGGCCCAGCCTTCCAACGAGGTCGTTATGAAAACAAATCGCTGCGTTGTCGCTATCGTTTCCCTTGTGAGCTTTGCAGCGCCAGGTTTGCGCGCCCAAGACGACGCCAAGGTCGTCGCCGATAATCTTCTTTACAGCCGGGAATTTTACGCCGGCGTTCACTTGGTCGTGATCGCAACCCTGCCGGTGTCATTTGCCTACGATCGATATCCGGACAACGGACCGGAACGGATTCGTTGCGATGAAGGCACCTTCGCCCGTAAACATGGAAAGCCGTGGTTGAAATCGAATGACTGGGGCGAAACGGGCCAGCCGGTCAGCAAACAAACCGCGCGAAAATTTGACGGTTGGATCAAACTCGTAGAGACGGCGTTCAATCCTGCGCCGGCCGGCATCAAATTTGTGAGCAAATCCGAAGACGATGGTCGCGCCCAATGGTTCTTCGATGCACGCTCCCCAAATTCGAAGGGAACGCCGACGAGGTTGCGGTTTGCCAAACCTCTTTACGACAAAAACGAGAGCGTGCTGCTGCACGGATTTGAAGCGTCGTTGAAGTTGGAAGGCGACAAAGTCGTGCCAGCCGCCGCCACCAGTGAGGTAAAGTTGAGCTTCGGTTATCTCGTGCCAGTTAACGGCGGCGAATTCGAATTGTCGGAGCGGGCGTGGGAAGATCTGGAAGCACCAAAGGACACCCCGGTCACACAGCCCAAGATTGGACCGAAACCGAAGGATGTCGACGGTTACATAACTCGCGCCAACCTCCGCTCCCACAACGGCGACGTGAATGGCGCGATCGCAGATCTCGGGCGGGCGCTTGAGCTCGATTCGAAATCGGCCGCGGCCCATTACGCTCGCGGCCTGAGGAAACGGGACAAACGCGATTACGACGGCGCGTTGGCTGATTTTAATCGCGCAATCGAGCTCAAGCCGAACGATCACGAGTTTTACAACGAGCGCGGGATCGCGAAACGGGCCAAAGGCGATAACGACGGCGCGATCGCGGATTACTCGAAGTCGATCGAGTTGGACCCGAAGGATGCAGAGTTTGCCTATTTCAATCGGGCGCTGGCGAAAAATTCGAAAGACGACAAGGACGGAGCGGTCGCCGACTACAACAAGGCGATCGAGTTGAATCCAAAGAACGCTAACGCCTACAACAACCGCGGAAACATCAAGAAAGCCAAGGGCGAACTCGACGGAGCGATCGGCGATTTTACCAAAGCGATCGAAATTAATCCGAAGATCGCGCTGATTTACAAAAACCGGAGCGACGCCAAACAAGCGAAGGGCGACGCCGCCGGCGCAGAGGCAGATCTCAAAAGCGCGGCGGAGATTGATCCGAACATCACGGGCGGAGCTTCCCGCTGATAGATCGTTGCTACCGATTTCTCGAGAGTTTTGGCGGTTTCGATTTTGAGACTGGCGTTGGTGAAGTCGATGCCGCTGTTGTCAGGCCGTTGCCGGACTGCGACTGAACTAATGCAATATCGGAACTGTTGATCGACCCATTCACGGTCACGTCTTCGCGGAAGTTACTTTGGGTGACTGGCTGGCCAGACTGCGATTGGACCTGCGCAATATCACTGGAATTAACCGTTCCGCTCGCCGTGGTGTCGCCAACCAACACGCCCATCGTCGCGGAAAAATTCCCGACGTTGGTATTGGCGTCAGTGACACCGGTGAGTGAAACGGTCACGCGGTGGCCGCTCGGAACATTAATGTCGACCGAACATTGGTTGGAGTTTGGGCCTGCCGTGGTGGTGCCGCTACTCGCAACGCCGCAACTAGTCACCGAGTTAGTGAAACTAAACACCATCTTGTAGGCGTTGTTTGATCCGCCGCTGCGACACTCGATTGCATCGCCATTGGTGATATCGACATCAAACGTGCCGGCCGAACCGTGGGTCTTGCGTGAAACGACGCTCGTCAGACCCAGTAACGGCGCGGACGGCAAAGGCCATGCATACGCGCCACGACTCCGGGTCCAGACTGAGAGCGTGGTATTGCCGCGATCGATCTGCATGTCCCAAATCATCGCGTGTGGTAGCCCATTGTCGAAGCGATACCACGT
This sequence comes from Chthoniobacterales bacterium, assembly GCA_025934755.1. Classification (GTDB taxonomy): domain Bacteria; phylum Verrucomicrobiota; class Verrucomicrobiia; order Chthoniobacterales; family UBA10450; genus AV40. The sequence goes on along the minus strand of JAICWQ010000051.1, from coordinate 7,817 downwards.
CGGCGAGATAACTGTGACGTCGTTGGTGTAGTAAAGCCCCCAGTCTGTTCCAGCGAAGACTTGCTGCGGGAATTTTGGATTGGCGATGATCGAATCGACTGGAATGTCCGGAAGATTTCCCGTCTTGTCGCTCCAGGTGAACGTTGCGCAATCGGCCGTGCACACGACTCGGAAAACGTGTCCGGGCGTTGTTGGCGTGTTAGCGTTGAATCCGCCGACCGCGGCGTAACCGATTGGCGATGTCGTTGTGATCGGATCCATGGCCACATCGAGGATCGGCCGGTTGGGGAGAATTGCGTTTCCACCGGTCAGATCGACCCATGTTGCCAGCCCTCCGACGGCCATCCCGTGCCCGTATTGCACGTTGCCATCGTTCGTGCCGACGATAGCTCGCGTTTGATCCGCAGGTTCGAACGCGAGTTGATTAATGTAGGAGCGGTCGGCCAGCGTTCCTTTCACCAGACTCATGCTAACCGGCGCCCATGCGTTACCGGCCGTCAATGTTTCCCAAACCCGATTCGTTCCAACAATCAAGTGGGCACAGCCGCTTGGAAGGCAATCGGTAACAGGATTACCGGGCGTTCCCTTGTAAATTTCGTATGGAAGAACAAACGACTGTGGGTCGGGCGATGCAGGATTGCTCCATGGGCTCGAATCGGGCAGCCAATTCGCATTTGGCGCGGTGCAATCGCCGGCGGTGTTGTCGCAATAATTGAGCTGGCCTCCGTTATTCCCCTGCCAAAAACGTCCACCGACGGGATCGATGCGAGCAAAGAACCCATCGCCTCCGACGCCCATCTGCCATTGCATGGGACCGGTCGGGCTGCCTGAGAAAGTGACAGAGCTCGAACCGTTGTCCTGCGCACCGCCGTTTGCCTGCGGTGATGCTGACGTGGCGAAGTTCGCGCTGATGTCACCCGAATAAAATTCAATTGTGTTCAAACCGCTATCCATATTGAACCAATTCGGCTTGATGCTTAGGGAGGCGGTATTCGCGTTCGTCGTCGCGTAGACGCCACCATCACTGCCAGCGAGGAGAATGCCGGAGGAGCCGGGGACAAACGCGAGTGCATGCTGGTCGACGTGCACGACTTCAGTGCTGCCACTGTACCCGCAGGTCGTGTCGTTCCACGACGTGTTTCCATTTTGCCAAAACCAAATCTCGAAAGTGTCGAAGAATGCGCGATCAGGATTATTTGGATCGACCGCCACGCCCTGGTCGTACCAGTTTTGGTTATAATCGCCACCGCTGCCGGAGCAATCAGTAAGAGCTGCGCCGGTCGAGCCCGGAATTTGCGACCAGGTCGAACCGCCATCCGTGCTGCGCCATGCCCCAAGTTCACATCCGGTTCCACCGCAACTCGATTGGCTTTCGATCGCCTGAACTTGTGCGTAAATGTAATTCGGATTGCTGGGGGCGACTGCCATGTCGATCCGGCCCAGTTTGTTCGTGCTCGAGCTAGTGCAGGTTGTGCCGCCGATCGGCATATTGCACGCGACACCACTGGTCGGATTCGTTCCCGACCATCCATTCGAATTTGTTGTGACCGGCGTGAAATTACTTGGGCAACCGCTCGCCGGCATGGTGGCTTTGTAAATTCCGTTCGCGCCGTTTTGGTTCAGGTTGTACTGGACGTTCGTAGCAATCCCGCGGGTGCCAACTGCCGCCAGGATCCGGGTCACGCCGCCAACGTTGGACAATTCAAGTCCGGTAATGTCCTGCCGCTGGCTGCTGTAATTGTCGGGCGTGCATGGTCCGGCCCAGGTGTTACCGGCGTCGTAAGAAAAATAGAGACCTGTTTTCGTCCCGGCGACAACCTTGTTGCTGTCGTTGGGATCGACCCGCACTTTGCCGACGGCGTTGTATTGCGGGAATTGCCCGGCGGGTTCGGGAAGAGCCGTGCCAAACACGTTCGCTCCTAACATGGTCCAGTGCCCGCCGCCGTCGGTGGATTTTAAGATTCCCTGACTGCCCATCGAAAAGGAGCCGTAATTCAAATCGCCCGTGCCGGCGTAGATCGTGTTGTGATTGTTCGGGTCGATCGTGACTGAATCCACTGTTATGGTCGAAAGAAGTGGATTGTCAGTCGTGACGCTCCAAGTTGTCGAACTCGTGCAACAATTGGTCGTTTTCCATATCCCACCCCCGACCGATGCGAGATAAGCGACGATGCTGCCATTCGTTGTCGTCGTCGGATCGACCGCGATGCTGTTCACCCGGCCTTCAGTTTTGGTGTAGTCGTAACAACCTGAGCAACCGGTCATTTGTAAAGGAGCCGGGCCGAGAGCGGTAAAGCCGGTCGAACTCAGCGCCAGTGGTGAACTGCCGGTCGCCCCATTTATTCCGACCGGTCCTTTGAACGGAACCCCGGCAGGAATCGCTCGCTGGACCAGTGAATCCTGAACGGCGGCTTGGCGAACCCAGGCAGGATCGAAAACACCCGTCGGATACGTGATTCGGTTGTTCCATTCTTGTTCCATTCGATCGAGCTCTTCGCCGCGCTCGCCCTGAACGGGCATGTATCGGGGACGATTGAGATCGCCGCGTGGATGTTGAGCTTTGAAAATCTGCGGCGGCGCGAAACTGAACCTGGCCAGGCAAATGCCCATGCCCAAAAGCAAAAGCGCGCCCAGGAGGCGGATCTTGAGCAAACCGGATGAACCGGCAGAGATGTGCTTCATAGGGTTCTACCGGTCAAATCGTTTCTAACGCAAAAGCGGTTGTATCATGTGGCAAAAATTTACGGACCCTAATGGTCAGAATTCGGAGCAGTTCATCACGATACGGCCGCGGCAGATCGCGCTGTGGCAAACCAGCTTACATTTCTCCTGAACAACGATTGATCCACAGAGGGGGCACACTGGCGCGTCCGGAATAGTCGGCGAGAAGTCGCTGACTTTTTCAGTTTCCGAATCGGCAGATCGCTCCGGATTCAACGATGCGAATGCGAGAAGTGCGTTTCTTCGTACCCGGCGCCGACGTTGATTTGCACATGATCGTTGCCGACGCCGCCGGTGATGTAGGAGGTGAAAGTGTCCCCGCCAAATCTCCCGCCGGCGTGCCCGTACATGAATCCGACTTCGCCGCCGGTCCAGTTGAGCGCCTCTTTTTCCACCGCCATCGATTCAACCGACGAATAATCTTTTCCGTCTTTCGGGTCCGTCACCGGCCCCGAAGCAGGGTTGCTGGTTTTTGGACGCGGTTCCGCGCTGACCAGCGCGGTGGGAAAATTTCCAACTGGCGCAGCGCCCATTCGACCTAGCGCACTCGAACCGGGAAGCCGGCCGCCCAGATATTCGCTCATCGGCAAATCACGAAGCAGTTCCGCGGCATCAACGCTCGCGAACAGCTCGGGCCGATAGAATCCAAAAATCGGATCGAAATCTCCGGCCCGAACGGTTTGCGTCGTAAAAGCGGCGGCCATCACGAGAACAACCATGGCAATCGCACGTTTCATCAGCCGGGAATTGACAACCGAAATCATATCAGCACCAGCGAAATTTTGCATCTTTCCGGTTTAACACATTGAATAACCAAGAGTTGCGCCGCTATTCCTTCATCTGGATGTGGAAGCGATGAAGCAGTCGATGGGCAAACGGACCCAGCATTAATCCGGCGATGCCGATAAAGGCCAGTCCGGAAAATAAAGCATACACTGACGCGAAAATTTTTGCCGCGTCGGATTTCAGAGGATCGACCGGCCCCATTCCTCCCAGAATCATGGATGCATTCAACAGCGAATCCACCCAGCTCAAGGCCCCGAGCCAATGATATCCGGCAACGCCGATCCCCAGGGCGAGACCGATCACGATCAGAGCGATTCCAAAATGACGTCCAACTCGCCGGAGAAACTTTGCCCGGCTCAATAATGGATGAGTCCGATGCTCGTACATTTGAATCTTAACCGTCTAAGGAGATTGGTTCTCCAGCTGGTGAATTTTTTCCACCGTAACTGCGTTTGGATAAATCCGGGAGATCTCACGATACTCCTGAAGCGCTTCGGCTTTTTTGCCTTGAGATTCGAGCGAAAGAGCCCGGGTTAAATGCCCTTCCGCTTCCGTTTTCAATCGTTCGCATAACGAATAAATCGAGTTGAGATAACGCCACAACGGTTTTTGGGCCTCAGCCGTCGGTTCCGAATACCGGTTGCGAAAAACCGACAATGTCTTGAGCGCCGTCGGAGTGTCTTTGGCCGCGATGTCTCGAGTCGCCTCATCAACCGTGACCAATGAGTCGACCGTCTGAATCTCAGGGAGGCATTCATAGAAGGTCACTTCATTTCCAAGGGTTGCCCGAAATACCCGCGCCTGATTTGCGAGCAACGTAACGTGAGAGGAGGCGGCCGGCGGAAGACTCTTCACCTGTTCCAGCCGGTCGACCTCACGGAGATTGCTGGTCGCATCCTTCACCTGTCCAAGCACGAAATCGATTTGCTTCTTGAATTCAGCGATGATTTCGCGCTTCACGTTCGGATCAATTTTCCGGCCCGGCCCCGGGACCGATCCGGTGGGCGAACTTTTCGGCAACGGCGACACCTCCCGATGAGCCGAGTCTTCGGTTTTGCGTTGAGGCGGCGGGCTCGCCAGTTCCAAGCTGTGCGCCGGCTCTTTTACAATCGGAGCCGAAGGTGCTGGCGTCATTTCGGGAGTTGGGAATGGTGACAACCGCGGTGCCGGCGTCTGACTCGGTGACGATATTGACCTTGGCGTCGGAAATGGCGTTGGCCTGACAATCGGTGTCGGAGTCGGCGATAACGCTAACCGCGGAGTCGAAGTCGGACTGAGAGTCGGCGACGCGATCGGAGTTGGTGTTGGTGTGGGAGCCGGCGTCGCTCTCGGAGTCGGAGTGGGTGTCGGGCTTGGCGCCGGGCTTGGTAATTGCCCCGGTGTTGACGTGGCCGTTGGTGATACCGATGGCGACGGTGACTCAGTTAATGGAGTCTCTACATTCTCCGGCTCTTCATTCGGCATCGGCGGCGTTGGCGCCGGGCTAGCGGTTGCAGTCGATCCCGGTTCCGACCAGCCTCCAACTTTTTCTCCGTTGGCGAATTTTGCCTGCAATTTGGTGTTTCCCTGCTCTCTGATCACCGGACCTTCAAATTTTCCCCGGACCATTTTACCGGTGTAACGATTGACAACGTTATCCAGCCGGAGCCAGGTCAACGTCCCCTGCCCGGTCGCGTATCCGTGGAGGTCGCGAAGCCCCGACCACGTGACTTCCTGGGCAACGCCGCGGAGACTGTTCCAGACCAGCGTTTTGCCGTCTTTCGTTTTCTGATAGCGGGCGGCACTTGCCGCGTTTGCCAGCAACAGGATCGCGGCCGCGCAGACGAAAACAGATCGGGTGGTCACAGCAGGCTTCGTTTAATTCGAGCCAGCACTTTTTGACGCATTCCGGAAATATTCAATCGTCTTCTTGATCCCCTCTTCGAACTCGACCTTCGGTTGCCAGCCCAGGATTTTCTTCGCACGGGAAATATCGGGCTGGCGCACCTTGGGATCGTCTTCCGGCAACGGCTTGTATTCGATCGATGATTTCGCGCCCATGATCCGGATGATTTCTTCGGCGAACTGCTTGATCGTCATTTCGCGCGGATTGCCGATGTTGACCGGCTCGTGAAACTTTGACTGCGAAAGTTTGAAAATTCCATCGATCAAATCGGACACATAACAAAAGGACCGCGTCTGGGAGCCGTCACCGAAAACAGTGAGCGGTTTTCCGGCGAGCGCCTGCCCAATAAATGCGGGGACGACCCGACCGTCCCGGAGCCGCATCCGTGGCCCATAAGTATTAAAAATCCGGACGATTTTGGTGTCGATCTTGTGATAGCGATGATAAGCCATCGTCATTGCCTCGGCGAAACGCTTCGCTTCGTCGTAAACGCCGCGCGGCCCAATCGGGTTAACGTTCCCCCAATAATCTTCTTTTTGGGGATGGACCAGCGGATCGCCGTAGCATTCCGACGTCGAGGCCAGAATGAAGGCGGCCTTTTTGTCCTTGGCCAATCCGAGCGTGTTGTGCGTCCCGAGGGCGCCGACTTTTAAAGTTGGAATTGGGAGTTCGAGATAATCAATTGGGCTCGCAGGCGACGCAAAATGAAACACGTAATCGAGCTTTTCTTCCGGCAGAAAGATGAAATTCGAAACGTTGTGTTTGATGAAACGAAAATCAGCATTGCCGGCCAGATGTCCGATATTGGCCGGGTTGCCGGTAATCAAGTTGTCGATCGCGATGACGCGGTGGCCTTCGGCAAGCAAACGGTCAGTCAGATGAGACCCAAGAAAACCAGCCCCGCCGGTGACAACTGAGACAGGTTTCTTTGCGCGAGCAGGCATAACGGGTTTACTTATCGATTGAGTCAAAGGAGCGAGCAAGAACTAAGCGCAAATTGCAGATTGCAGATTTTGGCAGGACTCGCTTTCAATCTGAAATTGAAATCATAAATCTGAACCACCTTCATGCGAATCTTGTCCGGCATTCAACCCAGTGGCGTCCTGCACATCGGAAATTATTTCGGGATGATGCGGCAGTCGATCGCGCTCCAGAACGAGGGTGAGACGTTTTACTTCATTGCCAATTATCACGCCCTGACCAGTCTGCGCGATCCCAAGGCCCTTCAGGAAAATTCTCGCCGGGTCGCGCTGGACTTTTTGGCCTGCGGCTTTGATCCCAATCGCGGCGCGCTGTTCATGCAAACGGACGTCCCTCAGGTCACAGAGCTCGCCTGGATTTTATCAACCGTGGCCCCGATGGGGCTCCTCGAACGCGCCCATTCTTACAAAGACAAACTGGCCCGCGGTTTGCCGGCCACGGTCGGCCTTTTCAGTTATCCGATTCTGATGTCGGCGGACATTTTGATTTACGACAGCGACCTCGTTCCAGTCGGTAAAGATCAAAAGCAGCACATCGAGATCACTCGCGATCTCGCCGTGAAAATCAATGAAACTTATGGGCAGGTTTTCAAGCTGCCCGAACCGCGAATCCAGGCCGCTACTGAAGTGGTTCCGGGAATTGACGGCCAGAAAATGAGCAAAAGCTACGGAAACAACATCGACATCTTTGGCGACGAAAAGGAAATTCGAAAACGGGTGATGAGCATTGTGACCGACTCCACCCCCGTCGAGGCGCCGAAGGATCCGGACAAATCGACGATCGTCCAGCTTTACTCACTCTTCGCGTCGAAAGATGAAATTGCAGATCTACGCGAGAGGTTCAAAAAAGGTGGAACCGGCTACGGTGATTTCAAAAAACAACTCTTCGAAAAACTTTGGGAGTATTTCGCGCCAATGCGCAGGCGACGCGAAGAACTGCGGCGCGACCAGTCATACATCGACGGCGTTCTCGCCAAAGGCGCGAACCAGGCAAACGCAGTCGCCGATCAGGTGATGACGCGGGTCCGCAAGACCATCGGCCTCGCCTGATCATTCCAGCGTTTGTATCAGCTGAAGCAGATCGCGGCGAAAATCCGCCTCAGCGGAGTTGTAGCCTTCGTGGGTAAACCGGACCTGCCCGCGCCGATCGATAATCGCGAGCGCCGGCACTCCGGTAAATCCGAAACTGTTATGCGCTTTGCGTCCGGGATCGTAAGCGAGCGGCAAGGTCACATGCCGTTTTCGAGCAAAGTCGCGAAAACGGCAGACGGGCCGGTTTTGGATTCAAAAATCTCGGACAAATAGCGGGTTCCACCGACGGCACCGGGTGCAGCACAACGCCTGCGTTAGTGTCTCAAATCAAAAGGGACGTCGAGAACCGCGCGTCGGACCTCGTAATTATCGAGAAGTCACTTTGCCCACGCTGCGTTCTGGAGTCGAGTGGG
>JAICWQ010000179.1 GCA_025934755.1 Chthoniobacterales bacterium | reverse complement strand
TGGTACCGCGTGAAGGATTTGCACCCTCAACCTTCCCGTTCTGAGCGGGACGCCTCTGCTGGTTGGGCTAACGCGGCGAAAAAGTGGAAGCGGACGGAAACTTACGAGTGTCCTCAACGTCCCAACCAACGCGGCAGAAAAGTCGTCAGGGCTGGAAAGTAGGTAATCAGCAGCACGCCGGCAAACAGCACGCATTGCATCGGAAGGACCGCACGAGAAATCTGCAAAACCGGCTTATTGAAGCGATAGGACGACAGGAAAATGTTGATGCCGGCTGTTGGGGTCAGCAAACCAAGTTCCATATTCGCCAGGAAAATAATACCGAGGTGAATCGGATCGATGCCGTAAGCCAGGCCAAGCGGGACGATAATCGGGACAACGACCATGATGGCCGAATACATATCCATGAAGCAGCCCACCAGGATGAGGCAGACATTGAGCGCCAACAAAAATATATAGGGAGACTTGATTGCGCCGGTCACCCAGTCCACCAAACGCGCGGGAATCTGAGCATCGATAAGATAATTGGTAAAACCAAGAGCTACTCCCAAGATCAGCAGAACGCCGCCGACCAACAGGCCGCATTCAGCCATGACAGCAACCAACTTTCCCGGTCCTTTGAAATCGCGATAAACGAAAGTTTCGACGAGCATCGCGTAAAACGCCGTGACTGCTGCCGCTTCCACCGGAGTTGCGAAACCGCCGAACAATGCGACCAGCGCAACGACGGGCAACAGCAATTCCCACTTGGCGCCTGAAATGGCGCTAATAGCTTCGCTCCAATTGAACGCAGGTCTTGCGGTCTGCGTTTTTGGCCCGAGCCGAATTCCCAACCAGATCGACATACCGACGAGCAACACGCCCGGCCCGAGTCCGCCGAGAAACATTTTTTCGATGCTTACGCCGGAAGCCTTGGCGTTGGACGCCGCGACAATGGCATAGAGAATCAGCGGCAACGACGGCGGAAAAAGCAATCCGAGGCCACCGGTTCCGGTCAGTAGCCCGAGCGTCGCACGCTCACGGTATCCCGCCCCGATCATCACCGGCATGAGCAGGCCGCCCAGAGCCAAAATGGTTACACCAGACGCCCCGGTGAACGAGGTAAAGAATGTGCACAAAAGGACCGCAACGATCGCCGGGCCGCCGTTGAACTTTCCGAACAACGCTTGAAAGACGCGGATCAATCGTTTGGAAGCGCCGCCTTCCGCCAGAAAATATCCGGCCAAGGTAAACAGCGGCACGGTCGGGAGAGTTGGATTTGTCACCATCGAATAGTGCGTCAGCGAGATCGAGGCGATCGGTAAATCTTGTCCCCAAAAAAGAATCAAGGCCGCTCCACCGAGCATCACGAAAATCGGCGCACCGAAAACAACGGCTACGACAAGCATCAACAAGCCCGGCATGACCAGTTTTTCAACTGCGATCGGCGGATGAAAGCCGACCCACACCAGAGCACCTGCGATTATCAACGCAATCAACCTTCCGGCCCATTTTTGCGACGCATTCCACAGCAGGCGCAATCCGATGACGCCAAAACCAACGGGCATGATCATCTGGATGGTCCAAACCGGAATGCCATAGGCCAGAAACTTTCCGCCCTCGCGCTCTGACTGGACCAGTTGAATCGCTGCGAGGCAGAGAAACACTGTGACGGCTGCGGCGAAGGCCGTACTAAAGATTTTCGCACCGGTCTGCCATCGGCCTTGCAGAAGATTTGGCAAAGTAGACAGCGCGAGCAACCGACCATCGCGTGTCGCCACCGAACCGCCAAGCAAGCTGATGATCAAAACGAGATGTTGTTCGAACGAAGGGGCGGCATCGATGCCACCATGGAAAATTTTGCGCGCGACGATTTCGACCAACGGCAGAAGAACCAATAAACCGAGCGCAATCGCCAGCAGCAGATTTTCAGCACGATGCCACCAGCGCTGCGGTCTTTCATCAATGCGAGCAGCCTCGATTGGCTTGGGGGAAACGGCAGCAGTTTCGTTCATCACTTCTTGTCGCCTTGCCCCGAGCGGAAAATTTTCAGTTGCTTGACCACCTCATCAAAGATGTCTGTCGGAACAATTGAGCCGCGAATTTTCGTCCATACTGGTTCAACCGTTCGCAACCACTCGGCTTCGATTTCCGGTGTGACCTTTTGGACTTTCAGGCCGCGTTTGGCCATCGCCTGGACCGACTCGACGCTTTCACGGCGACTGTCAGCCTTGATGAGCTTGCCGGCTTCCGAGGCAGCTTTGCGGATGGCTTCGCGGCCTTCCGCCGGAATTGTTTCCCAGACCTTTTTGCTCATGACTGCTGCGCCGACGAGCGGCACCCAAACCAAATCCAGCATGTGCGGAGCGGCCGTATCCAATTGAGTTGCCAACGCGATGGTTGGAGGCATCGGCACGGCGTCGAGCAAACCGGTTTGCAACCCGGGCAAAATGTCAGCGACTTCCAACGCCACGGGATTGTAACCGGCAGACCGATAAATGTTTTCTTCAGCAGGACGACCTGACGTGACAAAAAGCTTGGCGGTTTTCAGATCGCCAGGGTGCAAGACCGGTTTTTTGGTGAAGAAGCGAACCCAACCCGAGTCGGCCCAAAAAAGCACGATGAATCCTTTTTCTTCGAGGCGCTTTTCCAAAAGCGGCTCCAACTTCTTTTCCACAAAATCCAATTCTTCGAGCGTGCGAAAGATCATCGGCATGCTTTGGAGCCCGGCGGCTGCCAAATCAATTTCTGCAAGGCCGGTGGTCGTTACCATCGCGGCTTGTAACTGACCCAATCGCATTCGCCGGACCATGTCCGGCTCGCTGCCCATAGTGCCGTCGCTATAAACTGTCAGCGCGACTCCACCTCCCGGTGCTTGACGCCACTGCTCACCCATCAACTGAAGATGTTTGGTGTAAGAAGATCCGCGCGGAGCCAGCGTTCCGAGACGGACTTTAACGGGGCCACTTGCGCCCCATGCGCGATTCAAACCGAGAGCGCCGCCCAAACCGATCGTAAATGCGGCGGGAATAAATTTTCTACGAGACAGATTTTTCATCATCATTGAGTGAGGAGGAATAATTCGGTTTTACGCGAGAGCAGCCAGCGCGCCCGGCGTTGCATCACTAGGGTCACTAGGCGCGTGTCCGGATTTTTGTCCGGATCAATTGCAAGTGCCTGGTTGAGCAGCGATTCAAATTCTTTTACATCCTGTTTTTGGATCGTGACTGATTCGGCCAACGCCACCATGGCGCCAGCATTATTTCCGTGTGACAGTTCGAGCGCACGCTCGAAATGTTTTCGCGCACGCGCTACTGGATCGCCTTTCATGCCTTGCCGGCTCATTTCGTAGGAAATCAGAAAGCTGTGGATAGAGCCATCGGCATAACTCTCATCCAACGCGAGAGCGCGATCGATCAAGGCCTCAATCTGCGGAACTTGCGCAATGAGGTCGGGATTATCTTTTGAAAGCGAGATCGCTGAGGCCCAGGCTGCCGCGGTCCAATATAACAACGGCACATCTTCCTTGCGCGCGACGAGGACTGCGGTTTTCGGATTGGCGAGCAACGCTTTGGTAAAACCGGGATGTTTCGCCTCCAACCCTCGACTCCCGTAACGTTGCGCGCGCAGGTAGAGGCGGCGTGCTCTCACCCGCATGGCTTCGGCGGCGGCAAAGTCTTTGGGCTCCACTTCGTCCGCTTCTTCCTGGACAAACGCGTAGGCATATTGCGTGAAACCGCTGGAGGCGGCCGTGAGCAAACCGACGTGACGCGGATTTTCTTCGAGAATGCTCTCCATCAATTTCAGGCTGAACGGCGCTGCTGCTGCCACCAACGCCGGATCGTCATCGCGTGAAAATGTGGTGCCGCTGTGCGCGAGAGCATCAGCCGCCTTGTTCATCGCAAAATGGTTGATGGAGCAACCACTGCCAGCGATCCACGCCAGCAATCCGAGGCACAGTAACCACTGTCCTTTCGCCGTTTCGTTACGATCCTGGATTAATCTCACAAACTTTCTTTAAAAGCTCGTGCAGACTAGAGAAATCCGAAAAGTCTGACAACCCTTACTGTAAACTGATTGGTACCCACGGCCGGGCTTGCACCGGCACTGCACGGATTTTAAGTCCGTTGTCTCTTGTGGCCGCCTGCTAAGGCTTGGACTACGTGGGCGGCTTAAATGCAGAAGTCGAGAATGCAGAATGCAAAATGGTACCGCGTGAAGGATTTGCACCCTCAACCTTCCCGTTCTGAGCGGGACGCCTCTGCCTAGTTGGGCTAACGCGGCGGAAAACGAAGGCTAAAGTCTAAAGGATAAAGTTCAGACGAAGAGGGCTTCAATTTAGCATTTATACTTTAGCCTTTAGCCTTTCGAAATTGGCACTCCCGGCAGGATTCTCGCCTGCAACCACGACGTTCGAAGCGTCGCGCTCTGATAATTTGAGCTACGGGAGCGTTGAAATTGGTGGGTCGCCACGGTGATGCTCCGTGCTCTGCGGTTTAAGAGACCGCTGCATCGCTGCAATGCTTGCGACCCGCTAAAAGTGCTAAGTGGTTGGCTGCGGATTTTCGACCGATGTCCCGTCGTTGCCGATCGAATCGCTCGGACATTCTTCCAACGCCTGGCGCGCCCGCGCTGCTTCGTCGGCTGTCGCAGGCTGGCGGAAGACAACCGTTTGTCCAACATCGTCGTCGCGCTGGAAAACTTCCGGCGCGGTGCCGCGGCACATGTCGCAATCGATGCAGGTGGAGTCGACGTAAAAACGGCCCGGAGCGTTCTGTGATAAGCGTAACGATTTTTCTGCCATAGGATTTTGCTTTTGTTAATTGTTTGATGTTCGGAAGAAATGGAATCCCGTGCTGGAATTGCACCAGCCTCTGCGGCTTTGCAGACCGCCGCCTGAGCTGCTCGGCCAACGGGATTTAAGATTTGTAATGGAACCGGGGGGCGGCGCTGATAGTGTGGAGCAAACCAAATGATGCTGAGGACTATTACGGTTTTGCTGTTTCGGTTCGTGCTCGTAGTGGCGCTATGGAACTCCGGTGGTTTGGTTTACGCACAATCGCCAGCTACTCCTCCCTCCGACGCAGATATCAGAGACATGCTCCACGATTATATCGACATCGGTAAACTTGGAGTCGGTCTCGTTGTCGGTGTTGTTGATGAGCGTGGAACTCAGGTGGTCAGTTACGGCAACCTCGATAACGGTACGGATTCGGAAGTAAATGGCCACACGCTGTTTGAAATTGGGTCAGTCACAAAAGTGTTTACGGCGCTGCTGCTGCAAGACATGGTCGAACGCGGCGAAATGCGGCTGGATGATCCAGTGCAAAAGTTCCTGCCTGAATCGGTCAAAATGCCAACGTACCAGGGCAAGCAGATCACTCTGTTTGAGCTGGCGACACATACGTCCGGACTTCCGCGCGAATGGCAGGGCGACTTGGAGTCGTTCGTTTCCCATTGCACACTGCATCGAAAGCCAGGGACT
>JAICWQ010000112.1 GCA_025934755.1 Chthoniobacterales bacterium | reverse complement strand
GCCTCATCAATGGCCGCGTCAGCCATGGTTCGCCGAAACCGCGGATGTCCATGGTCACGGCAACCTGATCATTTTTACCGATGGCAGCATCAGCGATCTACGAACGGTGACTGGTAAATAACTGCGGCTTGAATTTTACCGCCAAATCGTGGATGGAGATGCGAATCAATTATCGATGAAAACGGACGACCAAAGAGGCATCAGCGTAATTCTGGTTTACACCGCGCTGCTCTTTTTCCTGCTCGGATGGGCCGGGCATATGAAATCCGAGTACCATTATCGCGCCGAGATCACCAGCACCGCCTTCATCGTGGCCGCCGTCCTGGCGGGACTGGCCATTTTGCTCTTTCTGTTTTCGCTCGGCAAAAAACGGCTGTAGAGGCGGCTCTGTCCCTTGGCGAGCCGCAGCCTTGGCGAAGGCTCCTCAGCCGCAATGCGCGTGAGGACACGCGCCTCTACAACTACACGCGCTCGCCCTCCACCCGTCCGCCAAACAGGCTAAAAGACGCCAAACAAAAAAGAATTTCTCCGCTCCGTTTCGCGTCAATTGGCGTCTTTAGCGGATCGATTGAAAATAAATACGCTCGCCCTCGACTCGCCCACCGCGCTTGAGAAGAAATTCGCGGACTTCCTCAGCAAAATACCGGTTGTCTTTGCCGGAATTGATCTCGAGCAGGACTTGCCCGCCCGGCTTCAAATCCTGGTTCAGGTCGTTCAAAAAAAATTCCCATTCGTCTACCGTCCAGCCGCGGGTTTCATCCGCGTTGCGATTGAATGCCGCTGAGAAGGCCGTGATCAAATCGAATTGCCGTCCGAAATCGGGCAACGGCTCGAACGCGCGGATTCGCCAGGTCAATTTGTAGATTCCGAACAGCTCGATCAGGTCGTTGGAAAGCGGATAATCGCCCACGTCCAAACCAACGCAGGAGTGGCCGGACTGTTTGGCCAGAAACAAAAAGAAACCCGCACCGCATCCGAGATCGAGAATTTGCTTTGGCGCGGCGCCGTCCAATTTCAATTCCTGGACGCGCGGAAGATTGATCTCCAGCCAATGTTCGACGTCGGCGTACTTTGCATAACGCGCACTCGACTGGCCGTGACGCCGCTGGATTTCGCGCAATCGATCGGGGTCAATCTTCGCCATGAATGGCTTGATCGAAGCTGAGCCGGAAGATTTCATTCTCTGGTGTAGAGGCGGCTGTCCTCAGCCGCAATTGCAGTCATGCGCGATCGATGTCGCAGATTTCACCTTGAACCGGCCAATCCTCGATTTTGGCAACTAGTCCAGCGCGCACCGGATTTTCCAGGACATAAGTCCATTTTTGCCCGTAGCTTTCGTCGTTGCGTAACAAATGGTCAAAAAATCCTGGCTGCCACAACCTCTGTCGATCTTGCTTCGCAAAGGCACTCGAGATTGCGCGTTTCAGGCCTTTGACCCATTCGGAGAGTCTAAATTCGATGTCTCCACAAACGAAAAGATGAATGTGATCCGGCATTATTACGTATCGGCCCACTGCAACACCAAGCTCCCTTCCACGTTCGGCGTAGACCTTGAAGGCTTCGTTCGTCTTGGCAAGATCCGGAAATTTTCGCCGATGCAAGGTGCAAATTGTCACGAAGGATACCGGTTGGTCATATCGCTGAAATATTTCGGGCAATCTCGGAGGACGTCCCTTTATCACCGTCAGACGTAATCCGTCATCCGTGCCCAAAGCAAATTATCATCTGCGCGTGAGGACACGTGCCCCTGCACCATCTCCCTAAACGCTAACGGCGGCGACCATTCCTGGCCGCCGCCATCATTCCTTCCTTGACCCCCAAGAAATTATTGGGCCGTCATCGCCGCGTGCAATTCCTGCATCGCGTTCCGCAGGTCCTGACGAGCTTTTTGGAGCGCGTCAAACTTCGCTTGCTGGTCGGCGGTCAGCATCGGGCGAATCTGCGACATGGTCTTGTCGATGATCGCCTGAGTTTTTTGCATCGCGTCCTTGTGGATGGCGATGATTTGCGGTTTCGCCTGATCGAGCAACGGTTGGACCTTGGCCTGTTGGTCAGGCGTGAGGTTCAACGATTTCGTCAGATGTTGCATGGCAAATTGGTGCCCGTGCCCGCGAAATCCGCGTCCGGCAACACCGCCGTTCCCGTCTTGCGCGTTAACCAAAGCAAAGCCACCCAGCGCAATTGCGCCCGCCGTTACGAGTGTCAGTAGGTTTCGTTTCATATTATTTGTTTTCATTTCCCTTTTTGGCCCGAATTTTTCGGGCTCTTGATAACTGTGACGGAGCGGCACGGCGCCAGGTTACATTTTTTTGCGCAAGCGATGGCCGCCATGCCTCAAATCCCAAATCCCCAAAATCCAGCTTCCAAATTTCAAAGTCCCGCGCACCAGCCGTTTAGAATTTTGGACCTTTGGAGTTCGTTTGGGATTTGGAACTTGGGATTTGGGATTTTCGCTGTAACCGCTCGCTTGCCTTGGCGGTCATTGTTATCAGTGTGGATGCGATTTGGACATGGATGATCCTGACCCTGATGCGCTGGTTCAAGCTGCGCTTCGGCATGACGATGAGGCGGCTCGCCAACTGGTGCGCCGACTCTACCCGCTTGTCGCAAAAATGGTGCGGTCCCATCGGCCGCGACGAACTTCTGAGGAGGATCTTTGCCAAATGATCTTCATTAAAGTGTTTCAAAAACTCTCCCAGTTTTCAGGCAAAGTGCCGCTCGAGCATTGGGTCTCCCGGATTGCCGTCAACACCTGTCTCACCCAGATCGACTCCGAAAAAGTGCGGCCCGAGCTGCGGCACGCGGACCTGAGCGAGGAAGAAGAGGCGGTCGTCAAAAATCTGTCCGTTTCATCCGAAGAACTCGCGCCGGATAATCGGCTCGCTTCGCGCCAGCTGGTGGAACATTTGTTCGAATTCTTGAAACCAGCGGAGCGGGTGATTATCGATTTGCTTTACTTGCAGGGCCGTTCCGTCGAAGAAATCCATCGGATTACCGGAATGGGCGTGGCCGCGATCAAGGTGCGTGCGTTCCGGGCACGGAAGAAAATGAAAGCACAACTTACCAAACTAGGAGTTGGACCGAATCTATGAACCCGCCTTCGGACAAGGACATTCATCTCGATCGATTACTCCGGAGCGCCGCCCAGGCCCGCGACGATGGGCCGGCTGAAATGCCGTTCGGTTTCGACACCCGAGTCATTGCTCTCGCGCGCCGAAGTGGAAATGGTTCTGCCTTCGCGGCACTGCTTCGCCGGGTTGCCCTCGTCGCTGCGGCGGTGATTGTCGTTGCCAGCGCGGGCGCGTATTTGGAATTCGATCGCAGCAGTGACGCGATGCTCCCGTCTGGCAACGATTTTGCCATTGCCGATTCGGCCATTCAGGACGAAGTCGCGCAATGAACAACGCGCTGAAGTGGAAATTGATTGCCGGGTTTCTCCTGGTTTTCATGGCCGGCGGCGCGACCGGTGTATTCGTGACAATGGCGATTGGCCACCACTTAATGTTGGCAGCGCATTCCGGCGGGGCCGCGCAAATGATGAAGAATCGGTTGCGATGGCAGCTTCGTTTGACTGACGAACAAATGTCCAAGATCGGCCCGATTATCGATAGGGCGGGCACGCAGCTCGAAACCATTCGCGGAGACACCGGGCGAAATGTCCGCGAGGTAATCAACCAGGCGCACCACGACATCGCCGCGTATCTTACTCCGCAACAACAGCAGCGTTTGCAGCAGATGGAACAACGCCGGCAGCGTTGGATGCAACAGCATCACGGGGGATGGCATAGAAACCCAACGCCCCCGGCACCACAAGCGCCGCCGCAATCGTAATCGTTTGACGCGCCGATCGAAGCAGGTGGGCAGATTCGCCCATGAATTTTCGCATGGTCGAACTGGGCTTGGACGACAGCAAATGGTGGATCGAGCTCTCCGAGCTCGATCGCAACGCGCTGCGGAGAGCGCGTTCCACCATAAACATCGAACGCACGCGCGTTGCGTCGGCTACATGTTCGGCTCTGGCCGATTTTGCGCGCCTTTCGCCAGCAAATCGCGCACTTCTTCGTCGCTCGTTTGCGAAAAATCTTCGTAATATTGGCCGACCGCCTGAAAAAATTCCGGCGCGCTCGCGCAAACCACTTCATCCGCCAGGTCTTCGAACTCGCGACAGGTGTCCGGCGGACCAACCGGAACGGCCACGACAATTTTTGCCGCCCCTCGTTGACGCAACGCCTTGACCGCCGCGCGCATGGTCGCGCCGGTCGCTAATCCGTCGTCAATCAGGATCACGATTTTGCCTGACAAGTCCGGTGCGGGTCGCCCATCACGATATTCGTGTTCCCGCCGCTCGATCTCGGCCGTTTCTTTTGCCGTAACCGCATCGATGATTTCGTCCGCGTTCGGCAAGGTGTCTGCCACTTCTTCGTTCAACACTCGCACGCCGCCGGACGCGATCGCCCCGACCGCGAGTTCCTCGAATCCCGGCACGCCAAGTTTGCGAACAATGAAAACGTCCAGCGGAACCCGCAACGCCTGGGCGACTTCGTAAGCAACGGGGACACCGCCGCGCGGCAACCCGAGAACAATGACGTCAACACTTCCCGCGTATCTGCTGAGTTTTGTTGCCAAAAAACGGCCGGCTTCGGAGCGATTTGGAAAAGCTCCTTCCATGCGATCACGACTTTCTGAATAGCGACGCGATTACGCCGGTGGCCGCGACGATCGGCCCGATCGAATTGATTGTCTCCAGCCTCACGCCGGAGTTTTACCAAACGGCTATCAAGCTGACGATGCCGATCTTGTCACACGTCACACGTCACTCATCTTGGCATCGCTTGTTCCGCGTTCGCCATCGCGTAAGCCCATACCGCAACAATCGCCGAAGTTTGCGCGAGATTTTTCGGATCGATTTTGTCGAGGGTGTCCGCCGCAGTGTGATGATAATTAAAATAGAATCGGCCATCCTGGATCGGCGCGAACGACGGCACGCCCGCCTTTTCCAGCGGGCTGATGTCAGCGCCCGCGTGCTCGCTCAATTCCAGTGCCCCCGCTCCCGACTCCTGCAACACCGCCGCCACCGGTTTTAACAATGTCTTCACTTCGGGCCTCGCTTTGACGTGCAAGCCAACTGGATGATCGGCGCCATTGTCGGTTTCCATGCACCCGAAATGGTTCGCCCAATCTTTCTCGTGATCTTTAGCGTATTGTTTGGAACCGCGAGTCCCGTTTTCTTCGTTCATCCACGCGATCACCCGGATCGTGCGCTTGGGCTTCAGATTTAGTTTGTGAATCAGGTTCGCCGCCTCCATCGAAACCGCCACGCCCGCGCCGTCATCGATCGCACCCGTTCCCAAATCCCAGGAATCGAGATGGCCCGAAACAATCACGACCTGCTCTGGATGTTCGCTGCCTTTGATGTCGCCGATCACGTTGGCGCTCTCCACATCGGGCAACGTTTGCGGCGTTAAGAGCAGTTTCATTTTCACTGGACCTTGCTTCACCAGATCGGCGATCAAATCCGCGTCTTCACTTGTCACCGCGCCGGCTGGGATTTTCGGAGCGTCCGTCGCATATTTTGTCGATCCGGTGTGCGGAATTCGATAATCCGCGCCGCCGACTGAACGAATCAAACAGGCGACCGCACCGAGCCGCGCCGCCGCGCTCGGCCCATCGCTCCGATAAGCTACCGCCTCGCCGTAGGCCTCACCGCTTCGACCGACTGCAGCCAACTGTTTGTCGAACGAATACGTAAACAGCACGATCTTGCCCGCCACTTTGTCGCGCGACATTGCTTTCAATTCAGCGAAATTTTTCACCGCGACCACGTCCGCGGTGATTCCATCCTTTCCCGTCGCAACGCTCCCGCCGAGCGCGCAGAGCACGATCTTTTGTATGGTGCCGTCCGCCATACCCGGAAATTGAACCAGGGCCGCCTTTTCTTCGCCCCGGACCCAGTGCGGCACCATCACTTTCTCGAGCTGGACTTCGCACCCGATCGCTTTCAATTCATTGGCCACGTACTCCACTGCTTTCGCCGCCTGAGCCGAACCGGTCAACCGCGGGCCGATATTGTCGGAAAGATGCGCAACTTCTCGATAGGCGTAGTCGCTGCTCAAGGCAGCTTGTTGCAACCGCTTCAGATCACCCAGGGTTTGTGCGGAAAAAACAACGGGCGTCGCAGCCGGCGATGGCGTCGCTGATTCCTCGTCCAGCTCGGAACCAGGAGAAGCCTTTGCCACCGGTTCAGCGGAATGCAAGAGCACTGGGATTGTCAGGAAACACCCGACAACCAGGATGCAGCAGAGTTTTTCCATCTAACGAAAATGTCGAGTTCTGCGCGGATGACAAGCACCGCTCAAACAAAAGGTAGGGGCGATTGCCCTCAATCGCCCGCGGGCCGTTGGGGGCAACGGCCCCTACCTGCCGTCGGAACCGTGGGAAAAATAGCGATAAACGATTTTCTGACTCTTAATCGCCCCGCGCTTTTTCAATTCAGCCATCGCATTCTCGTCCGCTTCCTTTTGCGATTTACCGCGACCGACTACGTTTTGATCCTTTCGCGACTTGTCCGCGCCACGCCCGACTGCCACGAAACCGGTTGCATCCGAAGAGGAAAGAATTTCAGAGCGTGCTAACCCCTCGCCGCCGCGCTTCTTCAAATCGCGCAACGCTTCCTCGCGCGCTTCCGCTTCTGTTTTGTAATTGGAGCTCCCTTTGGCCGCGCCCGACGAAAAATAGGTGACCGACGTCCAGACCCCGTCCGCGTTATACCCAATCGCCACCGCGTCCCCGCCCATCGAAGACGGGCATAGAGCAAAGAGGCAAGGACTAAGGAGGAGTGTGATCGCGAGTCTTGTCACTTGTCACTCGTCACTATTTTAGCCGTTCCTCATCAAAATCGATCAGGTCCGGGATGCACTGAATATCGTTTCGGTCCGCGATGCCCATTTCCTTTTTTCGTTTTTCCAGTATCGGCGTCACCCGGTCCCGCCAGCCGAGCGTCGAAGCGAACCCGTTCCAGACCAACAAATCGCCTTCGTTGAGCCGGCGGCCTTTTTCAAAACACCATTCCAAAACTTCTTCATCGGTCCCGCCTTGTTTCACTCGCTCGACCACGTCACGATGATCGACTCGTAGAAAATTGCAGCAGGTGCCGTCCGCAGTTCCCGGCGCGCCGAAGTTCTGTTTGTAATCGTCGCGCAACTCACCCTTCAAATGCATCCGGATCTTGTCCAGCATGCGTGGGAAATAGATCATCCCCTTGGTCATCTCCTTTGGACTCTTCGGATATTTACGCTCGCTCATAAGGAGAGTGAACAGCGACAAGTGACCTGTGACAAGCAGGTAGGGGCGATTGCCCTCAATCGCCCGGGCGGGCCGTTAGGGGCAACGGCCCCTGCCTACGGATGAAACTCCTCTCCCTCTTCCAGAGCCACTTCAGCTTTGAGATTTTCAACGTCCCGGCCAATGCTCGCGACCGCAGTAGTTTTTTTGGCAGACTGAAAAATCACCGACGCATCCTTCGCGTTCACGTCGCCCGACACCGTAGGCCGATCGTCGGCGCCAGCGTGACCGACATAGTGAATGTGGACATCGAAATGATTGCTCCAGAAAAACGGCGGCACGACAAACGGTTCGCGGGCTGCCAGAATATTCCGGGCCGCGGTTTGACCCTGCCGTTGGGCCACGACCCAGTGTTCAACCCGGATTTGCCCTGCTCTAGGATCGGGCCAACGTGCGATGTCTCCGGCGGCAAAAATTCCCGGCACATTCGTCTCTAAAAACTCATTGACCAAAACGCCGTCCTTGGTCGCTAGGCCGGCGCTCTCAGCCAGCGCAGTGTTGGGCCGCACCCCGATCCCCGCCACGACAAAATCGCAGTCCAACCTTGTTCCATCATCCAGTTGCACGTTTCGCTCTTCAATTTTTGCAGCTCGACCGAGATGAAATTTCACGCCGTTTGCCTCGTGGGTTTTTTTAACCAGACTGCCTAATTCGCGACCCAGGACCTTTTCGAGCGGCACCGAATGTTTTCCAACCACCGCGACTTCGAGTTTGCGTTCCCGCAGGGACCACGCCACTTCCAATCCGATGAAGCTGTCGCCGATGATCACCACTCGCTTGGCGTTTTTCGCTTTCTCAATAATGCGCTGGCAGTCCACGAGCGTTCGCAAATAACAAACCTCCGGTAGATCGTGGCCCGGAATCGCCAACTGAACCGGATCGGCCCCGGTGGCCAAAAGCAGCGCGCCGTAGCCTAACGAGCGGCCATCGGAGAGTGTCACCTGACTTTTTTTTGTATCGATCGTTCGAACTTCTGTTCCCGTGATCGTGTCGATTTTCTGTTCGCGATAAAAGTCGTCCGGCCGAAGCGGGATCCATTCTTCCTGCGCGTTGCCCGCGAGATAATCTTTGGACAAGTTCGGGCGGTCATACGGAAGAGACGGGTCCTTACCGATCAAAGTGATCCGGCCTTCATAACCCTGGCGGCGCAACATTTCCGCCGCCGCGCCACCGGCCGCGCCGGCTCCGACAATCACCACGCTGCTCGGCGATACTGCAGGT
Organism: Chthoniobacterales bacterium; assembly: GCA_025934755.1. GTDB lineage: Bacteria > Verrucomicrobiota > Verrucomicrobiia > Chthoniobacterales > UBA10450 > AV40. Next base: position 1,619 of record JAICWQ010000112.1, on the reverse strand, counting down.
TTCCGCACGGGTTTATTGTCGATCTTGCCGGTGACGAAGATGCGTTCTCCGCGCTTCTCGATTTTCCAGCATGAAACATCGTTCAACGCGGGCGCAGCGATGGCTTCACCCGTCCGCAGATCGAATCGCGCATGGTGCCATGGACATCGCACCGTGCAATCCACCATCAACCCTTTGGCCAGCGGCCCGCCGTAATGCGTGCAGGTCGCGCCAATCGCAAAGAAGTCCGCGCCGCGCCGGGCGATCAGCACCGCTTCGCCAAACGCGTGGCCTTGCACCATCGCTCCGTCGGCCACGTCGGCGGTTCGAATTCCTTTCTCGAAATCAGGACCAGTCAGCTGAGAAGACTCTTCGGACATTAGGGAAGTGAACAGCGATAAGTGACCTGTGACAAGTTGGAGACGAGGCCTTTCTCGCCAACCAACACGGGTCGTCCGCCAAATGTTAAATGTTTAGGTACGACCCCATTCGATTCCAGCCTCAAATATCGAAATCCGAATATCGAAGCTCCGAACAAACACGAATACCGAATGTTCAAAATTCCAGGGCGTTAAACCCGCAATTTCGAATATTCGAATTTAAGATTTGTTTCGGATTTCGAAATTCGAGCTTCGGATTTGACCTCAACCTCTCAACGCCTCAACGTCTTTTAGACCAATCCCTGATCCAGCATCGCTTCCGCGACTTTCGTAAATCCGGCGATGTTCGCGCCGTTCACGTAATTGCCGGGCGTGCCGTATTTCTCGGCCGTGCGATAACAGACTTCGTGGATCGTCTTCATGATGTTGAACAACCGCGCGTCCACTTCCTCGCGGGTCCACTTGATCCGCATGCTGTTCTGCGCCATCTCCAAACCGGACGTCGCCACTCCGCCTGCGTTCGCCGCTTTGCCCGGCCCGAAAAGAATCTTCGCGTCGAGGAACTGGTTCACTGCGTCGATCGTGCTCGGCATGTTCGCGCCTTCCGAAATGACGTAGCACCCGTTACGCAACAAATTCGCCGCGTCCTTGCCGTTGATCTCGTTTTGGGTCGCGCTCGGAAACGCGCACTCGGCCTTGTGATCCCAAAGCGGGTTGTGATCCAGCTTTGGATCAACTTTGGTGAACACCGCGCCTTTAAACTTGTCCGCGTATTCCGAAATTCGGCCGCGCCGATTATTTTTCAGGTCCATCACGAACATCAGTTTGTCGCGATCGATCCCGGCCTCGTCATAAATGTATCCGCTCGAATCCGACAGCGTCACCGGTTTTGCACCGAGTGTGATCAGTTTCTCCACCGTGTACTGCGAAACGTTGCCGCTCCCGGAAACCAGCGCGGTCTTGCCTTTCAAATCTTCTTTTCGCGTCTTCAACATTTCTTCCGCGAAATAAACCGCGCCGTGGCAGGACTGTTTGCCAGAATATGCAGCACCTGCAGCCCTTCCTGCATTCCTTGATCCTTTGCCCCGGCGGAAATCTTCTTCCCAAGCACAATCTTGCTCCCCGGCTCATGACGGCTTGCGTCAAAAATGAAGCCGCCGCCAAACTGCTGCTTCTCCACCGTCCACCCGGTAAAAGCTTTTGCGACCTCCGTCACATCTTTCTGCGTATAGCAGCCATTCACCCCAAGAGTGTGTAGCT
>JAICWQ010000104.1 GCA_025934755.1 Chthoniobacterales bacterium | reverse complement strand
TGCAGGGTTGACCGGCGTAGTCTGATTTACGCACTTTGTCCTGATGTGAACATTTAAGCGAAGCGTCATCTGACTGTGGAACAGCTTGTCCACCAGTGTTTGGGAAAGACCGATTTCTACCAGGGAACGTTTGGTGATGCCAAGATTGCCGGCCCGGCTGTAGTTAAGATGTTGCCGCTCTCGGTCACCTGGATTCATCGAACGATCTTCGCGCATTCGATTATCACCGAATTGGAATTGGAGTTGGCCGCCGCAAGGGTCGCCAGTACTGGGATCGATGCAACTCGGATCATTCAGGGCACTGCTCTGAACGGTGATGTCGGCCGTGTACTCAAAGAAGACGCTGCTCTGCGGAGAGCCGCTGGTATTTTCCAGAGTGAAATCATGGAAGAAATTAAGGACCGGATAAATTATATCCTTGGTGCTGTCCTTTGGCAGCACAATCGCAGCAATGTTGAACACGTCGAAAAAGTCGCTTCCCGGACACGGTTGGGTCGTAACACATTGAGGACTATTGTTGTTTGGCGCCGGAGAAGGAGTCGGCGTTGGACTTGTGGCCGGACAGTTATTTACGTAAATGAACCCGCTGCTAACGCCGAGAAAATTCGCAGCGTGTGTAAACGAATCCGGATCCCCAACATCGTTTTCAGATGGCGCGCCGGCTTTGAGCCAGCCGGAAAGGGCGAGACTCGCTGCAACCGCAATAAACAATTTAGAGGTTCTATATTTCATGTAATGCCTTTCGTGGTTATGGGTATGGACATGGACCAACTTGGCAGCAGCTTGCGCTCCGCCCGTTGCCATCTTGCGAACCCCAGGAGCCTTCGGTCAATTCCAATCGCGCTTTGACCCAGAGGTGTTAGAAAGCACCCCAGGGTGATTCTTTTTCACGACCCGCACTGCATCGAGTACTCCACCCCGGGACATCCGGAGCGGCCCGCTCGGATCACCGGGACCGTCCCAATCTTAAACGCGCGGCATCCGAATTGGGAATGGCGCGAGCCGCGCGCCGCGAGTGCTGACGAATTGTTACGCGCGCATTCCAGCGAACATATCGAGCGGATAAAAAATCCACCGGGCGATTTCGATCTGGACACCCCGGCTTATTCAAAGATCGACAGCTATGCGCGAAAATCCGCCGGCGCCGCGCTTGAAACGGCGCGAGCGGCCTTGAAAGGCCACCGCGGTTTTAGCTTAATGCGACCGCCGGGACATCATTCCAGGCGCAATCAGGCAATGGGGTTCTGTTACTTCAGCAACATTGCCATCGCCGCGCTCGACGCCCTCGAGAACGGTGCCAACCGGGTCGCGATCTGGGATTTTGACGCTCATCACGGCAACGGGACCGAAGACATTATCGCGCACAATGATCGAATCCGATTCGCCTCGATCCATCAGTTTCCCGCTTACCCAGGAACCGGCGCGAAGTCGTTTGCTAACATTGATAATTATCCGGTCGCGCCGCTAACTCCGCGTCAGGAACACGTTCGCATTTGTAAGCACGCGCTCGACCAGCTTGTCGACTCGAAGCCGGATTTAATACTCGTGTCCGCCGGGTTCGACGCCTACGCGCGCGATCCGTTAGTCCAAATGACCCTCGAGCGCGAAGATTTCGCGACTTTTGGCGAGTGGTTGCGCAACATCCAAATCCCGGCAGGGGCGATTCTCGAAGGCGGCTATAGCGATGATCTGCCGGAATTAATCGACGTGTTTTTGACGAGCTGGGCTGGGTGATTTGATCATTTCGAGCAACTTGCCCGCGGCCGCTTCAATATCGCTGTAGCCGTACTCGTGGGCTCGGGCTTTGGCTGCAAGCAATCCACATCGATGAATATTCCGAAAATCACCGAACGGGAATTTGTATTTAGCTTTGCTATTGGCCGGCTGAGCATCATCGACCGCGAGGAACCATTTAGCATATTCCTGGAACCCACTATCTCGGACGAAATCATTTTCTCGTGACCGGCTCGGGCGGTCTTTGTTCCAGGCGCCCTTCTTGTCGGGAACAAACCGGCCCAAAGCGATCAAACTCGACGCCCACTCTACCGATTGAACGTTCATCCGAATGGCGGCGTGTCGTCGTGGACTTCCGTCAGCCGGCAGTGCGCACAGCATTAGCGCGAGCAACCCTGATAATGCTGCTTGGAAATTGTTCATGTCCTGGGGAGGAAGGCCATTCTGCCCGGGTCCACCCGTAAATTCCATCACGAACCGTTGGCAGTCTTCGCCGGTTTGGTGAATAGTTCCGGCTCCAAATCGGGCTGTAGTTCAGCTTGGTAGAACGCTTGAATGGGGTTCAAGAGGTCGTGGGTTCAAATCCCGCCAGCCCGAGAAGAAAAGGATGAAGGTTGAAGGATTAAGGAATGAAAGATTCCGCAGCCTTCTTTTCATCCTTTAACCGTCATCCTTCATCCTTTCATGTTAAGCGCCGGAATTGTTGGACTGCCCAACGTCGGAAAATCGACGTTGTTCAATGCCGTTACACGTACCCACAATGCGCCCGCGGAAAATTATCCATTTTGCACGATCGATCCCAACGTCGGCGTCGTGACGGTGCCCGATCGCAGATTGGACAAGCTGGCTGAGATTTCTAAGTCGAAAAAAATCACCCCAACGGCCATCCAGTTCGTAGACATTGCAGGTTTGGTGAAAGGGGCGAGCGCCGGCGAAGGACTCGGCAATCAGTTCCTCAGCCACATTCGCGAAGTCGACGCGATCGTGCAGGTCGTCCGCTGTTTTACCGATTCGGATGTTCACCACGTGAGCGCATCGATCGATCCGATTCGCGACATCGAGGTCATCAATACCGAGCTCGTGCTCGCCGACCTCGCGGCCGCGCAAAAGCGACACGATCGACTGCAAAAGGAAGTTCGCGCCGGCGAAAAAAGCGCGAGAATCGAAACCGCGATCATCGAAAAGCTGCTGCCGCATTTGAACTCGGGTAAACCGGCAATCTCGGCAGAGCTTGATCCCGAAGAAAAAATCATCGCGCGAAATTTTTTCCTTCTTACTTCAAAGCCGACATTGTTCGCCTGCAACGTCGCTGAAGCTGATCTGGCCGTAGTCGCGAAGGGCGACAAAACCAACCCGGGGGCAAAGTATGTCGATCTTGTTCAGGATTATGCGCATCACCACTTCGGCACCGAAGCGTTTGTCATCAGCGCGCAAATCGAAAGCGAACTCGTGGATCTTAGCGAAAGCGAGGCCCTGGAATATCTGCGAGGCCTGGGCGTCGAAGATAGCGGGGTTCACGGGTTGATTCGGGCGGCTTATCATTTGCTTGGATTGCGCACCTATTTCACAACCGGCGAAAAAGAAACACGGGCCTGGACCATTCACGCCGGAGACAAAGCGCCGGCCGCCGCGGGCGCGATCCACTCCGATTTCGAACGCGGTTTCATCGCGGCCGAGACGATCGCCTACGACGATTTGATTGCGCTCAGCTCATTCGCCAAGGCGCGCGAATCGGGGAAGCTTCGGCTCGAAGGAAAAGATTACGAAGTTCGCGACGGGGACGTGATTACGTTTCGATTTAACGTATAGCGGATTCTGCCTGTGCCCGCGAATCACACGAATTACGCGAATCAGGCGGAACAATCAAAAATCGGACTGCAAAGGGATTCGCGTTTATTAGCGTGATTCGCGGGCCGGCCGATCTTAGGCGGGGATGTACAGAATCCGGCCGCACTGCTCGCAGCTGACAATTTCTTTGCCGCTCTCCGCCGCTTTCACCGTCGCAACTGTCAGTTTCATGTGACACCCGGTGCAAACCCCATGCTCGATCGCAACGATCGCGGAATCGCCTTTACTCCCGAACAAACGCTCGAACCGGCCCAAAACATCTTCGTCCATTTTTTCGGCGAGTTCCGTCCGCTCTTTGGTCAACTCCTGAAGCCGCGATTCGAGCGCCTTTGATTTTTCGCCGAGATCATTCATTTGCCGGGTAATCGAATCCTTGGTCGCGCCCGCCTTCTTTTCCTCAGCCGCCACATCCGCTTTCAATTTGTCCGCTTGATCCATCAGTTCCAGTTCCTGGTCCTCCAGTTTTCGAATTTCGTCTTCGTATCGCTGGATTTCGTGGCCCATCGCCTGGAATTCGTCGTTTTTGCGGGTTTGATACTGCTGGGTCTTCAGACGGTTGATGCTTTCGGTGCGAGCGCCGACATCGAGCTCAAGCTTTTTTCGATCGACCTCAACTTGCCGCGCCTTGTGCTTGATCGCCTCCAAAGTGGCCGCGCTGTCGGCCAGCTGTGAGTCAAGATGTTTTCGCTGTGCCGGCAGACTTTTTATTTCGTTTTCGATCTGCCGGATCTTCTGTTGCCGATCTTGAAGGATGAGAAGTTGTTCTAATTCCGCCCGCACGTAGCGCTGAAGGTATTGGCTGGGCGCAGCGTCGTCAATCGCGCTGGCAGTTACATTCCTTAACACCACCGCTTTAGCCCGTTGTTACCGCGCGTCCCTGCAAAAGAAGCGTTTTAAGGGCCTGTTCGAAAACTGTTGAACGAGTTTGATTGGGCGGCGGACAGAGCGCCGAACTGACCTGCGATCTTACTGGGAACTGTTGGAGCCGGCGCTTACGTCGATCGCTGCCAGCGCTTGTTCCGGCCGCGCGCGCACCGCTATGTTGTCGGTCAAATTGACCCAGCGCACCGTTCCCGACGCATCGATGTAGAACTCGGCTGGACGGGCGATGTCGTTGCCTTTGGGACCAGCAGCGCGATGTAATACGTCATAACGCCTAATGACTGCCGCATCCGAATCGGAGAGCAGCGGAAACGTGTATCCCATCTTCTTCGCGTGCCCCCGACTGATCTCGGTCGGATCAACACCGATGGCCGCAACCTGGACTCCGCGCGATTTGAAATCCCCCAACCGACGCTGAAAACTCCGCAACTCGGAGTTGCATAATGGTCACCAATGCCCCCGATAAAAAATCAACACCGCGCCGTTCGGCGAAAGCAAATCGGCCAGCGCGACCTGTTTTCCATCCTGATCGGGCAGAGAGAACGGCGGGGCTTTTTCGCCAATACGCGGCGCTTGCGCAGAAAGCGGGACCTGACGCAAAACATAAAAGATTTCGTAACTGAAGAACCCAAATAACAGCAGGGCGATCACCGCAAAAATCGAACCGAAAGCTTTGCCGCGATAAAGGTGAGGCCTCCCAAACGCCCGAAACAAACCAATGAGCAGCAGGACGGCGCCGATGGCGAAGAGCAAAAGATTCGCCCAGGGAAAATCACGGGTGATTGGAAACCGAACGAAGTACTCGTAGCTAAGCAATCCGCCGACGGCGACAATGAAGCCCACCCAGAGCGGCCAGTTCCATTTCCATTTCATGCCGCTCGTGCCGAGCCCATTCGCAGGATCCACCGATATAACGCGAAAGCGATGACGGCGAAGGCGAGGCCGCCGATGATAATTCCGGCGGTTTCATATCCCGGCCCGACGACCGAGAGCGGCGCATCTTTCCCGGAGAACACCACGATTGCCGAAATGACCACACCAAGAATTCCTTCGCCGACGATCAACCCTGAAGCGAGCAACACGCCGAGCTGTTTTGTTGCTTCCGGTTTCGGCGTACGATCCGCCCGCCGGTCGAACAACCAGCCGATGACTGCGCCGACCACAATCATTAACGTGCTTTGCGTCGGCAGATAAATTCCGAGACCCACCGCCAACGGCGGAACCCGCATCTGTTTGGTTGTGCGAGCAAGGATTTCGTCAAGCACGATAATACCAACACCAATCAACGCGCCGATTCGGATCAGGCTCCAGTCGATATCAGCGGCGATCACACCTTGGGCGAGCGAGGAAATCAGACCTGCTTGCGGCGCCGGCAGCGGATGTGGACGAAGTTCAGCTCCGGGCGCGCCGACGAAACCGTATGCTTGATTGACAAGGCCGAGCACTGGCGGAATCACGAACGCGCCGGCGATTACTCCGAAAATGAGCGCAACCTGCTGCTTCCACGGTGTTGCATCAACGAGCTGACCGGTCTTGAGGTCCTGCAGATTATTGTTTGCGATTGCTGCGACGTTGAAGACCACGGCCGTAGTGAAAAGCGCGAACGCAATCAGCGCTTTGGTTGCCTCCGGCCCCACATATGGTTTGACACCAATCACCAGCAACAACGCCGCGCCGATCACCACCAGGATTCCAATCCCCGACAGCGGACTGTTAGACGAACCGATCAGTCCGGCCATGTAACCGCAGACCGCCGACACGAAAAAGCTCATCAACACAATATAAACCACGCCGCCGATGATCAGCGTTGGTAAGTGGGCGCCGAGACCACTGGAGTTTCCGAAGTAGCCGAGCAGCCATCCAATCGGCAACATGCAAAGCAGCGTCACCAGACCCACCATCCCAATCGGAATATCGCGCTCGGTAATTGGCAACGTGTCCGCCTTCCCGGCTTTACGCGCCCGCGAAGCCGCCATCGCGCCGGCCAGGCCACTGGTGACGGGCTTCACCAGTTTTAGCAACGTCCAAATCGCTGAAACGCCGATCGCTCCCGCTCCAATAAAACGTACTTTCGTACTCCAAGTTTTTTGGGCAATCGTCGCCGCCGCTGTCGTGATGTCGCCGGCCAACGCTGAGAAATGCGGAACGCCCCACCCCCAGCCGATGAATGTCCCGATCAGCATGGCAATTCCGACCGAAAGACCGACCAAATGCCCGATGCCCAGAAGCGCGAATGATAAAAAGAAATCGAAACCGCTTACCGCACCGCTGCGACCGATCCGAAATGTTCGAGCGACGTCGGATGCAAAAACCTGCGTGGCAACGATCACTGCAAAAACTGCCGAGACGATCGATCCCCACAAGACTGCGAGAAGGCCGGCACGGCCATGCTCGATATCGGCAGCGCTCGCAGAACCGCCACTGCTGCCAACCTTGAGCACTTCCGCGCAGGCAACACCTTCCGGATACGGCAAATCGGATTGGGTGACCAATGCGCGACGCAATGGAATTGAATACATGACTCCCAAAATTCCGCCGAGCGCGCAAATCCAAAACGAAGTCCAGAACGGGAACTCGGTCCAATAGCCGATCATGATCAAACCGGGCAGCACAAAAATGATCGACGACAACGTTCCCGCGGCCGAAGCGACCGTTTGCACAATGTTGTTTTCCTGAATGGTGGCGTCTTTGAAACCACGCAGGATCGCCATCGAGATCACCGCCGCCGGAATCGACGTGGAAAATGTGAGACCGGCTTTGAGACCGAAATACACATTCGCTGCTGTGAAAACCAGAGTGATGATGATTCCGATGATCAGGCCGCGGACGGTAAGTTCGGGGCGATTATTCATGCGGATGTCGATCTTCGACGAGCGGAGGATAGGTGGAAATCGCCCGAAGGGTCAAGGCGAGGTCGTGATTGAGTCATAGCGCAAGCGGGCCCTGGCACACCGTAGTCTTCCGAACATTATCAATGCACGAGCCTTCGATGCCACGGCAAGCTAGCGAAAGCCCAAGGTCCAGGCCCGACCCCCGATTTCGTCCTAAAATGTTGAATGTGTAGGTACGACCGCGCTTTTCTCGGCTGCCTCTCCCTCAGGGAGAGGATTGAGGTAAGGGCTTCTCGCCGAAGCTCATCGTTTTAACCACGCGGCCCTTTTGCTCGCCGCCGCGCTCAAAGTAACTAACCGTCCGTCGAACCAGCTGATTGCCTTCGACAAAATATTCCACCTCGTAATTGGCCGGGCCTTCGCCACCGGTGAAGCGAATCTTGAGATTTCCATCTCCCTGACCGGTAATGCTCGTCGTCTGCAATAGCGGATTGGCAAGATCGACAAACGCTTGCTTGGGGAACACGATTCGAGCGTTGCCGGTCTTGACCGTAATACTCGAAACCGTCGCACGAGGCGTTTCCGTCGCCCCAAAATATTCACCGCCGCCTTGTTTCGGGGAACCGGAATCGATGGTCACCACAAACACGCCGCCATCCTTCAAACTGCCTTCCAATGTGACTTTGTTCACGTTTACGACCTGCCATTGGTCGGCCAACGCCGTCATCGCAAGCATCACCACAGAAATTGCGACTGCTCTCATCCAATTGCTTCGCTGCACGGCCGCTTAACAGATGTCAGTAAGTTTCGACCGGCGAACGTTTGCCGTCTTCAACGCTGCGCTGCTTGGCGCGCTCTTCGCCGAGTGTCGCTACGCGGAGGTCCCAAATCTCGTTGTCGATCCTGCGAAACGCCGTTTCGGAAAATTCGTTTGGCGGCTGCATCGTTTTCTTAAACTTCGCAACACTGGCCAGCGCGCGATCGATTTGTTCGTTGGGCAACTTTTCCAAAATCTTCCGAACGTTTTCGATCTCCGGGATTCGATGACAAATCATTACCAGATCGTTTCCAGCTTCAATCGCGAGACGAATCGTGTCCTGCAAACCATAAACGTTTAGAATTGCGCCCATGTCGAGATCGTCCGTCATGACAAGACCGTCGAACCCAAATTCTTTGCGGAGCAGATCGGTAATGATGCTGCGGGATAGACTCGCCGGCGTTTTTTCCTTTTCGAGACACGGATACCAGGCATGACAAATCATCATGCTATCGACGACGTGGTGGGGGCGATTGCCCTCGATCGCCCGCGGGCGGTTCGGTGAACCGCCGCTGCCTGCAAACGCATGAAACACGGCCAGTTCGTTGGCATTTAATTCTTCGCGGGTACGATCGATCCGGGGCAGCTCAAAATGCGCATCCGATTTCGCGCAGGTGTAACCGGGAAAATGTTTGCCGCAGCTCGCAATCCCCTGATTACGCATTGCATCGTTAAATACGCCCGCGTTGCGAACGACTTGCTCGACCGTTTTGCCGTAACAACGTCCACGAAGAGAATTGTCGGCGTTATCGTCAAACGAAATGTCGAGCACCGGACAAAGATCCAAATTGAATCCGAAAACGCGCAGCAATCGTCCCGTGATGTCGCCGTGTCGCCGGATGAGGTTGATGTCATCCTTGTCCCGCAACTGCTGCGCATTCGGCGGTTCGCTCCCAATCAATCGCAAACGCGAAACCCGTCCGCCTTCCTGATCGATCGTGATGATCGGCTCGATTTGACTGAGGTCGCGCAGGTCATCGATCAGTTTCCGCAATTGCGGTGCGCTTTCGATATTGCGCCCAAACAAAATGAAGCCTCCGGGCTGGACGCGGCGAAACATTTGCGCGCTTGCGGCGTCGAGCTCTTTGCCGGGAACACCGCAGAGGATTAGTTGACCGAGCGAATCACGTTTCATCGGCGGCAACCATCAACGCCCAACGTCCAACTTTCAACGTCCAACGCTCAACTTTCAGAGGTTTGACTTAAACGTTGAGCGGTTCGGTCTTCTTTTCGCTACCGCGCGACTGCTGAGCGCTTGCCACGCCGTAGCTTTTGGCGTAGGCGGGTTGAGCGTTGAAGATTGGAATCTACGGCGGCACCTTCGATCCGATTCACCACGGCCATTTGATCTTGAGCCGGCAAGCTTGTGAAGAGTACTCATTCGATCAATTAATTTTCGTCCCGGCAGCGCTTTCGCCGTTCAAAAAGGAAGCCGCACAAGCCAGCGGCGAATTGCGACTAGCCATGTTGCGCGCGGCCATCCAAAACCAGGAGGATTTCGTTGCGGACGATTGCGAACTGAAGCGGCCGCCGCCCTCCTACAGCATCGATACTGCCCTGGAGATTCGCGAGCGCGAGCCAAACGCCGAACTTTTTTGGCTGATCGGCGCCGATAACGTCAGCGCTCTGAGCAAGTGGCACCGATTTGAGGCGCTGCAAAAACTGGTCCAGTTTGTCGTGCTCGATCGCGGTCGAGCGGAAAGGACCGACCACAATTACCCGGTTGTCCGTCGCAATATCGACATTTCCGCCACCGAAATTCGAAAGCGGGTTGCGTCGGGCCGCTCCATCCGCTATCTCGTACCGGAGGCCGTGGAAGAAATCATTCGGCGAGAGAAACTTTACCGGGAGTCTGCGACATAACTGCGAAACAGTTAGCCACGACCTGCGCCGAGCTCGCCTCCAACAAAAAGGCGGAAGACATTGTCGTTCTGGATCTGGCAGGTATTTCCAGCTTCACCGATTTCTTTGTCATTTGCTCGGCCAGTTCCGAGCCGCAGCTTAAAGCCATAGCCAATGAGATCGAAACGCGGTTGCGAGACGACCACAATCGTCGCGCTGCGGCGGTCGACGGGTTTCCGGCGAGTCAGTGGATCGTCCTCGATTACCTCGAAGTCGTCATCCACATCTTCCACCGCGATAAACGCGGGTTTTATAGCCTGGAAGATCTATGGGGGGACGCGCCGCGAGTGGCGTGGGAAACCGCCACCAGCGCGCGCTGAGATTTGCCGATCAATTATTTGCCAGAGGGCGAAGGCGAAACTGACGGCGCGCCAGCCGGACTCGCATTGGAGGGCGCAGCACTGATCAGCTCGACCTCGAAAATCAACAGCGAATTCGGCGGGATCTGTGGGGTCGGCGAGTGTTCGCCGTAGGCAAGAGCCGGCGGAATGAAGAGCTGATACTTCGAACCGACTTTCATCAACTGCAGCGCTTCGGTCCAACCCTTGATTACGCCGCCGACTGGAAACGTCGCCGGCGATCCGCGCTTGTAGGAACTGTCGAACTCGGTGCCATCGACGAGCGAGCCCCTGTAGTTGACCGA
>JAICWQ010000075.1 GCA_025934755.1 Chthoniobacterales bacterium | reverse complement strand
CGATCGAAAATACCAAACCAAGCTCGGCTCCTGATATGCAATGGCGCCGAATTCCATCTCCGGTTTCAAATTCGCGCGGGCTTGGCGATAAAGTTGCGCCGCCGGAAAAAATCGAGCGGCAAAAGGCGTCGCGATTAATGCCAGAGCCAGATAAACGCAGCCCATTGTGATCGCGGCCGTTTTTAGAAAGCGCTCGCTTATCACCTGTCGAGCGATGAGCAATGCGAGCAATGGAAAGGCCGGCAGGGTGTAATGCGGCAGCTTCGTTTTGACTAAAGTGAAAATGAGAAAAATAACCGCCGCGCCACAGAGGAGATAGACGTCGACTTGATCTCGCCCATGACGAAGTTTCTTCGTGAGCGCCGGCAGTTTAATTGACCACGGAAAAAAGCTGGCGAAGACCGTCACGAAATAGAATGGCAGCAACAGAAGATAGATGCCCAGTGAATTGGCTCCGTGACTTTCCATCGCGCTAAACGATCGGCCGATCACGTGTCGTCCGATTCCGATTCGCAAAAATTCACCGTGCGTTTGAATCAGCGCCGGAACTCCCCAAAGCGCGACGATCGCCAGCATCAGCAAGATGCCGCGAACGAATTTGAATCGCGACGCGAGCTCGCTGCCGCGCGAGAAATAATTAAACGCCGCCACCGTCAACAGGGGCGTCCACGCGATCGGTCCTTTGGCGAGAAATCCGAACGCCAACGAAATATAGAAGGTCAGCCACCAGGCCCATTGGGCGTTGAGCGTTGGACGTTGAGCGCCTGTCGCGCCGTAGCCTGGCGAAGGCGGATTGGGCGTTGTCCTTTCTGGCAGTAGCTCCCATCCCGCCCAATGGGCGACCGTCATAAAAAATACCAGCCACATGTCCGCGACGGCTGCTTTCGCATGGACGAACGTTTGGAGCGAAAGGGTAAAAATAACCGCCGCCCACCAGCCGAGGCGTCCGCCGCTGATTCGCGATCCCCACGCCAGGATCGACATCGCAACCAGCGCGGCGGCGATCGCCGACGGAAAACGGGCCGCGAAATCGTTCTCGCCGAAAACTTTGTAGCTGACGATTTGGGTCCAGTAGGCAAGCGGCGGTTTGTCGAGGCGCAGCTGGTTGTTGAAATGCGGAACGATGTAGTCGCCGCGCTCGATCATTTCCCGGGAGGCTTCCGCAAAACGTGGCTCGTCGCGATCGATTAACGGAATGCTCCACGTTCCGGCGATGTGAAAAGCGACGCAGGCGAAAAAGAAGATCGCGTATTTCGCAGGGGTCGAGTTTATCCTGTCGGCGGTCATGCTCGCTTCTGATCGATTAGGAGCAAGAGTATGAGTAAGAGCAAGAAACAAGAATTGTTATTGTGACGCAACGCCCGCTCTTCTATTGGACGGTCGGCATTGTAATCGCGGCGATTGCAATTGCGGTCGCATTTCATTTCGACGAAGTCGTGAAGACCTGGATGCTGGACCATCAGAGTCACACCACACGCGCTTTCATGGAAAACGTGAGTCGTTTTGGCGACTGGCCGGAGCACGCCCTGGCCGGACTGGGCTTGATGGCGCTGGCCCGATGGCGGCGCAACAAAAAGTGGACCCGCATCATTGTTGCCGCGTTAATCGCGTTGTCGATTGCTGGATTAACCGGCCGGGTAATTAAGATCTCAACTGGCCGCGCTCGGCCATCGGTGAAAGCCGAGCAGATGTGGAACGGACCCCGATTGAGCGGTTCAAAATATCATTCTTTCCCTTCGGGGCATGTGGATGCATCGGTTGGGTTCTTCTCCGTCCTCCTGTTGGCAAATTGGCGAATCGGTCTGCCCTGTCTCGCGATTCCGGCCCTTATCGGTTTTTCGAGAATGTATCTCGGCGCGCATTATTTATCGGACGTTGTCTGCGCGGCCGTGCTCGGAATCGTGAGCGCAATTGTCGTCGTGAAGCTGATGGAACGGCGCCTCGAAAAACGAGGACTGCCTGGCTCAGGTAGGGGCGATTGACATCGATCTTCTTGGCGGTTCGGTGAACCGCCGCTACCTATGTTCGGCGCGCGGTCTACCGATCAAACTGTGTACGAATCCTCATTCGCTCACTCCAAATCGAAATCTGAAATCTTAAATCTGAGATCAAAAATTGGGGTGGCGGAGGGGGTGGGATTCGAACCCACGAAGGCTTGCGCCTTGCCGGTTTTCAAGACCGGAGCCATAAACCGCTCGACCACCCCTCCTGAAAAGTGACCAGTGACGTGTGACGAGTGACAAGTTTGCCATCGCCCTGTCGTTGAGCAACTGCGTGGCCCACGGTGGAGCAAAATTCGTTCGACAACCTGTAACGTTCATATGAACATTACAGGATGGCGAAGCGGAAAATCGTTCCAGTGATCGACCAGAACCCGCAAAGCCGGGAGGCCATTCATGGCCGCGGCGCATCCTGGAGCCCGGCCAACCGGTTCGAAAAGTTTCATGTCGACCTGACCGATACCGATGTTGTCGATGACGATCCAGAAGCCGAAGAAAAACCGCGGCGCGCGACTCAATATTTTCGTGATGCGACCAGGACAATCGTCGCCCGCAATCAAAGCCCCGACGTTGGTTTCGAAGTCAGCATCAATCCGTATCGCGGTTGCGAGCATGGTTGCATTTACTGTTTTGCGCGGCCGACCCACGAGTATCTCGGATTTTCCGCCGGTCTCGATTTTGAATCACGGATCATGGTGAAACCGGATGCGCCGCGATTGCTCGAAGCCGAACTCTCTTCGCCGAAGTGGAAACCGCAACTCTTGATGATGAGCGGGGTGACCGACTGTTATCAGCCGATCGAACGGAAATTGGAAATCACGAGAAAATGTTTGGAGGTTCTGGCGAAGTTCCGGAATCCAGTTGGTATTCTGACCAAAAACCGGCTCGTCACTCGCGACATCGACATCCTGTCCGATCTGGCGCGCGATCGTTGCGCGGTGGTCAATCTTTCGGTGACCTCGCTCGATCCGAAATTGCAGCAAATTCTCGAGCCGCGGACTTCGGCGCCGGCGGCGCGATTAGATGCCGTTTCGCAATTGCGCACTGCCGGAATTCCGGTTGGAGTCATGGTCGCGCCGGTTATCCCCGGGATTAACGATCATGAGATACCGCAAATTGTCGGTGCGTGCGCCAAGGCGGGCGCGCAATTTGCCGGGCACGTTCTTCTGCGGCTGCCATGGGCCGTCGCCCCGTTGTTTGAACATTGGTTGGACGAACATTTTCCCGAACGAAAAGCCAAGGTGCTGGATCGGCTTCGGGCGAGTCGTGGAGGAAAGCTTTACGATTCGCGATGGCGAAAACGCCAGATCGGCGAAGGAGCGTTCGCCGAACAAATTGGAAACATGTTTGAAATTGCGTGTCGCCGCGCTGGAATGGTTGAGCGTCCAAAACTATCCACTGCCGCGTTTCGGAGAACGCAACAGCAGCTGAAACTTTGGTAGCGGCGGTTCACCGAACTGCCATGACGATTGAGGTCAATCGCCGCTACCTTTTGTCAAACTCACTCTCCCCAGGATCGACAGCATCAGCACGCCGCCGATTAAGCCGAACGGCGCCATGAAATAAAAATACCAACCCCAGCTGCGATCGAGCAGGTGACCGAGAAGCAAACCTGCCAGACTGCCGCCGAAATATTGGAAAGAGTCGATCAGGCCCGACGCGAATCCCGCCATTTTCGCCCCGCCGATGTCCATTGCGGCGGCGGTTCCAAGAATGGAATGGGTCGAATTCGCGGTGAGCGAGATCAGAATGAGAAAGACAACTGCGCTATTGGCGGTATGAAATTGCGCAGCGGCGAGAATAACAATCGTTTCAAGGAAATATAAACCGGCCGCGACCGGCGCGCGTCTCCCGGCGAAAGCGATATCCGATATGTAACCGGAGAAGAATGACCCCACCGAAGCGACGATCGGAATCAGAAAAACAAGCGTTTCAAATTGTCCGGATTTTAGATCGACGTGGTGAACATCTTGCATAAAACGCGGGAACCATTGGTCGACCCCTTGTCGGACCGCCCCGGTGCAGGCGTAAGCGCACGCGATGATCCAAACGACCGGATTGGTTGCGATTGTCTTTAGCACGTTAAAAACGCTCGATTGAATATGACCGCCGGTTTCTTCGTTTGGATTGACCGATGGAAAATTGGCCTCCTCGGGCGTGTCTTTAATGATGAGTGCCATCAGAGTTGCGCTGACAATCGTAATGAGAGCCGGCGTCCAGAACACCCACCGCCAGTGCTGCGGTGGGATCTTCCACATGCCGAAAAGAAAAAAGCCGCCGAGAAGTGCCGGCCCCAGCCAGCCGATGGCAAAGCGGCCAATGTTGATCATAAAACCGAAAATTCCGGCAAATCGTCCGCGCTCATTATGACGGAACCATGCGGCGTTGATTTTGATCATGCCCGGCGCGCCGAAGGCCTGCATGTAGCCGTCGATTCCACGAATGGCGACAAATAATCCCAGAATTCCCCAAAACGAGGCCGCGCCGAAAAGCAGGTTCATCACGATGGTGCCGACCGCGCCGGTAAGCATGGCGCGTTTGCCGCCGAGCCGGTCGGTCAGCAAACCGTTGATGATTTGTCCGCAGCCGTAAGCGAAAAATGCCGTCGTGATGATCAAGCCCATGTCGCCTTTCGAGAATCCGAATTCGGCGCTGATCGCAGAATTGGCGATCGGCAAATTATACCGGCACATGTAGAACGACGTGTAAAGAATGCCGACGAAGGCCCAGTTCAATCCGCGCCGGGGGCGAAAGCCCGGTGGATGTTTAGGAAAAACGGAATCGTCTGCCACGGGCTTCACATTGCGCAGAAAGCGCTGTCGTCGGCAAAGAAAATTATGACATTCGAACCGATCTTGACTGATCACTGATCACTCGTCACTTATCACTTCTTCCACACGCGCGATTAGCTCAGTGGTAGAGCACTTGCTTCACACGCAAGGGGTCGCTGGTTCGATACCAGCATCGCGCATATCCCTTGGTGACTGCTTGCCCGAAGTCGGGTCGCGTTCTATCTAAGAGTTATGTCCGAACACAAAATGACCCTCACCTGGAAGCGTGGCGAAACGCCGTTCGAGTATCAGAAGTACCCGCGCAACCACACTTGGAAATTTGACGGCGGCCATGAAATGACGGCCTCATCCGCGCCGGCGTATCTTGGCGATCCGAAACAGGTCGATCCCGAAGAAGCGTTCGTCGCTTCGCTTTCCGCCTGTCACATGCTTACGTTTCTGGCGATCGCGTGTAAACAGAAGTTCGTGCTCGATGAATATGTCGACGAAGCAGTCGGCCACATGGAAAAGAATTCCGACGGCAGGCTCGCGATCACGAAAGTAACGTTAAAGCCGAAGCTGACATGGTCCGGTGACAAAACGCCCACCGCTGAAGAGCTGGACAAAATGCATCACTTGGCGCACGAGCAATGTTTCATCGCGAATTCGGTGAAGACCGAGGTGACGGTCGAGAAGTGAATGAGAAGTTGTAGCGGTGCTTGTTCACAAGCACCGAACTAAATAAATAGGCGCTTGAGACAAGCGCCTCTACAACGGCTTTTGATCTGGCTAATCTACGTTAGTCTCTGAGCACAAATGAGCGCAACCGATTCGCAGCGCCCGCCTGCGCAGAGCTACGGCGCGGCAAGCATGGAAAAGATCGTGAGCTTGTGCAAGCGTCGCGGCTTTGTTTTCCAGTCGAGCGAGATTTACGGCGGATTAAACGGGCTCTGGGATTACGGCCCCCTCGGGGTCGAATTAAAACGCAACGTCAAGAATTATTGGTGGCGGGTCATGGTGCACGAGCGCGACGACGTCGTCGGAATGGACGGATCGATTCTGATGAACCGCGCGGTCTGGAAAGCGAGCGGCCACGAAGACACGTTCAGCGATCCAATGGTCGATTGCCGGACCTGCAAATCGCGGCTGCGCGCCGATCAGGTAATCGACAAGGGCAGGGGCAAACAATGCCCGAATTGCGGCGGCAAAGATCTGACTGAGGCGCGAGCGTTCAATTTGATGTTCAAAACCTACGTCGGCGCGACCGAAGACGAATCGAGCGTGACCTATCTGCGACCTGAAACCGCGCAGGCCATTTTTGTTCAATTCAAAAACGTGCTCGACGTGTCGCGGAAGAAATTGCCGTTCGGCATCGCCCAAATCGGCAAGGCGTTCCGGAACGAAATTAATCCCCGCAATTTCACCTTTCGCTCACGAGAGTTCGAGCAAATGGAGCTCGAATATTTTTGTCGCCCGGTGGAGGGAATTAAACTGCTTGAGTACTGGAAGGAACAGCGGCTCAAGTTTTACGAAAACATCGGACTTTCTCGCGAAAAGTTGCATGTCCTCAACGTGCCTGACGGAGATCGCGCCTTTTATTCCAAAGGAACCTACGACATCGAATACGAGTTCCCGTTTGGCCGGCAGGAGCTCGAAGGCGTTGCCTACCGGACGGATTACGATCTGGCGCAGCATCAAAAGGCGAGCGGCAAGTCGCTCGAGTATTTCGACGAAGAAACGAAACAGAAATTTATCCCGCACGTGATCGAGCCGAGCGCGGGAGTGGATCGCACGGTGCTCGCCCTGATCTGTGAAGCGTATTCGGAAGATCAGGCGCCGGACGAAAAAGGAAAAATGGAAACGCGGACGGTGCTGCGATTTCACCCGCGGGTGGCCCCGGTCAAGTGCGCGGTGTTCCCATTGTTGAAAAACAAGGAGCCGTTGGTCGCCAAAGCCAGGGAAGTTGTCGATCTTCTTCGGCCGCACATGTTTGTCTTCTACGACGAATCGGGCGCGATCGGCCGGCGTTACCGTCGCCAGGACGAAATCGGAACGCCGTTCGGGATCACGGTCGACTTTGAAACGCTTGGCGAAAAAGACGCGGTCTTGAAGGACACGGTTACCTTGCGCGAACGCGATTCGATGAAACAGGAACGGGTTGCGATCAAGGATCTTCCCGATTTGCTGCGCTCGAGGATCAGCTGAGCTTCTTCTGTAGCGCGGTCTATGACCGCCGTTGCGTGCTTGAAATTTCGGCGCTCATAGAACGCCGCTCCAGGTAAAGGATGGATCTCGAACAATTTCGTGAATATTGCCTAAGCAAGCCGAATGCATCGGAATCGACGCCATTCGGGCCGGACACGCTCGTGTTCAAAGTCGGCGGTAAGATTTTCGCGATCACGTCTCTCGATGAAGTTCCCGCGCGGGCGAACCTGAAATGCGATCCGGATCTTGCGCTCGAGTTGCGCGATCGGTACGAGCAAGTCAAGCCGGGTTACCACATGAACAAGAAACATTGGAACACGGTGGAGATTGAAGCGGGCATTCCGGAGGCCGAGATTCGAAAGATGATCGACCATTCCTACGATCTGGTAGTGAAGAAAGCATTAAGTAGAGGCGGTTCACCGAACCGCCGTGGCGATTGAGGTCAATCGCCGCTACCTCGCAGGCCATTCGCGCCCTTTCATGGCGCGCCACCAACCGAGGCCATGCAGTTGCCGATACCGCAGAGCGAACTCTTTGCCGTTGATGTTCGCGGCCGGCTGACCATGCAAATCTTCCACATGGCTCGGATCGTTGATTTTTAAAATGAAATTCGAACCAATCACTGCGTTGCAGCCATAGCCCGTTTGCGGTTGCGACTGATCGAATAAATCGCGGCCGAAGGCGTGATATTCAAAACCAGGAGGGGCTGCGAGATTAACGAGAGTCGGCACAATATCGAGATGGCTGCCAGCTAACGCCGACGGTGGTGACGCGTGTTCGAGCGCTTTGGGTCCGTGAATGACCAGCGGCACGGCGAGGCTTTCGTACAAGGTGTGGGTTGGCCGGGCCGAAACGTATTGCTTGCGCGAATAATGATCGCCCGTAATGGCGAAAATTGGCCGCTCCAGTTTCGCTTCCATTTCAGGAACGAAATCACCGACGCACTTATCGGAATACCAGAGATGCCCGAGGATGCGAATCTGCTCGTCTGAAAGCTTCCCTCCGAGCGGGTCTGATTTCACGACATTCGGATCAAAACCGTTCATCTCCAGATTGACGCTATAGGGCGGATGATAGGAAGTCGTCATGATCAGGTTGAAGGTCGGCTCCGGGCCGGTGTGCTCGGCCACGAATTGAAACAAGTGTTCGTCGTCCACGCCCCATTCCTTCTGACGGGCATGCGGAGCCATCTGATCTCCGCCGTAGACGTCTTCGAATCCCTGTTCGTGACAAAATTCCTCGATGCGCTGCCAGCTCAGATATCCCCCGTAAAAAAAGCGTGGCTTGTACCCGAGTTTTTTGAATATCGGCGCCGATGCAGTTGGCAATCCGCGGCGGACAACCGGTTGAAAATTCACGAACGCCCGCGCAAAGGGCAGGCCGGTAATGATTACGCCGAGACTTTCGATCGTGCTGACTCCCGATGAAATGAAACCTTGAGCTTGAATCCCGGTTTGACCGAGATGCTTGAGCCGATCAGTAAGATGAAGTCCGGCGTATTCCGGCTGCATCGCCCATGCGTCGTAGCTTTCCATCACAATGATGAAGATGTGGGTCGGCTTTTGAGTCGAGCTGCCGGGCGCGATTCGTTTCAGGCATTCGTCGAGGTTCGCCGCGTTCGACGCATCGGGAAAAATCGCGGCTGCAGCGCGGCGAATGTCGCCGGACGGTAAAATCGTCCGCAAACCGGCGGATTTCTGCATGGTATGTTCCTGCCAGATTGCATAGCGCAGAGCGAAAAACGGATTCAGCACGATCTTGTTCAGGAAAACGTCGCCGGTTGATTCTGCTTTTTTCAGCCCGGCCAAATTTCGCCCCAGCCAAACTCGGGCTCCGACAAACGCCCAAACGAGTATCAATACGACCGTGATCAGTCGCGCGGTCGTGGTGCCGAAAAAATTAGGCGGTTCAGCCGACTCCGCCCGCCGGCAGAGCTTATTCAGCAGCCAACTGCCGATGATCACACTCGCCACGATCGAAATGATGATCAGGACGACGTGGTAGCTTTTCCAAATCGTGCCGAAAATTGCCGCCCGATCATCGTAAATCAGTCCAAAAATCCAATGATCGAACTGATTGTCGTACTCGGCGAAATAACCGATGTCGGTGGCGAAGATGATCGCGCAAGCAAACAGAGCCAGGACGATCGTTAGCTGGCGGACCCGGCGTTGCCAGATTCCCAGCGGATAGATGAATCCGAGGAGGGTCAGAGCGAGCGACGGAAGAAGCGCCCATGTCGTCGCTGTCGCATCCGAGGTGAGCCCGCTGTTCAGACAGCGAGCGATTGCCTGTCCCGTTGGCGGTTTCGATAGTTCACCATAAAAAATCGAAAACAGGGTGACGCGAAAGGCTAGAAACAAAAGCACGAGGGCCAGCCAAAGAACCAGGTCGGCAACCAATTGGCCGAATTCGCCGCGCAGCCGGGATCGCGGAGTGATCGCTCCCATTTATGATAGAACGCGGATTTCGATATCGCCAAACTGAAGCTGAAGCGCATCGCGGGCGACGTTTAGAAAATTGTCGGCCGAATCCGTGAGCGCGACGTGCAAGCTGCCATTGTTGAGCGGTGCCGCCCGAAGCGATTCCTGATCGAGCATTTGTTCGACCGCCCTCGCGCAGTTCTGTGCAGAATCGAC
Source organism: Chthoniobacterales bacterium (assembly GCA_025934755.1). Taxonomy (GTDB): domain Bacteria; phylum Verrucomicrobiota; class Verrucomicrobiia; order Chthoniobacterales; family UBA10450; genus AV40. The sequence continues at coordinate 3,260 of JAICWQ010000075.1, read as the reverse complement.
AATCATGATTTGACGTCGGAGCACGCTGGCGATTGCGCCAGTCAACAGGGGATAGTGAGTGCAACCGAGAACGAGGGTGTCTATTTCGTCTTCAAGCAATGGTTCGAGATAGCGCCGGATAATTTGTTCCGTGACATCATCGCCGAGCAATCCTTCTTCAATCAACGGAACCAGCAACGGACAAGCCCGGCTGATTACATGCACGTTTGGGTCTTCCGCTTGCAATGCTTTCTCGTAGGCGCCGCTTCGAATCGTCGCGCGCGTTCCGATTACGCCGATGCGCCGATTACGACTCGCCGCCAACGCCGCTCGCGCGCCGGGCTCGATCACCCCGATCACAGGCACGGGAAATTTTTCCGTTAAGGCCGGCAGTGCGACCGATGAAACGGTGTTGCAAGCAACGACGAGCGCTTTTGCCTTTTCTTTCGTTAACATTTCCGCCAGCTCGATAGCGTAACGCTGGACGGTCTCGGGACTTTTGGGACCGTAAGGGACGCGGGCGGTGTCACCGAGATAGGAAAGGTTTTCGTTCGGGAGCAGGTCGCGGAGCGCCTTGACCACGGTCAGGCCCCCGATCCCGGAATCGAAAACGCCGATGGGTCGCTCGTCGCTCATGCAGCGCAAGAATCATCGCGCTAACCCCTCGTCGCAAGCGCGTTTGGTAGGGACGATTGCCTTCAGTCGCCCCCGGGCCGTTGGGGGCAACGGCCTCTACCTCTTGCAAACACGCGCTGCTTCTCGATGATTGAAATCGCAAATGGCTGAGCTTTCCAAAACCTATGATCCGCGAGCGGTGGAACCGAAATGGTATCAACGCTGGATCGACAACCGCGATTTCGAGGCCGACGCAAATTCGAAAAAGAAGCCGTTCTCGATCGTGATGCCGCCCCCGAACATCACCGGCGTCCTTACCCTCGGCCACGTTTTGAACAACACCATCCAGGATATTCTTGCTCGTCGCGCCCGGATGCAGGGATTCGAAGTGCTTTGGCTGCCCGGAATGGATCATGCCGGAATCGGCACTCAAACCGCGGTCGAAAAGTGGCTTCGAAAAAACGAAGGCGTCACCCGTCACGATCTCGGACGGGAGAAATTTTTGAAGCGAGTGCTTGAATGGCAGGACAAACACGGCGGTATCATCATTCAACAGCTCAAACGACTCGGCTGCTCCTGCGATTGGTCGCGCCAGCGCTACACGATGGACGAATCTTACGCGCGCGCCGTCGCGGAAGTTTTTGTCGATCTTTACGAGAAGAAACTGATTTATCGCGGCCGGCGAATGATCAACTGGGATCCGGTCGCCCAAACCGCGGTTTCGGATGAGGAAGTGATCAACAAGCCGCAGCGCGGCAATTTGTATTTCGTGCGCTACGAAATCGTCGACCAGCCCGGCAAATTCTTGGAAGTCGCGACAACGCGGCCGGAAACGATCATGGCCGACACCGGCGTCGCGGTTCATCCGAAAGACAAGCGATATCGTGCTCTGGTTGGCAAAGAAGTGTGGCGTCCGATGCCACGCGAAAAAATTCCAGTGGTCGGGGATGAGGCGATCGATCCCGAATTCGGCACCGGGATTCTCAAAGTTACACCGGCGCACGACAAACTCGATTTCGAGATCGGTCAGCGACACAAACTGCCGGTGATCGACGTTCTGACGCCGGACGGCAGGATCGATTGCCCGGAGGTTCCCGAGTTGCATGGACTGGATCGTTTTGAAGCGCGCAAAAAAACGCAGGAATTGCTGGAGGCAAGGGGACTTCTCGCGAAGGCGGAGCCATACGAAAACAACGTTGGCTTCAGCGATCGCAGCGATGTGCCGATCGAGCCCCGATTAAGTGAGCAATGGTTTTTGCATTATCCAAAAACGAAGGAAGCGCTCGCGGCGGTGAAAACACATCTCATCCGCTTCTTCCCGCGGCATTGGGAAAAAGTTTACGCGCAGTGGATCAAGAACATTCAGGACTGGTGCATCAGTCGCCAGGTTTGGTGGGGACATCGGATTCCGGCTTGGTATCGCCGGAATCAGAAGTCAGAGGAAAGCGGTCACGGGACAGAAATCTATGTTGGATTGAAGCCGCCGAAGGACCCGGAGAATTGGACGCAGGACAACGACACCCTCGATACCTGGTTTTCGTCGTGGCTCTGGGCGTATGAAACGATGGATTTGAAAACGCGAAAGAAATTTTACCCCACCAGCGCGCTCGTTACCGGCCCGGACATTATTTTCTTTTGGGTTGCGCGGATGATTTTCGCGGGGCTGGAGTTTACGCCGGGAAAACCGAAGAGCATCGAAGACAATATTCCGTTCCACGACGTTTTTTTCACCAGCATCATTCGCGACAAGCAGGGCCGGAAAATGTCGAAGTCGCTCGGTAATTCGCCTGATCCGCTCGATCTGATCGATAAATATGGCGCCGACGGACTGCGTTTTGGTCTGATGCGGATCGCGCCGAGCGGTCAGGACATTCGCTTCGATGAAAAACAAATCGAAGAAGGCCGGAATTTCGCGACCAAACTTTGGAACGTCGCGCGTTTCCGCCAAATGCACGGCCCCACTCAACTGACGAGCGGAGAACTTGAATGCAATTTGCATTCAAGTTCTTCAGAATCGCCTGGGAAGTCCGGGTCTCGCTCTAAACTTGAATGCAATAAGCATTCAAGTTTTGCAGAGCTATCGATTTATGCGATTGAGGTGCTGGCCCGGCTGAACGAGACGATCGATGCGGTCGAGAAAGGTTATCGCGAATACGAATTCAACACGATCGCGCAGCGGCTCTACGATTTTATCTGGAGCGATTATTGCGATTGGTTCGTCGAAGCGGCAAAAACGGAGATTTTCAGTGAAGACGAATCGAGAAAAAGGTCCGCGCTCGCGGTGATGGATTACGTCCTGTCGGCGACGGTGCGGCTGCTGCATCCGTTCATGCCGCACATCACCGAGGAACTTTGGTCGTTGCTCGGGCTCGGCTCGGGGTCCATCCAATTTACGTCGCCGCCAGGGAAGATCGCGCTGAAGGATGAGGATTTTAAGAGGCGCCAACTGGTCACCGCGATTTACGAGACGGTCCAGGCCGGCCGCAATTTGCGGGCGCAGGCTCGGATTCCGTCGAACCAAAAGGCGAAGTTTGCGCTACGTTCGAAACAAACCGGGCTGGCCGATGAGCGCGAAACGATTGGGCGTTTGTTGAATGCTTCGGAGTTGGCGATCGATCCAAGTTTCCAAACTGGACCCGGAGCGCCGATCGCGACAACTGCTCTCG
>JAICWQ010000169.1 GCA_025934755.1 Chthoniobacterales bacterium | reverse complement strand
TGATAGTCAGGCGAACCAGTCGGAAACGCATCAAAGAGCTGGTGTTGGAAAAAACAACCTGCGTGGAAGATCCAACCGATACCGCAGCAGCATGAAAGATCTCTGGATTATCCTGGGCTGCTGGGTGGTTTCGTTTTTGTTCAACGGAATTGAAGCGGGCCTGATGTCCATCGATCCGGTTCGATTGCGACATAAGGTTAAATCGAATTTGCGGGCGGCGATGCGCCTCGATCGGTTGCTCAAATCACCGGAACGTCCCTTGGTGACCGTGCTGTTGATCACCAATTTCGTGGACATCGTTGCTTTGATTCTGCTGGCCCGACAGTTTGTTTCCCGATTTGGAGCCGCGGGGTTTGTTCTCACGGGGATTGTGGCGATTCCGATTTATCTGTTCGTTCTGGCCGTTTTGCCGAAATCACTCTTTCGGCGGTTTCCGTTTCGGGCGCTGGCCGCGCTTTCGAGTCTGCTGGAAGCGAGTGTAGCGATGCTTTGGCCGGTTCTTGTCGTCGGCGAATTGCTGGGACGAGTGCTCCTCCCGCCACCAGCAAAAAAGAGCGCCCGCCTGTTTGCCGCGCGTGAGGAACTGAAACAAATCACATCTCAAAGCGAGCGCGAAGGATCGATCACTGCCACCGAGCGGGCCATGATTCACAACGTCGTCGATTTTCAAAACGTCACCGCGCGCGATGTGATGAAACCGTTGTCGAAAATCGAAAGTCTGACCCCGGACTCGACCGTCGACGAAGCGCTCGAGCTGAGCCGGTCAACTGGATTCGATCGGCTGCCGGTGATCGACCCGCGCGGCGATGCGATCGGGCTCGTCAACGTGTTCGAAGTCCTCCTCGACAAGGAAAAGCCGTCATCGCTCTCGCGTTATTTGCGGCGAATGGTCACGGTGCAGGAAAATGAGCCGGCCTCGCGTGCGGTCCAGCGGTTGCGCGCAGCGCGGCTCGGATTGGCGGCAGTAGTGGATCAAAAACGAAATCTGATCGGCTTTGTAGCCAGCGAAGACCTCGTCGGGCGGCTCGTCCGTGCGTAACTCAATCACTCCAGGGAGCCGGCCAGGCTCGCGATTTCCTGGCCGGTCAACCGGAACACCGTCCATTCGTGCATCGGCTTGGCGCCAAGCTTTCGATAAAAATTGATCGCAGGCTCATTCCAATCCAGGACGGCCCATTCCATTCGGCCGCACCGGCGATCGCGCGCGATTTTCGCCAATTGCACAAGCAAGGCGCGGCCATAACCCTTGCCGCGATCTTCCGGCCTGACGAACAAATCTTCGAGATAAAGTCCGGGTCGCCCAAGCCACGTCGAAAAATTATAAAAGAAAACAGCAAAACCGACCGCTCTTTCATTCTCCAATGCGAGCAAAACTTCCGCGACCGGCTTTTCGCCGAACAAGACCTCGCTGAGACCTTCTTCACCGGTTGTTACTTCATCCGGCGCTCGTTCGTATGCGGCGAGGGCCTTGATCAGTTCGAGAATAATCGGAACGTCGGCAATCGTCGCCGGGCGAATGATAAAGCTTGGTTTGCTCATTTCGTTGCTGGGTTGAGGCGATAAATGCGGAAGTCGGAAGTCGCGGCAATCAAGGCAGAGTTTGCGTAAACATATTCTCTAAATTCCGGATACAAATCCAGCCACCACGCCGTGTTCGAAGTGAAGACCAGGTACTTTGCGCCTTTGCTTCGTAATTCCCTCAGATCGGCAATGGCCGGCGCGCTTCCCTCCGGATCGCCATAGTAAATCCCGTCCTTCTCCAAGAAATGCCAGCCTTTGCGGTGGCCGTAATACAAAACTGTTGGGTCGCCGTTGTCAGCCGCTGCAATTAATGAATCCTCAGGGGTGATGTCATTTACTTCCAGGCCCGCATCGCGGAGCGGGCCGTTTTTCGGCTCGTAAAAAACACGGAGAGCAACAACCGACGAAAGACCAAAGAGCGCGAGCAAGAGAACTGACGCGATCACTCTCGTCGCAGGACTGGGGATTTTCCCGCCGATAAACCCACAAGCGGCGCCGGCAAACACTGCGGCGATCGGAACCAGCGGCAACCGGTACCAAGGGTGCCGGTTCCCGTAGCCGGCCACGACGACAAACACAATCATCGCGACGAGCCACCAATAGAATGGCCGCGCGCCGGACATTGGTCTGGCTACAAAAAGACCTATCGCGCCCAAAATTAAAACGACTGGAGTGAGCGCCAGGGTAGGAATTTCTTTCGCAATTTTCCAATACCAGGACAGCGCCATGATTTTAAATCCCCCTGCGCCAAAGAAATGGTACGGATAAAATGTCAGCGAAATCTGATAGGCATGCCAATACCAGACCGCGGCAGGCAAAAGCGCAACCATCGCGAAAAGCCACAAATGAAGACGCTGAATCACTGAAAATCTGAAACGCTGAAAAGCAATGCAAGCGAGGGGGGCGCCGATGATCGCGCTCGGGAGTTTGATTAGAATCGATAATGAAATGGCCAGCGCAGCGAGAACGAACGCTATTGACCGGTCGGTCGCGATCCAACGCGCAAAGAAATACAAACCAATCAGCGAAAGAGCGAGAGACGGCGTGTCCGGCATGAAACAGCGGCTGGCCATGATGCCAACCGGTGCGAACGAGTAAAAAATCAAGGCCGAGGTCGCGACACTTTCGCCTCCAATCTCGCGGACAAGCAGAAAAAAGAACGGCAGCGAGATCGCAAAGAAAATGACCGCTTGGATTCGACCAATCCATTCATGAACGCCAAGACATTTGTAACAAAGCGCAGCGACAAACGGCAGAATCGGGAACTCGGTGCCGACATAACCCGGCTGATCCCCCGCCCAATCGATTTGGGGATGGGCAAAATGAAAGCCGCCTTCAAAGTAATTTCGGGCGATCGCCGCCACGTCGCTTTGTCGCCAGCTCCAGGTATCGGTAAAGGGATGATCGAGCGCGATCAATCGAACGCCAACAGCAACAATCGAGATCACAATTACAATCTGCCCAGCTCGTCTCACCGATCGCCTCTTGACAAAGCATCGCAGCAAAGTCAATCGAGTAGCTGACCCTGATGAAGACGGCCGCCTGCATTCTCACATTGGCCCTCGGCCTGATTGCCGCGGAAGTGCGGGCGCAAAATGAGCCGAACTTGATCCCGGATGTGGCCGACCCGGCGAAGTTGATCCCCGTTTTGCCGGAGCCGCCGGCGGAATGGACGGCCGAGAAGGCAGAAGGCTCGAGCGATGATGTCGGCGGATTCAAAATCACCAACGTCCATCGCGATTATCAAAAAGGCGAAGCGACCGATGCGCCGCGAACCTCGATCAGTATCCTCGATTCGGTTGCCAACCCCGATTATGTCGAAGCGACGACCGCGGGCTGGAAGCAAAACAGCGAGACGCCTGAAGGTTATAGCAAGTCCGTCACCATCGACGGTAATCCCGGCTTCGAGGCCTACGACAAAGACCAAAAACAGGCTTCGCTCTGGGTAATGGTGGCGAAGCGTTACTTCGTTGAAGTCCAATTGCAGAACCAGGAACCGAAAGAACTTCAGGAGTGGATCAAACGGGTCGACCTGAAAAAACTGGCCGAGATTAAGAAGTAACGCTCCGCCGTCCGATCGCCTCTCCCTCGGGAGAAGGACTACTTGTCGCGCCGAAGCTCTGCGGAGGCGGAAGGTGACGGCGACTCGTTGGCTGTCTGCTTCTCTACTTCCCCACCCATCATCGGAACGAAGCGAACCGGCAAAATCGCGGTTTGGGCAAGCTGGCCATTTTTCTTCTCCAGCAGAAAGAGCTGCTGGTCCATGCCAGTACCAACCGGAATAATCATGCGCCCGTCTTCTTTGAGTTGCTGAGTAAGCGGCGGCGGAACTTTGTCAGGCGCGCAGGTAACGATGATCGCGTCGAACGGCGCCACCTCCGGCCAGCCTTGATGCCCGTCGCCCGTCTTCACATGCGCGTTGGTGTAACCAAGTCGAGACAGCCGAGCTGAAGCTTCTTTGGCGAGCGGTTCAACGATCTCAATTGTGTAAACGTCTTTTACGAGCTCGGCCAGAATCGCCGTTTGATAACCGGACCCGGTACCGATTTCCAAAACCCGGTCCGTCGGTTGCAAATGTAATTGCTCGGTCATGAATGCGACCATGAACGGTTGCGAAATCGTCTGGTCGCCACCGATCGGGAGCGCGCTGTCGGAATAGCTTTGGCCGCGCAGATTTTCAGGCACAAATTCCTCTCGGGGCACCTTCGCCATTGCCGCCAGAACCCGTTCGTCGCGGATCCCGCGCGGTTTGAGCTGTTCGTCGACCATTTTTTGCCGCTCGCTCGCAAGTTTCGATGTCGATTCCACCTGTTTTTGACAACCACTCGCGATTAGAGCCCCGACCACAAGCCAGTGTCCAAGACTTCTCATCATTAGATATTCGCAGTTGCCCGCCATTTCTGCCGCCGCAAATTCTTGGTGTCCTTCGCGTCCTTCGTGGTTATTTTCTCCCGCCTTTCATGAATGACGACCGCAAGACGCTCGAGCAACGCGCCCAGATGACCGACATCGAACGGCTCCGGCACTCGGCGTCGCATGTGCTCGCAACCGCCATCCTCAAAATCTGGCCGGAGGCCCAGTTCGCCGCCGGACCACCGGTCGAAAACGGCTTCTATTATGATGTCGATCTCCCCCACCGCATCTCGCCTGAGGATTTCGAGAGGATCGAAGCCGAGATGAAAAAGGAGATCAAAGCGAACCATCCGTTCGAAAAAATGGAGGTTTCGCGCGACGAAGCGCTCGAACTCGGAAAAAAAGGCCGGCTCGCCGCGCTGGGCGATCGCCCGGAGCCGAGCAAGTTCAAGCTCGACATTATCGAAAACATTCCAGCGGACGAAAAGATTTCGCTCTACCGCAACGGCGATTTCGTCGATCTCTGCGCCGGCCCGCACGTGATGCGAACGGGAAACGTCGGCGCATTCAAACTCACCAGCGTCGCCAGCGCGTACTACAAGGGGGACGAAAAAAATCCTCAACTCCAGCGCGTTTACGGTACCGCGTTCAAAACCAGGAAAGAACTCGACGAATATTTCGCGATGCTCGAGGAAGCAAAGAAGCGCGACCATCGCAAGCTCGGCAAAGAATTGGAAATTTACGTCATTGACGAAGATGTCGGTCCGGGTTTGCCGCTCTGGTTGCCCCGCGGCGCGGCGATCATCGAGGAACTCGAGAAGCTCGCCAAGGAAACGGAGTTCGCAGCCGGATATCAGCGGGTGCGCACGGTGAACATCGCGCGCGAAAGTTTATACCGAAAGAGCGGCCACATCCCCTACTACGCCGAGTCGATGTTTCCGCCGATGCGACTTCTTGAAGAAGCTGACAGAGAAAAACTTGAAAAAATTAATGCCGTTAAAGGGCGCTTAGTAAATAAATTTTATGATGCCAGCTCCGAAATTTGGGACAAATTTTTCACGGAGTTTTCACAGCCAGATCTTTCAGACAAGCAGCGCTTGGAGTTAGTCGAGGAAATGTCCTTGGCGAACCGGGCGGAGGATGCTGACCGGCAGCAAATTGAGAAGTTCGATCGAATGGCGAATATGTTGGGCGATCGTTACTACCTCAAGGCGATGAACTGTCCGCATCATCACAAGTTATATGCGGCGATTCCGCGAAGTTATCGCGATCTGCCATTGCGATTGGCTGAGTATGGATTCTGTCATCGATACGAGCAGAGCGGTGAGCTGTTTGGATTGATGCGGGTCCGGTCGATGCAGATGAATGACGCCCACCTCTACATGA
>JAICWQ010000171.1 GCA_025934755.1 Chthoniobacterales bacterium | reverse complement strand
GCCGCCGAAACCGCCGGAACCGCCGGTGGCGAAAGCGAAGCCTGCGCCTGCGCCGCCGTTAGGCGGTCCGCCATTCCCGCCAAATCCTGGGCTACCGTCACCGCTTAACCCGCCGCCCCCGCTAGTGGCCGATCCGCCTCCGTCAAACGCGCCGCCGTTGCCGCCGATCGCCTGATTGTTTGAAAGGGTACTACTAAGAATATTTAGAGAACCAAAATTGAAAATCGCGCCGCCAAGGCCGGCCGCGCCGCCGCCCGTAAATCCAAAACCCGAGCCGCCGTTGCCGCCGCGCGCAACACCATCTTTCACCGTCAGGTATTGCAACGTTAACGAAGCGCCCGACGCCACCGTAAACAATCGGATGTTCGGACCCGTCGAAGACCGGGCGATCGTTACCCCGGGACTCGCCAACAATCCCTGGATCGTGACTCTGTGATTAATTATGAACGCGCTAAGGCCCGCGCTTGTGTCGCCGGCGGTCGACGCCGCGATGGTCTGCCCGGCCAGGGCCGGATCAAAATTAATGACGTCGTTTCCAGTTCCCGCCGCGCAATCGCCACTGGTGGTATCGCTTTCTGCATTGGCGTTATTGATCGCTTCGCGGAGCGTGCACAACCGATCGCCCGCAGTCGTATCGTCACCGTTGGAATTAACGAGGATTCCGACCGCGGTGATCTTCGGCGTGATCGCGAATCCCAGTGAAAACGTTCCGAGCGCTGCAACGCCAAAGACGACGCCGATAATTTGTCTAACTGATTTTCCCTTTTTTTTCATTCCCCTTGCTCTTTCCTTAGTTGTCTGCCGATGGGAATCAACAAAGGCGAATGCCGGCCAACAGCCGCTCGATGAAAATACCGCGTCCTTGAAAAGACAGACTTTTGCCGGACGGTCAATTCATTTTGTTACATAACAACGTAACAATTATGTGAACGAAAGCGTTCGATTACTGCTTGCGCAGGTCCGCTCAACTTTCTACCCGGCCGTTGCCCATCCTATCTTTTGTAGGGGTGCGCCTCTCTTGTCTACAGCGACAGAATCGCTTATTACTCGCGGCCGAATTATGAAAGTTACCACCTTTTCCGCCTACTTGATTGCCTGCTCCTTTTCAATCGCATTCACCTGCGCAGCTCTTTCGAAAGAAAAAGACGAAGATGCGGACGAGTCAGATAGCGAGGTAACCATCGAAAAAACTGTTTTGGCCCGGGAGAGTGACAACAAATTCGAGCCGGTCAAAAGCTTTCAGCCGGGCGACACCTTCGCCGTTTTGGTTATCTTGAGCGAAGCGAAGCCTGGAACCAAACTGAAAGGAGTCTGGACGATCGTTGACGCCGGCGGCCATGAGGACGAAAAACTTCTGGAGAAGAAAATCGACCTCACGGCCGAAGCAATCAAAGGAGTGGAAGAAGCGAACCGAATCAATTTCACTCTCTCGCACGACAAGCCATATCCGGCGGGCGACTACAAATTTGATCTTTATCTAAACGGTGAGCTCGCCAAAACCGTCGAATTCACGATCAAATAATTTTGGGTGATTTTGTATCTACTGAAACTCGTCGGCGGCGATCTCGACCCTCAATCAACCCGACTAGCCGCATTTCTCCGTGTTCGGTGTTCGGTGTTGAAGATTGGAGGTTGGATGTTTGCGATAATCGCAATCGTCGTCACACATCGCCCCTCCCGATTTGCCTTTGAGCATTCCGTCCCCTCTCCTTGCTTCCAGAGTCACTTTTGCCGCAACCTATCGCGATCGCGGACACGATCTATTAATAGAAGCGGTGCTGACGGGCCATCGGGCCCATTTCATCTATGTCCAGAGCCGAAAATCTGCTGACCGGCGTCCTCGCTGCCGCCGACATACGCATTAACGGCAATCGACCGTGGGACATTGCAGTCCATGACGATCGCTTTTTTGGACGGGTTTTGGCGTCAGGCACTCTCGGTTTCGGCGAGTCTTATATGGACGGCTGGTGGGACTGTCGGACGCTCGACGTAATGTCGGATCGGGCTATTGCTGCCCGGATCGACCAACGGTTCGCTCTCCGTCTCCCGAATCTGTGGACGGTTTTTGCCGCTCTCATTCTCAACGAACAAACTCGACGCCGTTCCCGAAAAGTCGGGCGCGTCCATTACGATCTGAGCAATGATTTTTTCGAAGCGATGCTCGATCCAAACATGCAGTATTCCTGCGCGCTATTCGAAAACGGCGACGATCTCGCGGCCGCGCAACTGCGAAAGCTGGAATGGATTTGCCAGAGACTGCGACTGCGCCCTGGCCTGCGCTTGCTCGACATCGGCTGCGGTTGGGGCGGACTCGCTCGCTATGCCGCGCTGAATTACGGCTGCCAGGTAGTCGGGATCACGATCTCGCGCGAACAGTTTGATTATGCCCAACGCTGGTGCCGCGGATTAGACATTGAAATTCAACTGCGGGATTACCGGGAAACAATCACCGACCGATTCGACCGGGTAGTAAGCGTCGGAATGATCGAACACGTCGGGCACAAAAACTATCGAACGTATTTTCGTCGCGCCGCCGAATTGTTGGAACACGATGGGTTTTTCCTGTGCCAGGGAATTTGTCGCAATTTTTCGCGAGTCGGCGGCGATCCCTGGATCAAACGTTACATTTTCCCCAATTCGATGCTCCCTTCCGCCGCTCAGCTGATGCGCGCGACCGAAGGCGTTTTCATCGTCGAAGACATCAAGAATATCGGATTAAACTACGACCGCACTCTGCTCGCGTGGGAGGAAAACTTCCGCGACAACTGGCCCCGTTTTGCCGGCCGCTACGGCGAACGATTTCGGCGGATGTGGCGTTTTTATCTGCTCACCTGCGCCGGCGCATTTCGAACACGCTCGCTCCAGGTGTTTTCAATCCTTTTGTCGAAGCAAAATGGCGCAGTCAAAAACGTTTTATCCGCTGAAAACCACGCGCAGGCCACTGCTCGTGTAACTCTTCAGCCAATCATCGATCACGTCACGACCGCACCAATATCGAGAGCCTAAATCTGCCCCGTACCTCCTCCCGCCAACCGCTCAACAACTCAACGCCTTAACTGTTAAACCTTGAATCACGCGAAGGAGAACCAATCAATTCCATAAGAACCTGCGCTGCTGCCACGGTTTTGGGGTTCCATCTGTCACTTGCCGCTGCCGCAGCGGCTGACATAGCAAAGGACTGTCATATCGGAGCGTATCGCCTGTCGGACGGTAAGGTCATCGATATAGCACCTTCGGACGGCGACACCTTGCGTTGGCGGATGTTCACCGGCGAGACCGGCCAGCTTCACCCGAAGACGAATGGAATTTGGGCTAGCACCTATGGCTGGACAGATCGTCCGGATGGCAAGTCAGTCTCGTTTTCCGATTGCGATAACGGCGAGATCACCTTTGGCAACGAGTCAGGCAAGCGGATTCCTTTCGATGTATCCGAGACAACTTTCGAGAGCAACGGAGTGAAGCTGGCCGGAAGACTGGTGCTACCAAAAACAAACGAAAAGATACCGGTAGTAGTTCTGGTCCACGGTTCCGAGCACGATTCCGCCCTCGACTCTTATGCTTTGCAGCGACTTTTCCCAGCCAACGGTATCGGCGCGTTCGTTTACGACAAACGCGGCACCGGCGCGTCCGGCGGTAGCTACACGCAAGACTTCGATGTTCTCGCCGCGGATGCCGTTGCCGCAATGAAAGAAGCTCGACGGCTGGCGGGCGGCCGGCTGGCACGCGTCGGTTATCAGGGCGGCAGCCAAGCCGGTTGGGTCATACCTCTGGCGGCAAACCACGAGCCGGTGGATTTCGCAATTGTGAGCTTCGGCCTCGCCGTTACCGTTCTGGAAGAAGACCAGGAAAGTGTCGCGCTCGACATGTATTTTCATCATCACTCCGCCGCAGATACCGCCAAGGCGGAGGAGTTGGCTCGGGCCGGAGAGCAGGTGATCGAGACTCGCGGCGAGGAAGGTTACGAAGCGTTCGATGCGCTGCGGAAGAAATACAAGGACGAACCGTGGTACAAAGATGTGCACGGCGATTTCCTGTTCTTCATCATGCCACTCGACAAGAAACAAATTACCGACGCAATCGCGCAGAAGTTCAACTTTCACACCCCGTTCCGCTACGAACCGATGCCGGCCTTGCGCGACTCGACCACGCCGCAGCTCTGGATCCTTGGCGATGACGATCTGGAAGCGCCCAGCGCCGAGACCGCCACCCGCATCAAATCGCTGATCGCGCAGGGGAAGAATTACACCCTCGCAGTTTATCCGAGGGCCGAGCACGGCATGACTGAATACGAGCTGAACTCAAAAGGCGAACGCGTCTCCACTCGCTTTGCCCCGGGTTATTTCCAGATGATGGCCGACTTCATCCGCGATGGACGCATCGGCAACCATTATGGGGAAGCGGCTATTACTGAACCAAAAGGAACACCGACCGAAGGGCCTTAGGGCCGAAAACCTCTAAGAGATTTGAGCTCCTTTTCGTTAGGAATTATTAAAATCAAGCTTTGATCCGTTTTTCCTTTTTCGATTTTGGGTAAAAATCGAGCTTTCAGCGTTTCAGCTGTGAGTTTTCCTTCGCCTCTCGACCATCAACCTCAACTCCGCGCCGTTCCCCTGCCAGGCCCTAGCCTTGGCGAAGGCTGGTCACTCGCCACTTCTCCAGCGTTGACGCTAACGCGGCGAGGAGATAAAAGCGGGCCATGAAGACGCGATTCGCCTTGGCCTTTTCGATCCTCGCGTTGTTCGGCGGACTTGCTTACGCAGGCCCCGAACCGTTGCCTTCCGGCAAAGAAATGAAAGCGGTTGCGCCGGCGCCGCCGGCCTGTCCGAGCTGGACTGGATTCTACTTCGGCGGTTTTGGCGGATATAAATTCGCTCCCACCGATATCAATCTGGATTTGTTCGGCGACTGGAATGGGCCGAGTCCGTCAGATCCTTTTGACAAAAACTTTATCGAGCCGCGTGTCCCGAACGATTTGGACACGAGCGGCGCGGAGGCAGGTGGGCTGATCGGGTATAACTATCAATGGAATAAATGGGTGCTCGGTCTGGAAGCATCCGGCGGTTATCTTTGGCTGCGCAATTCGGATAACACTGGAACTTTCACCGTGCCGGCTACGGGCGATGTTTACAATGTGGCGACGTCGTTCAAAACCCATTAACTTGCGACGTTAGGCCCACGAATCGGCTATGCCTTTTGTCGCTGGTTGCCTTATGTGACGGGTGGACTTGCCATCGGCGATATCGATTTTGACCAGGAAATACACCAGTTCTTTCGAGGATTATTCTTCGAGGAGGGCGGCAGGACCAGCGACACTCAAGTGGGCTGGATGATTGGCGGCGGCTTGGAATATAAACTGACCGATCACTGGCATTTGCGCGGTCAATATCAATACGTCGATCTGGGCTGCACCGATTTTCACAGCGTCGGCACGACGCTCGGCATTGCCACCGGATACGTTGCCGATCACGAAGCCTGCCTGCGCGAACACAACGCCAGCTTAGCCATAATCTACGAATTCTAACAGAAGTTGAGATGCTGAGGCGTTGAGTGATTGAGCAGTAAGCGGAAGCGCTTGCCTCTTCCCTCTTCGCTCTTCCCTCTTCCGCTCCCGCTCCCCGCTTCCCCATTAGCGGCTTTGCTGCTCCGACCGCCTTTGCCCGTTCCCTTTTTCGTCAGTTTCAGCTTTCAGCGTTTCAGATTTCCGCTTTCACCTTGCGGAGTT
>JAICWQ010000122.1 GCA_025934755.1 Chthoniobacterales bacterium | reverse complement strand
GGCCGCCGCGTCGAGGTTGTTAAAGACGTAGCCCCATTGTCCGGGCGTATCGAGGGTCGCATGCACAATTGTGAAATCGCGCACCTGCCGCTGCAATTTCAGATCGCGAAGCCAATTCTTGTCTTCATCCGCCAGATTGTCGCGGGTCCATTGAATCGCCGCCTCGGCCATTTCGTTGAAGTCGCGCGACGATTCGACCAGCGATGCCTGCTCGTCGTGATTGCCTTTGACGATCGGACAATCCAGTTCCTGGAGGCGGGCAACACACTCGTGCGGATTCGCGTTGTAACCGACCACATCACCGAGGCAGACAAAGTGGGTGCACTTGTTGTCGTGGGCATCGGCCAGCACCGCCTCGAAGGCTTCGAGGTTGGCATGAATGTCACTGATGATCGCGAAGCGCACTGATCGTGAAAACGTTGAAGGGTTTAAGCGTTAAAGCGAACAAAGGAGCCGTATGATGTAGCTAACGCTTCTACGATGCAACGCTTCAACGCTTCAACGGCTCCGAGTCCGGAATTCGCTGGTCCTTGGGAACGTTTAGTTTCGCCTCGAGATACTTCAGCCGTTTAATCAATGTCGGCAGACGCTCGCGTTCGCCTTCGTCGTAAAGCCGCCGCAATTGAAGGTAGGCCTGCGGCTCCCAGCCTTCACAATACGATAGTTCGTAGGCCGAAAATCGTTTGTCGTAGCTGGGCGCGCCCGGACAGTCCGCCGCTTTCCGATAAAATTCCGACGCGCGCGCATGGTCGTTGTACTTGTCCCGGTAAAGCATTGCCATCGATTCGTAGAGCTTCGGATTGGTTGGATTGTTTTTGATCCCGCGTTCGAGGAAATCCTTTCCGAGCGCAAAGTATTCGCGTTGCGCTTTCACCCGCAAAGCCAGCCGCGGTTGCGACGGATCGTTGATCGCCGCGGCACTGGCGTTCCAGGCCATGTGCCACGCTGCCGTGTCCCAAAACAATGGGACGTGCGGCTGCAACGTCGTCACCTGGCGGAATAAAAACAAAACCCGGCCCCATTCCGTCCGCTCCCAGGCGACGTGCGCCTGGATAAAAAGAAAATCAGCCAGGACCGCGCGGAATCCACTCAGCGCCGCCACGAAACCGAGCTGTCCGATTTTTTCGCGAAGGTCCGGACTCAACGCGGGGTCCCCGAGACGCGGCTGCTTATGTTCGAGTGCCAGCGACCGTTCGGCCGGCAATTTCAAAGCGCCGAAAACGAGAATGATCGCGAGGGCTAGCAACTTTCTCATTGGAAATCCCAAGTCCCAAAACCCAAACCCCAGGGAAATTCCAAGCTCGAAGCTTCAGGCATTGGCGCTTTAATAATTGAAGCTTCCCTGGCGATTGGAGTTTGGTGCTTAACGCTTTTCACAGTTCTTTGCCGGAGAACACAAAAATCGCCGCCACCGTGTAGATGACGATGTAAAAAATCCCGAGCACCGCCGTTTTTGTGAAGATCGCGACTGGGATGGCAACGCCTGCGACGATGTCATCCACTAAATTGAACGCTTGCAGATCGGGAAAAATCAACGCGACCAGGGCGAGAAATCCACGGGCGATCCAGCCGGCTCCCGGTTGTTGCAGCCAATAGTCGCGGGCCGTCGCCTCCAAGTGCCCAATCAGGTAAACGAAGACCATCACTGCAATGGTGAAAATGTTTGTCGTCGCGAAGGTCGATACCAATAAGGTCAACGCCGCCAGGAGACACGCTTTCAAAAAAATCACGGCGATGCCGGCAAACACGTCGCCGTTCAGGCCGGCAACGCGGATCGCATTGAGGGCATCGTTCAATTGTTCCTGCGGCCCGCGATTCATTTCGCGCGCGGTTTCGTTTAGAACCGTTTGCTCGCGAAAATAAAAAACAACGGCAAACAAGACGCCCATCGCCGCGATGCTGATCGCAAGAAGCAGAATGACCCCGGCCAACTTGCCGAGCACATATTCAAATCGCGGCACCGGCTTCGCCAGGATTGTATAGATGGTCCGGTCTTCGACGTCTTGTGAAATGAGACGCGCGGTCGCGACAATCGCAAGGAGCGAACTGAAGATCGACATTGCGCCCAGTGAAACGTCCTTCAGGATCTGGAATTCCTGCTGGAAGCTGAATCGCGCCATGAAAACCGAACTCCCGATCAAAACCAGCGCGAAAATGAGCAGGACGTAGAAAACTCTTTGCCGCGTCAGTTCCGTCAGCGTGTTTGTGGCAATCGCGGAAATTCGCGCCGGAGAAAATGCGCGATGCAGTCGCTCGCTCATTTTAACGAAAAAGGAGTCCGCCCAATACGCGAAATGACACCAAAGGTTCGGAGCCCCATAAAATATTGAGCGTCATTCGGCGTGGTGAGCGGATGATTTCGATTCCTGCGTCGCCTCGAGAAACAGCCGCTCGAGCGTAGTGGTTGAGGTCCGGCGTTCGATCACTTTCGCCTTCGACCTGGCTGCCAGTTTCTCGATTTCCTTCAGGAGTTTGGGAGAAGCTTTTTCCAAAACGATTTCGGTCCGGTCTTCGATCGCGATCAATTCGTCCAGCGGACCTTCCCGGACCAGTTCGCCCTTGGCCAGAATGCCGACGCGATCACAAATTTCCTGAACTTGCTCGAGGAGATGCGAAGAGAGCAGCACGGTCACGCCGCGTTTTTTGAGATCGAGGATGAGATTCCGAATGTCGCGCGAACCGGCGGGGTCGACGCCCGCAGTTGGCTCGTCCAGCACGATCAGGGCCGGCTCGTTGATCAACGCCTGAGCCAAACCGATTCGTTGCAGCATTCCTTTGGAGTAGGTGCTCAGCCGCTGGTTCCGGGCCCCGGTCAGTCCAACGAGGTCGAGCAGTCCGTGAACTCGCTCCGTCAAATTGGTCCCGCGCAATCCGCAAAGCTTGCCGAAGAATCGAAGCGTCTCCGCGCCGGTGAGAAATTTGTAGAAGTAAGGGCTCTCGGGCAAAAACCCGACCGATTGCCGGGTTGCGACTTCGGAGCTGTCGCGTCCGAATATCTGAGTTCGTCCCCGGCTCGGGGAAATGAGCCCGAGAATGATTTTGAGGGTCGTGCTTTTGCCCGAGCCGTTCGGGCCAAGTAATCCGTAAACTTCGCCGGCTTCGACTTGAAGATTCAAGGCGCGCACGGCGACGATCGATTTTTTGCGAAACGGGACCGGAAAAACTTTGGTCAGTCCCTCGACCGCGACCGCCAAATCCGGGTCACCCGAACGCCGTGCCGGCTCGGACCTTCGCGGCGACGAGTCAGTCATGGCGGATGTCGAACCCGCGCGCTTTTACCGGTTCGGCCAGGGCGGCGCGGGTTTGTTTGTCGATGTGGGAACGCAGTTCGCTTTCCATGACCGAATCCACAAACGCGAACACTTCGCTCTCACTGCCCGCGACCTGCAACTCGACCCGTCCGTCCGGGAGATTTCGGACCCAGCCAATGACGTCAAAACCCTTGGCGATATTGCGGATCGTCCATCGAAAACCGACGCCCTGGACGTTGCCTTCGTAAAACACCTGTAGCGAAATCATGAATCTGGATACCTGATTCTAGATACTCGATGCCCGATGGCGGAGTCAAAGCCTACATCCCGCGGGGGCTGTCTTGAAAGGCTGTGCTCAAGCATGCAAGCGCCGTTAGGCGCGATCTGCTTATAGCAAAACTCCTCCTTAACGTACCAAGCTCCGTTAGGAGCGACACGAGCGGAAGCTTCGATTTTTCCATGCCGCTCCCATGGAGCTTGGTTTTGTTTTTTTTCGAGGCTATAGGCAGGTCGCGCCTAATGGCGCTTTCCTGGTACAAGCTACTACTTTGACGGCCCCTTTAACAAGCCACTGGCGTCGTTAAACCGCACGGTCAGCGGATAGTAAGTTTCAACTAAAGCTCGTTTGTCAGCTTTTCAACAGAGCTATTGAGCATCGAGGATCGAGAATCCAGGATGGCTTTATTTGTAGGAATAAACCAAACAAACGCTGCTCTCGTTTCCGTCGACCAGATCGACCATCACGTAATATTGACCGCTGCTGGTCGGTGAAAATCCGGCGGCTGCTTTTTCACCTTCGTTGTAGCTCTCGGTTTGGACCAGTTTTCCGGTTTCGTCGTAAACATTGACTGCAAGTTTTTTCGCGGCGTCGGTCGCGCCCACCGAAAACCAATATTGATTGCCGGCGTAAAGGTTTACCGCGATCAAGGCATGATCGTGCGGCTTGATTGTCCCGGCCCAATGCCCGTCGCGAATCTTGAATCCTTCGTTGGAAAACGCGCCTGCCAGATCGAGCGCCGCCTTGTGCGCGTTGACTTCGGTATCGCTCTCCGGCTGCGCAAATGCAGTCGTTGCCGCCACGAGCGTGGCCGCGAAGATCGATACCAAAAATTTCATTTTGCCTCTTTGGTCTGAATCTGGGTCATGATCTTGCCCACGGCTTCGTTGACCTTTTTCACGTCGTCGGGACTCGGCGATTTCCCCGGCGGGAATGACACCAGTTTTTCAATCTCCGGCAGCTCGCTGCTTACATCTTTTACCAGAGGATCGTTTCGCATTTCCGGGGAGACGTCGTTCATCTTGGATTGAATGAAGCTCACCAATCCGGGCTGACGCAAAACTTTCGCGGCCCGTTCGTCGTAATTCTGCAACACCGATGCGCTCACAACCTGCGTGCCGCGAATCCATCCCCCGACACTGACCAAAATCACCAGGTCCTGATCGCGGTGCGTTTGCATCGACGCTTTCACTTCATTTTGGGTGGCTTCGAGTTCTTCCTGGAGCGCGTCCCATTCGTCATTCTCCGCGAACTCGTTGATGCTGTTGCCGCGGCTCAGCACGTTCTCGCTAACCCCCAGCGCTTTCGCCATTTTAATGATGTCGGTGCCGATGTTTTTGACCTGCTGACTGTCTTTCGCTTCGACGGCGATAAATCCGTCCGCGATCAGACTCCCCAGATTTAGCGCGATTTGGGCCCGGTTATTATAACTCATCCCCACCGGTCCGCGCATTTGACCCACCCAGTTCGGTTTGCCCGGTTTTTCCAGCGCGGCAAAAAGTTCGCCCGGACTTGGAATACTGATCGAATCGAGCCGGATCGCCTTGGCCATTTGATCGGCCGGCAAATGTCTCTGCTCGGCGCCGATCATCCCGCAACAGATCAGCAAGAATCCAGTGGCAAGAAACCGCCTGACACGCCTCATGAGCCGCCAGCGTACGCACACTCCGGCAGATTGCCAGCAAGAATCGCAGATTGCGCCAGGGGTGTTAGGGGGCGCAATGTGTGATTGCCAATTGTCAATTTCCAATTTCCAATTGGTTGGAGGCAGTCCAATGGCGACGACATCCATTATAAACATTCGCGCGCGCGAAATACTCGATTCGCGCGGTAATCCCACCGTCGAAGTCGATGTCCGGCTTGAAGGAGGCGCCCTTGGCCGGGCAGTGGTCCCCAGCGGAGCCAGCACCGGCGAGCATGAAGCCTGGGAATTGCGAGACGACGATAAAAAGCGCCACGGCGGAAAGGGCGTCCTCAACGCTGTCGCAAACGTGAACGGGAAAATTGCGAGCGCGATTAAAGGAATGGACGCGCGCGAGCAGGCGAAGATCGATCACAAACTGATCGAGCTCGATGGGTCCCCGAACAAAAAGAATCTCGGCGCCAATGCTCTGCTCGGCGTGTCCCTTGCCGTGTCGCACGCCGCAGCGACAGCGGAAAACAAACCGCTGTTTCGTTATCTTGGAGGCGACCAGGCCCGGGTCCTTCCGGTCCCGATGATGAACATTCTCAACGCCGGCGCCCATTCGGATGCGCCAATCGATTTCCAGGAATTCATGATCATGCCCCGCGGCGCGCCGACCTTCGCCGAAGGCGTGCGTTATGGCGCCGAAGTTTTTCACGCGCTCAAAAGCGTGCTCAAAGATCGCGGACTTTCCACCAACGTCGGCGACGAGGGCGGTTTCGCGCCGCAATTGAAATCAGCGGATGACGCGCTGGAATCGATCATTACCGCGATCGAGAAAGCCGGTTACAAAGCCGGCGAGCAGATTTTCATCGCACTGGATGTCGCCGCGTCCGAGTTTTTCGATAAGAACGAAAATGTCTACGTCTTCAAAAAATCCGGCGGCTTCAAACGCACCGCCGAAGAATTGATCGTCTATTACGCCGATCTTTGCGGACGTTTTCCGATTGTCTCGATTGAGGACGGCTGCGCCGAGAACGATTGGGACGGCTGGAAGAAATTGACGGCGCGGCTTGGCAGCCAAATCCAGCTCGTCGGCGACGATTTGTTTGTCACCAACGTGAAATTTTTGGAAAAAGGAATTAAAGAGCACGTCGCCAATTCGATTTTGATCAAGGTCAATCAGATTGGCACCCTCACCGAAACTTTGGCGACGATCGATCTCGCCAAGAAAAATAACTACACCTCGGTGATCAGTCATCGTTCGGGCGAAACCGAAGACACCACGATTTCTGACATCGCGGTCGCGACCAATGCCGGCCAGATCAAGACCGGTTCGCTTTGCCGGACCGATCGCGTCGCCAAGTACAATCAGCTTTTGCGGATCGCTGAAGAACTGGGCGACAAAGCAGAGTACGGGTTGAAATGATTTGGAGGGACGACCTCCGCTTGCCAAGCCGTAGCCTTGGCGAAAGCTGGTGTCGTCCATTTTTTTCCGCTTACAATCAGCCAGACTCATCTCGTAGCGCAGTAGGCGCGACAAGTTTGTAGCTCTGCCTGCTCGCCTCCCCCGAACTCGAGAGGAGCGGCACTTCAATCGACCGAAATTATTGCCGATCCTGCGGAGCTTCGCGCTTTTGAGTGATCGAAGTCTATAAAGATGTCGCTCTTACGGAGCTGTTGTCCGCCGCGTCCAAATTGCCGAAGAACTTGGTGACAAAACAATTTACGGCGGTAATATCCGCTGAAAGTGGATTACACGGATTTCCGGGCGCGACGTGAAGCTACCGTTTGGCAGCGTTGGAATCGTGTCCTTCTGACTCTTCTTTTTCTCGCCTTCTGGCTCGTCATCGTGAGTCTGTTCGTGCCGCCGTATAAGAAATTGAAAATCGGTCAGGCCGATATCGACAAGCTCCAGCAGCAACGCGACCAACAACAGGCCTCCCTCTCCAGGCAGACCCGCGAAGTGAATCTGCTCAAAACCGATCCGGTTTATCTGGAAACAATCGCCCGCGACCGGCTCGATTTGATGAAGGACGGCGAAACTGTGTTTCGGATCGAATCCGCCGCGGCCCAGGCGGACAAGCGCAAAGATTCAGCGCGGCGATAAAATCGCCGGGAAAATACAAACTCGAAATCTTGTTTCGAGATTCGATATTCCGATTTCGAATTTGAGGTAGGGGCCGTTGCCCCCAACGGCCCGCGGGCTCCAAACTCGAAATCCGAATTCCGAAACAATTTTTCAAACTCGAATGTTCAAAGCAGTCGCGCGTTTCGGGTTTGAGATTTGATTATTCTGGCTTGTTTCGAGATTAGATGTTCGGATTCGAATTTGAGGTAGGGGCCGTTGCCCCCAACGGCCCGCGGGCGATTGAGCCCAATCGCCCCTACCTTTGCATCCAACTTGCTTCACACTATCTTTCTCCCCATGCCTACTGAAGCCACCGTTGACGCCGAGGATTTGAAATCGCGCGCGCGCGAGCTGCGGAGGTTTCTTTGACCTGCCCAAATTGCAGGAAAAACTGACCGCGCTCGAAGCGCGGATGGCGGCGCCCGATTTTTGGAACAACCGCGAGCGCGCCCAAACCGATGTCGATGAAGTCTCGCGTCTGCGATCGTTGATCAATCCCTTCCGTGAACTCGAACGCGAGATCGAAGATTTCGACGCCCTTCATCAACTCGCCGCCGAAGAGAAAAACGACGCTCATCGCGCGCAGGCCGAACGCGAAGTTGCGACCGAGCATGATCGTCTGATCCACAAGCTCGAGGAATTCGAGCTGCGCCAGTTTCTTTCCGGCGAAAGCGATCGCAACAACGCGTTCCTTACCATTCATTCCGGCGCCGGCGGCACCGAATCTTGCGATTGGGCCGACATGCTCCTGCGCATGTATCAGCGCTGGCTCGAGCGTGGCGGTTTGAAATCGCAAATTGTCGATGTTCAAACCGGCGAAGAAGTCGGGATCAAATCGGTGACGCTACTCGTGACCGGCGAATACGCTTACGGTTATCTCCAAACCGAGCGCGGCGTGCATCGGCTGGTCCGGATTTCGCCGTTCGACGCCAATAAACGCCGGCACACTTCATTCGCCAGTGTCGATGTTGTTCCCGAAATCGCCGACACCGCGCCGATCGAAGTCAATCCGGCCGATCTCGAGATCGACACTTTCCGGAGCGGCGGCAAAGGCGGCCAGAACGTGAACAAAGTGGAAACCGCCGTGCGTATTTTGCACAAGCCGACCGGCATCGTCGTCGCCTGTCAGGCCGAGCGCAGCCAGGGCCGCAACCGCGAGCTCGCGCTCAAAATGTTAAAAGCGAAACTTTACCAAATCGACCAGGACAAAAAACGCGCCGAGATCGATCGGCAATACGGCGAGAAAGGCGAGATCGCGTGGGGCAATCAGATTCGTTCCTATGTTTTTCAGCCGTATCAAATGGTCAAGGACCACCGGACCGGCGCCGAGACCAGCAACGTCCAGGAAGTCATGGACGGCAAAATCGACAACTTCATCCAGGCAAAACTTCGCGGACAAAAAGCGGCCAAGGGAGAGAAGGATGAGCGCGCTGAAGTGTAGGGGCGGGCGCTTTGTTTCCTTTTCTCATTCTGACCGGAGTCGAAGAATCTCTGACTATTTCGGTTTAGATCCGCTAGTCATCGTGGAAACATTCAGAGATATGTCCGGCCTTCGCATAAACCCGCGGCGCGGCAGGCCATCTTCCTCGACATGACAAAAGGGGTAGGGACATCGCGCTGCGATGTCCGCGGACGCCGCAGCGCGGCGTCCCTACCGAATCAATTTAAGCCGAAATCGCGGATCGAATCCTCCGCCATTGTGTTTTCGGCAACAAGCAAGACAGGCGATCGCACGATGGATCCGGCGCACGCGCGGAAATTTTTCTTTGCAGTTCGGGCAGGTGTAAACATATCGCACCGCGTAGATTTTCGCCGCGAACGGCAGATTATGGCAACGCGCTTCGCCGCCGATTCCTAAATCGCAACACGCTTGTCGCCATTCCTCGCCATGCGGCGCGATTCTGCGTCGTCCGGCCCGCCATTGCGCGAGCAAATGCGCCAGCTCGTGCCGCAGGGTTCGATCGATCTCGTCCTGAACCGCCGGAACCGCCGGCTGCGTCGGGGGATGATCGGAGCCGCCGGCAAATCTTGAATGCAACGTGCATTCAAGATTATTGACGCCCGGTCCAGCCCCAGGTGCGCTTGGGTGACTTGAATGCAGACTGCATTCAAGATTGTTGTTACTCGCTCCAGTCCCAGGTGAGCGGGGGCGACT